>JAVBSI010000087.1:0-15283 GCA_031556815.1 Eubacteriales bacterium | reverse complement strand
AATGAATCTATATACAGCCGATCCAAGGCCGTGTCAAAATCCGTGTCCCCGGTGAGGTTCATGCGAGTGTTCCACTCACAGAGCATTTCGTGGTATGCCAAAAGCCGCCCAGGGGCGTCCTGGTGATAGGCAATGCCCATCTCCTCCAGACGTCCCGTTATCTTCACCTTCCGTTGGATTTGCGTCACAAAGGCAACCCCAGATACTTGATGCCCCAATACTTTACCCAAGCCAGGGCCTCCCGGAAATGGTTCTTTGCCCAGAAGAAAAACCCACTTTTGCACAGGCTGCCCGCACCCTGTGGCTCCAGCCCCACATCTTTGGCAATGCAAAGGGCCCGGGGCAGATGATAATCGCTGGTCACAATCAGCGGTCGCTTGCAGCCCAAATCCGAAAGAATCGTCCAGGCGTTGCGAATGTTATCCTGGGTATCCTCGGAGTCTGTTTCCGCGAAGATCTGATCCGCGGGCAATCCATCCTGAATCAGCAACTCCCGCATGATCTTGCCCTCCGTGTCCGGCTCATTCTCTCCCTGTGCACCGCAGGTGACGATGGGGCAAGGGTTCTTTTGATACATCTCAACGGCCTTATCCAGCCGCCAGCGCAGTTGGATGGAGGGCTCACCGGAGGGCAGCACCTGGGCCCCCAGCACGATTATGGCATCATAGTCCGTAGCCGGCTCAACATGGGCCTCCTGATAACACACAAAGCCAACCAGGCCGCCATAGGCCAGCGCGCCCAGGCAGCATAGGATGATCACCACATGCAGCACCGTCCTTTGCCAGCTTTTCGTTTGGGGCTGCGCTTTCCGTCGTTCCTTTTCGCTCATGCTTCCTCCCATGTAATGCTGTCATTCCTGATTTTTTTGCTTTTTCAGCAGCTGGTTTCGAATGCGTATCTCGCTGGCGGGATCCGCCACCCGGCTGACCACCCCAACGGATGAAATTTCCTGCTCAATCAAGCCGCAGGACACCATACTCAGGGCCTTGCCTTCGGACACGATAATGTGATCCACCAACGTGATCTCCAGTCCCGCCAACAACACGCCCAACTGCCGGGTGGTCTCCACATCCCCTTGGGAGGGGGTGATCGACCCCCCTGGATGGTTGTGGCAAAGCATGACGCCATGGGCGTTGTGGTTCAGGGCCGCCTCCGCCACAAGGCGCGGATACGCGGGCACCTCGCCGATGGATCCCTTGGCGATCATGGCATTAGAAAGCACCTGCATCTGTCCATTCAGGCATACGGCATAGAACACCTCCCGGCGCTGCCCGTCCAGCAGGTGAATGCAATGCTCCTCCGCCTGCTTGCGGTTGCCCAGCGTCACCCGCTCCACGCTCTTTTCCATCTGCGCATAGCGTGCCACCGGCGCGAACAGGCTAAGGAAGATAGCGGTATACTCGCCAATCCCCTTGATCTGCATCATCTGCTTCGCATCCGCGTGCAGCACGGCGTGTAGCGACCCGAATTTCTCCAGTAGTTGGTGCGCCAAGGGGTTGACGTTCTTTTGCGGAATGGCAAAAAACAACATCAATTCCAAAACCTCATGAGGTGCAAAGCCGTCCAGACCTTGCTTCCCAAAACGTTCCCGCATGCGTTGCCGGTGTCCCTCGTGCTCCATGCCCTTGCCTCGCTCCACAATTGTTCTTTGGTATCCCTTTCACTCTCCGCGCAATTATATCACAAAACCCAGGAAAGGAAAACCGATGCGCCCAGGATGGTTTTGTCGTTCGCCTCCGTTTGTATCACTGCCTGCATCCGGAAATCCATGTGAACAACTCCTGAATTTTTACCTGAAGGGCTTTCCCGTGCCTTTAAAATGTAGTATAATGAAAGTTAAAGATTGAGTCTGCACAGAAAGCGAGGGACAAGGACACATGCAAACGCTATGGACGCAAATCACCACCGTGCTTTGGAATGTGTTTAACCGTCCCACCATCGCTGATATTCTGGACATTTTCATCGTAGCTTTCCTCTTATACAAATTATTGATGCTCACCAAGGAAACCCGGGCCAGCGCCGTGCTAAAGGGCCTGGCTATGTTGTTGTTGGCCAGCTGGGTCAGCGACCTGCTGGGCCTCACGGCGCTGAACTGGGTACTGCTCAATGTCGTCAACAACGGTGCGCTTGTGCTGGTTATCCTCTTCCAACCCGAGCTGCGCAAGGCTTTGGAGCAAATCGGCCGGGGCGCTATCCGGGACAGTTCCCATACCACTGACCAAAAGGAAAGCAGCACCATCGTGCGAGAAATCACCAATTCGCTGCTCTCGCTAAGCCGCCGCCGGGTAGGCGCGCTGCTGGTATTTGAGCAGCGCATCGGCCTAAAGGATATCATCGAGACCGGCACCATGCTGGATTCGCAAATTTCCGGCGCGTTACTGGAAAACATCTTTGAGCCAAACACCCCCCTGCACGATGGCGCAGTGGTGATTCGCGGTCCCCACATCATGGCGGCGGCCTGTATCCTCACCTTAAGCGAAGGCACAGGCATCAGCCGTGAGCTGGGGACCCGCCACCGGGCTGCGCTGGGCATCACGGAAACCACAGACGCCATTGCGCTGATCGTAAGCGAGGAGACTGGCATCATCTCTATGTCCAAGGAAGGGCGGCTGACCCGGCACCTCGACCGCACCGTCTTGGAGGCTACGCTGACCACCATGTACCATCAAAAAGAGAATAGCCTATGGTCCTCTTTGCTGGAAAGGACCCGTCGGCACAAGGGAGGTGCGGCATGAATATGGGGCCTGAGGCCAACGAAAAAAAAGAAACGCCCCAGCGGAAACCCTCTCTTGTGGACGCACTCAAAACCCTGCCGCAGAGGCTCTGGCGGAGGATGCTGCATAATCTGCCTTGGAAATTGCTGGCGGTGTTTTTGGCTGTCTGCCTGTGGGCAGGGCTCATCACCCAGGACCCCTCCCTCACCCGGGAGCGCACCTTTGTGGATGTGCCTGTTACCGTTACCGGGGCAGAGGCTTTGCAGCGCAACGGACTCATTGTGCTGGCAAACTTCTCTGCCGCGCCCCTAACCACCCGCCTGCGGGTGGATGTGCCCCAGCGGGAATACAATACCGTTTCCGCCGCCAACTATAATCCCCGGGTGGACCTTAGCAAGATCACGGAGACAGGGGTTCAGCAGCTTCGCATCCTGACCAACTCCACCACCACCTACGGCACTGTGAAAGAGCTCTCACCGGACAATGTGGAAGTCATGGTGGACGAGTATATCACCAGTTATCGGGTACCTGTGTCCGTGGAGCGCACCGGCCAGTTCCCAAAGGGGTATTATGGCACTGCTCCCTCCTTGGATCCCGGCAGCGTGTCTGTTAGCGGCCCAAAAAGCATCGTCACACGAATCGCCCGGGTCATGGTGGATTTTGACGTGTCCGACCTGCCGGCCCAAGTGGGGCTGGTTCGCACTGCGGTACCCATGCGCTTTACTGATGCCAAGGGCCAGGAGGTACAAAGTGATTTCATCGATGTCACCAGCGCAGGCGTATTGCTTCGTTCCATCGTGGTGGAGCAGACCCTGTATGCTACCAAAACCTTGCCCATTAGTTCGCTGTCCTTAACCACAGGTGCCCCTGCCGAAGGGTATGAAGTCAAAAGTGTCAGCGCAACCCCCAACATTCTGGTAGCCGCCGGGGATGAAACCGGCCTGGATGCCTTGGACTCTCTCTTTTTGGCGCATGCTGTGGACGTGACGGGCAAAACCGAATCCTTCTCGTTGGAAGTGGACATCCGCAAGCCATCCGAGCTGATCTATCTAAGCGCGGACAGCATCACTCTGTATGTGGAAATCTCTCCGGTCATCAGCGCCCGGGATTTCACAGATGTAAAGCTGGCCTTTACCGACCGGTCCGGCCAGCGAACCACCACTTGTGACACCCAAACCGTTTCCCTGGCGTTAACAGGCCCTGCCATGTTGCTGGACGCTCTCAAATCTAGTGCTTTTACCGCTTATGTGGATGTAAGCGACTTGCCCACCGGGGATTATGATATGCCTATCCTGCTGAAGATCAACGGCGTGGATGAGCGGAATTTCACCTATGCTATCACCCCCAAGAACGCCGTTTTCCATTTGAAAGCGGACTGATGAACCCCCCTGAGATTCCAATGACCAGTGGAAAGGAGTTGCTTGATGAACGGGTTTGCCGGGGCCATTTTGTCCATCCTGCTTGGATGGCTTCGCGCTCTTTTTGATAACCTTTGGCGGCTCCTCAGCAGCGACAATGGGGGCAGCTTTCTTTCTTTTTTGCGCTTCCATTGGAAGGCCGTGTTTGTGGGCCTTTGCATTGCCGGATTTGTGGTAGACCGGATCGTCTATTTTTTTCGGTGGCGGCCTGATTATGTTTGGAGCACTCAGCTGGGACGGCTGAAGCGTAGGCTCAGGCACGAACCGGAGCTTGAGGATGAGGAAGAACCCGTCCCCTCCTATCGCCAGGCTTTGCCTCCGCCGATCCTCCCCAGCTATGTACCGCCACAGACCCCGCCCTCCATGATGGAGGAGGTACCTGCCACACCCCAGGATTTTGCGCCCCAAATTCAGCCCAACCCTACCTATCGGTATACAGCCCCCTATGCTATGGAGGATGTGCAACCCGTTTTTGACGAGCCTACCGCCTCCTGGGCGCCGGTGGCACCGCCGCCCGCGATGGAAACGTATCATCAGCCCTATGCCAATCCTGCCCAGGATTTAAATCCCGGCTTTGGCAATACCCAGCCCGAGCCCGCAGCCTATTTGTTGGATGTGCAGGCTGGGTTTGCGCCGCCGCCCGCGCTGGAGCAGCGCTATGCCAAGCCACCCGCGCCTGCCCCATCCAGTGCCCAACCCATCCATCCCGGTCTGGATGTGGAGACCTTTCAACAGAATTTCGGCTTGGGGGAGCCTCCTCCCCCACCGCCTGATGAGCCCGAGCCGCTGATGAAGCCCCTGGTGGACTTTCCCAATACCACCTTTGTGCCCTATTATCAAACGGCGGAGCCCACCCAGGATGACCATGCCAAAAAAGGCTTGATTGCTTTGGCCAGGAAAGCGCGAAAACTGGTCCGTTCGGACGATGAAGATCATCCGGCCACCATCCGCGACCTTCAATCCACAGCCAATATCAAGACTTCCTTCCATCCGCCTGTTCTCCCCAAAAAGCCCCCCGAAGGCGGTGAGGAGTGATGCTCCCCCTAGACAGCAAGTACACGGTGCTGGTGGGCAACTACGGCAGCGGCAAAACGGAGCTGGCCCTCGCCCTGGCGCGGTATCAGCGCAAACAAACCCAAAGCCGCGTGGTCTTGGTGGATTTAGACATCGTCAACCCTTATTTTCGTAGTGCGGAGCAAGGCGCATTGTTGACCGACGAGGGCATCGAGCTGATGATGCCTTCTTTTGCGATGTCCTCGGTGGATGTGCCTTCGTTGCCCGCCCAAATCCAGTCCATTTTTGCATCAAACTACGACCATGTGGTGATCGATGTGGGTGGGGACGACACCGGCGCGGCGGCGCTGGGTCGCTATCATCCCAATTTTGCCGCAGTGCGGGAGCAAGTGACCCTGCTGTATGTAATCAATCCTCTGCGGCCTTTATCCGGCACAGTGGAGGACATCCAAAGCCTGTTTGCGCTCATTGCAAGCCGGGGCCGCCTCCAGCCGGACTTTTTGGTGAACAACGCAAACCTACAAACTGAAACCACCGCCCAGGACCTCATTCACGGACAAGCGTTGTTGCAGGAGGTGTCTGGACGGTTGCAAGTGCCCATCGGATTGGTCGTCGGCGAAGAGCGCCTGCGAGAACAACTGCCCCAGGATATGCAGGCCATGTTTTTTCCCATCCGACCCTTGATGAAGCCTGATTGGTTGGTGGAAGGCTCGTGACGGATTGTTGTCCCCCCTTGCCCGAGGCATTCACCTTGCGCATGAAGACACAGCTAGGCCCAGACACCGATGCTTTTCTTGCCGCTCTTGCCGCCCCCCACGTCCGAGGTCTGCGCCTAAATCCTCGCAAGCTGCTTTTCCCCATGGAGGAGCCCACCGGTTTGCTGGCGCCCATTCCATGGGAACCCAACGGATATGGGCTGGCACAGGACAGCGGCGCTGGCGCTCACCCCCTGCACGAAGCAGGCGCCTATTATCTGCAAGAACCCACCGCCATGATTCCAGCACGGGTGCTGTCTCCCAGGCCTGGGGAACGGGTGCTGGACCTTTGCGCCGCGCCGGGCGGCAAGGCGACCCAACTGGCGGAAATGCTGGAGGGCCAAGGTTTGTTGGTGGCCAACGAGCCTGTGCCTTCACGGGCGCAGGTGCTGGCCCGCAACGTGGAACGCATGGGCGTAGCTTGTGCATTGTTGACCTGTGCCCAACCCGAAACCCTTGCAAAGGCCTGGCCTGATGTTTTTGATGCGGTGTTGGTGGACGCCCCCTGTAGCGGAGAGGGCATGTTCCGCCGCCACCCGGAAACCCGCCTGGAGTGGAACGCCGGAAGCCCCGCGGGTTGCGCCGCCCGGCAAAAGCGCATCCTGGCCAGCGCCTATGCCATGCTTGCGCCCGGTGGCCGTCTGGTGTACAGCACCTGCACCTTCAGCCCGGAGGAAAACGAGCAGGTCATCGCCTGGTTTGTGAATGCATACGGCGACATGGAACCCGCCCCGTTTTTCGTTCCCACAGGCGATGGACAATGCTTGTCCTCCACGGACGGTATGCTACGTCTGTACCCCCATCAAGTCGCAGGAGAAGGGCATTTTGTCGCCTTGTTGCGAAAGCGTGGCGATGGGCCCATTCCCGCAAAAGCCCTGCCCTTTCACTTTCCAGGCCATTCCTTGCAGCACGCCAGCAAAGTGCAGCTGGAGGCCTATGAAAGCTTTCGGCAAAGCTTCCCTGAGCAGACCTTTCCTGTGGCCAACGGCTGCTTGGGAAACACGCTGCTGGCTGCCCCGCCTCTGCCATCTCTTAGCGGTATAAAGGTATACCGGGCCGGTGTGCATCTGGGCACGCTGAAAGGCAAGGTGTTTGCACCCGATCATGCCTTGGCGCTGGCTCTGTGCCCGCCCTATGGCATGCCCTGCGTGCCCCTCACCCTGGTCCAATCCGTTTTGTACCAGCAGGGCGAAACCCTGCCCCTGCCGGGCGCACCCACCGGCTATGCCCTGATGACCTATGGCGGCCTGGCCCTGGGCTTTGCCAAGGGCAGCGATGGCCAGCTCAAAAACCATTATCCCAAGGGACTACGGCATCCCTAGCACAAAGGAGAATCTATGGAATACCTACCACTGAAACATCTGCCCTTCGCGGCCAGCCGCTTGTGTATGGGCGGTTGCCCCGCAGGAGAATATGGCTGGGGCGACGTAAGCCGCAGCGAGATCGAAGCCGCCATGCTCCAGGCCGTGGACATGGGCGTGAATTTCTTTGACACCGCCGACACCTATGGCCTGGGCCGCTCTGAGGAAACATTGGGCCAGGTGCTACAAAGCCGCCGGTCGCAGGTGCTTTTGGCCACCAAGTTCGGCGTGCGGGTGGAGAACGGCAAAACGTTTTACGACAACAGCCCCGCATACATTGAAACCGCACTGAAGGCCAGCCTGAACCATCTTCGTACGGATTACCTGGATCTATACCAGGTGCATTACTTGGATGGCAAAACCCCCATCCCTGTCCTGATGGAAGCCCTGCTTGCCTACAAACAAAAAGAAATCATCCGAGCCATTGGCCTGAGCAATATCCGGGAGAGTGACTTGCCTGCCCTTTTGCCCTATGCCGACCAGCTGACCAGCGTTCAAAGCCACTATAGCCTAGCCCATCGGCAGAACGAGGCGGCCATCCTGTCCATTGCCCAACAGCTGGACATTGCGCCCCTCACCTGGGGCAGCCTGGGACAGGGCATCCTGACGGGCAAATACGGCCCGGATGTGTCCTTTGAAAACAACGACCGCCGTAGCCGCGCCATCTATGACAACTTTTACGGGGAAAATCTGACGAAGAACCTACGGATCGTGGAAGCCATGCGACCCTTAGCGGAAAAATATGGCGTGCCTGTGGCCAGCGTGGCGATCCGCTGGATTTTAGATCGTCTGCCCGGCAGCGTGGTCATCACCGGGGTTAAAACCCCACAGCAAGCCAAGGGCAATGCGCAAGCCTTTACCTTTGCGCTGGCCCCGAAGGAGTGCGCTGCATTGGAGGGCCTCTCCCAATAATGTGGCTTGAACGTCAGGACAGCCGCTTGCCATGCAAGCGGCTGTCCTGACATATGCATTTGGAAGGACTGCGGTTCCTCCAGCCCTCCCGGGATACCATCCTGGCTTGTCGCGCTTCCCTCTTCCTCCTAGACGCCCTCGTCCCGGATACGGATCAGCTTTCGCTGGATCTTCCCGCTGATGGTCTTGGGCAGTTCGTCCACAAATTCCACGATGCGTGGATATTTATACGGGGCGGTCACTGCCTTCACATGCTTTTGCAGCTCCTTCACCAACTCGTCGCTGGGCTGGTACCCGCGATTTGGGGCCAGCACCACGGTGGCTTTGACCACCTGGCCCCTATCCGGATGAGGCACAGCGGTGATGGCGCACTCCAATACAGCCGGGTGGGTCAACAGCGCGCTTTCTACCTCAAAGGGGCCGATTCGGTAACCGCTGGATTTGATCACATCATCGCTACGGCCTATGAAAAAGTAGTAGCCCTCCACATCCCGCCAGGCCATATCCCCCGTGTGGTATAGCCCTCCATAGAATACCTCATCCGTCTGTGCCTGGTTGCGATAATACCCCATAAACAGCCCCGGCGGATGGCCGTGCTCCATGTTGATCACGATTTCTCCCTCCACGCCGTCTTCCACCTCTTTGCCCTGCGCGTCCACCAAAGCGATGTCGTAAGCGGGGGAAGGCCTGCCCGTTGAGCCTGGCTTAGGCTCCATCCACTTGGTGGTCATCAGCAGCGGCGTGGTTTCGCTCTGCCCAAACCCCTCGCGGATTTTCACGCCTGTGGCCTTCAAAAACTGCTCGTAGACCTCTGGGTTCAGGGGCTCGCCAGCGCAGTTGGCCCAGCGCAGGCGGCTGAAATCATATTGGTCGATATTTTCCTTGATCATAAAGCGATACACCGTGGGCGGCGCGCAGAAACTGGTGATACCATACTTGGCCACCACTTGCATGAGCTCCGGGGCTACCAGCCGGTCAAAATCGTATACAAACAGCGTCGCGCCACAGATCCATTGACCGTACATCTTGCCCCAGCCCGCTTTGGCCCAGCCGGTGTCCGCTACTGCCAGGTGAATATCCTCATCCCCCAGGTTATGCCAGTAATAAGCCGTCACGGTTTGCGCAATGGGATAGGTCCAATTGTGGGCTGCCATCTTGGGCAGGCCCGTGGTGCCGCTGGTGAAGTACATCAACATGATGTCATCATTCTCCGGCAGCTCCGCCGGCTTCATCCAGCCTTCCGGCGCGCCTTCCAGCTCCTTGTTGAAGTTAACAAAGGACTCCGCTTCGCCCAGGGTAAACAGGGTGTGCACGGTCTCACACTCCGGCGCGGCGGCCAGCACGTTGGCCCGCACCTCCGCCTCCTCTACGCAAAATAGAGCCTTGGCTCCAGAGGCATTGGCCCTGTAGACGATGTCCTTTTTTTGCAGCTGCGCGGTGGCAGGGATTAAAATGCAGCCAACCTTCAGCAGCCCCAGCGCCGCAATCCAAAACTGATAGCGCCGCTTGAGCATCAAAATCACCGGATCGCCCTTTTTCAGCCCATGGGCCGCAAACACATGGGCGGCCTGGTCGCTGAGTCGGCTCATGTCACCAAAGGTAAAGGTTCGCTCATTCCCATGCAAATCGCACCAGATCAGGGCGCGCTTATTCGGTTCCGTCCTGGCATACTCGTCAATGATGTCATAGGCAAAATGAAAATGCTCAGGTACTTGCAATGAAAAATGTTCCTCAAAATCCTCCTGGGAGGTTAAATCCACCCGGATATACCGCTGAGCCAGCATACTTCCATACTCCTTACTCTACTGCGGGCGCAGACCCCATCTGATAGGTCTTGACCTTGCTTAGGGAATCACCATCGCTAAAAAATGCACCGGCTCCTCGCCCACAGCCTGCATGGCGTGCGGCGTGTTGGAATCGTAATACACGCTGTCCCCAGGATGCAACACCAGTTCATTCTTTCCAATGACGATGCGCATCACGCCGGACAGGATATAATCAAACTCTTGACCGCCATGGCTATTGGGCACTAGCTGCTGATTGGTGTTGGGTGGCACAGTCACATAGAGCGGTTCGATCTTGCGATGAGCAAAATTGTAGGCCAAGTTTTTGTATACATATTGGTCATGGCGCACGATGTCCTGCCCTTTGCCGGCACGGGTCACGCTGAGCACATTCAACCGGGGGGATTCCCCGGTGAGCAGCTCGGTCATGTCCACATGAAAAACCTCGCCAATCTTGACCAAAAAGCTGATGGGCATGTCTACTTCGCCGCTTTCATATTTGCGGTACTCCTCTGCGGGCACGCAAAGCGCGTCCGCCATCTGCTCAACCGTGTAGTCCGAAATTTCGCGAAGATCCAAAATTCGCATCGCGATCTGCTTCACTGCGTCGGACACCAAGGACACCTCCTTTACCAGCCGTCAGGGGCATATTTTGGCCTATTATACAGGAAAGCCACGGGCTTGGCAACCAAATCCCGGTTCTTTCATTGTTTTACTGCTTTTCCCCTCTGCTCAGCGCCCGGACCAGGATCAGCTCCGCAGCAATGCTGACAGCAATTTCAAAGGGTGTCTCGGCTTGGATGGCCATGCCAATCGGCGAATGCACCCGGTCGATATCTGGCCGTCCAAAGCCTTGTTGCAAAAGGCTTTCATATACTTTAGCCCTCTTGGCGGCGCTGCCCATCATGCCGATGTAGCGCGCCTTCGTGCGAAGCGCCATGCTGAGCACCTGCATATCGCCCAAATGCCCGCGGGTCATGATGGCCACGGAGTCCTCCGGGCCGATGGAAAGCCCAGCCAGGTCGGCATAGTCCACCAGCCGGCGCTGCGACGCATCGGGAAAAAGCGCGCTGCTAACAAACGCCTCCCGGTCATCCATCACCACGCATCGAAACCCCGCCTTGTGCAGAAGGGGCGCCAGGGCCTGGGCCACATGTCCCCCACCAAAGACATGGACAAAATCCCCTGCTGTGAGCATCTGTACAAAGACCCCCTGGGGCGCGGCCTGTTTCCCCTGAGCAATCTGCATCCGCCCCGTTGCCAGGTCTGTCAGCAGGTAGACGCCCGTTGGCAATGCCAGCGCCTTCAGCAGCTGCTTGCAAAGCGGAATATCCGCCTCTGTCAGTCGATGGAAAAATAGCTCCATCGCCCCGCCGCACACCATGCCAAGCTGAGCAGCCTCCTCATTGCGTAGCACGAATGTCCGGGTGAAGCAGTCCCCCTGCATAGCCATTGGTTGCCCCAGTTGTATTGCTTCGTACTCGATGGCCCCGCCACCAACCGTGCCGTGTACATACCCATTTGGGCCCACCAGCATGCGAGCGCCCGGCCCTCTGGGCGTGGAGCCGTTGCTGCTCACCACGCTGACCATGGCCAGGTTCTCACCCGCCTCCAGCCTGCGCAACGCCTCCTCAAACAGCGCTTTCAACCGCTTTCACCTCTGTTCTTGAAATAAAAATAAGCCTCCAAGACCGCCCCGCCAATGCAGCGCGCTTTGTCTGAAATGGTATATGGGTTCACATCCATGCGCGGATCCACATCCGCCAGCTTTGTCCCCTGCGCCACGGTCACACCCTGGCGGATGAGCCCCCTCAGCAAACCATGAAAGGCCGCGGTACACACCTCTTCTCCCACGGCCAGCACCGGCTCTCCCGCCTGCACGACATCGCCGATCCTGCGAATATGCCGCACCACCCCAGCGGTGGGCGCATGGAGGACCCGCTCCGCACTTCTGCCTCCCAACTCGCCGGGGATGCCCGTATTGGGTAGCGCCGGACCCTGCAAGATCAACCTGCCCAGGTCGTGGCCGCGCATGGTTTCGATCACCCCATGCGCATCCATACCCGCGCAAAAGCCAGGCCCAACAGCGATGACCACCTCTGCCATGGCAAGGGTGGTGCCCAGGTTTCGCTTCGCCAAAATGGCATCCACCACACATTGCGGCTTTCCCTTGGTGATCCAATGCCCTAGCGGATCAACCACCAAGGGCACCTGCCCGCCGGCAAAGCAAGCTTCTATACCCGTCTCATCCGACACGAGCCTGGCGGCAACGTCCTCCACCTGAGCGGCGCCTTCATACACTGCTTCGCACAAAGACACCGTCCGCCGGATGGCCAACGGCTGCTCCGTCTCCAAAACCAATACCCTGAGCCCGGCCCTATGCAGCTTTTGGATGATGCCCGTGGCGATATCGCCGCCGCCACGCACGATCACCAGCTCCGCGTTTTTCATGTTGTTCTCCATTCCTCAAACCTGCCCTGCCTGGCGGAGCCGATCAGAATCCGCCCCTGAAATCCGACGATCGCTTGAGCGATGCGTCGGGCGTTGGCCATGCTTGACCCGTCATCCGCCTGATTGATGAGCAGCACCTGGCGGCCCACCGCCTTGGCAAACATCCCTCCGGGGGCCATCACCAACCGGCAAAGAGCGCACTCCTCCACCGGGTCGCCCTCGGCCAACCCCGTTAGTGCAAGGAACGGCTGCAGCCGGTGAACGTTTTTTTCTGTGGCAGGCAATCCCAAGCTTCTGGCGGGGAGCACTCCCAAGGTGATCGTGGTAAAGCTGGGAATGACCGGCTCGTGGGCAGCCCACGCCTTTAGGGGCAATCGTTTGCTGCCATCCACTTCCATGAGGGACAGGCCGCAACCTACGCAGGCAGCCAAGATCTCCGCGTCCGGCTTGCCCACCAGCTTCTCCCCCACCACATCCCCCAGATATCGGACACCGGGCAGCGCCGCGCATTCGGCAACCGCCATGCGGGTGGTGGGGGCAATCAGCACAGGCCTGTGCCCGTTTTCCCGGGCCAGCAGGCGAATAACGCTGGTTTTCCCGCCGCAGCCCACCACAGCCACCTTATCGCCAGGGACTAAGCCCAACAGCGCGCTAAGCTTCACAGACTCATCACCCGCTGCGCGCTGGAAAGGAGCTGCACAATGTGCATCATGTCCGTAATCTCGCCCACAGCCAGCTTGTCCTTGATGCCGAAATAGTTGGCACAAGTGCCGCAGGTGTAGACTTTGACCCCTCTTTCCTCCAGAGTTCGCAAATCCGGCACGGTACTTGCACCCTCCGTGGTCAGCTTCGCTCCGCCATTGAGAAAAATCAAGCATGCGGGTGGCTGGGCCAGCTCCGTCAGCGCAAACACAAAGCCTTTCATCAGCATCGTTCCCAATTCATCCGCGCCGGCCCCCAGGCCCTCCCGGCCCAGGAGCAGCGTCATGCCACCCGCATCCGCCACACAGGGTACCAAGGGCAGCGGAGGAACCTCCTCTTGGGCCGCTCCTGACCGGGCCAAGGTGACCTCAAAGCGATCCTGAGCCAACGCCCGCCACGTACAGGACAAGCCCTCGCCCTTGGCCATTTTTTCTAAATTCTGCACGGCGATGGCGTTATCCACCACCGTCACTACGGCCTCCTCGCTTTGCAGCGCCTGACGGGTCCTCATCACCGGAATCGGGCAAGGCTGCCCTGTCATGTCCAAATGTTTCATGGCTACTTCCTCCCCAAATCAATTGGATGCGTTCCCCTGGGTTGTACGGTACCGATCAACGCCGCATCAGGATCCTTTTGGCGTATGTCCGCCAGCAAAGCCTCCGCGTCCGATGCCGCCACCGCAATCAGCAGCCCGCCGGAAGTTTGCGGATCCAGCAATACCTCCTGCATGCAGCCTGATACTCGCGTCAGCTCGCAAGCCTCCGCCAGATGGTTCCGATTCCGCTGCCCGGCGGCGGTGGTTAGGTATTCCTTGGCGTACGCCAGGGCATCCGGCATAAGCGGCAGCGCATCCGGCTCGATCCTCAGCGTGGCTGTTTCCCCGGCCATTTCCTTGGCATGACCCAGCAGCCCAAAGCCGGTCACATCGGTGGCCGCGCTCACGTCATAGCGGCGCATGGCCATCGAAGCGTCCCGGTTCAGGCGCTGCATGGCAGCCAGCACGGCTTCCAGCGCGGCTTCCCTTGCCATCCCCGCCCGATGCGCGGCCAACACAATCCCCGTGCCAAGCCTCTTGGTCAGGATCAGCCGGTCGGTGACGCGGGGCGTATCGTTGCGAATGCACCTTGCGGTCTCCACGATTCCCGTGACAGAAAGCCCGTATTTCAGCTCCTTATCGTAAATAGTATGTCCCCCCGCCACCACCGCGCCTGCCTCCAGCACCTTCTGCGCGCCTCCCCGCAGGATGTCAGCCAGCATCGCCGTTTCCATTGCTTGTGGAACGCAGGCCAAATTCAATGCCACCAATGGGTCGCCGCCCATCGCAAACACGTCGCTTAGCGCATTGGCCGCCGCGATGCGGCCAAACACCAGCGGATCCTCCACCATAGCGGGGAAGAAATCCACCGTGCAGACCAGCGCTTTTTCTCCATCCAGCTGATAGACACAGGCGTCATCACTGCCCTCAAAGCCAATCAGCAGCCGGGGATCCACCATGGGAGGCAGCGTTGCTAGCACCCTTTGCAACTCGCCAGGCCCCAGCTTCGCGCCGCAACCACCGCTGGTGCAGCCGCTAATGATGTTCATTTCTCAGCCTCCTCATAGCGACTGCCCTCCCCCTGCGGATAACGCAGGTAGAGCCCGGCATGTCTGATTCTCCGCTGTTCCAACGCATGCAACGCGGCGTCTTTCTGGGCCGTCGCCACCCGCAGGCATAGCCCGCAGCCCGCCCGGATGGCGGAGGGCAAGGGCATCACCCGTGGAGCAAGCCCTGCTTGCATCAGCGCTTGTTCTGCCAAAATCGCGTCCCCCGTGGTATGAAAGCTGAACACCCACTCCGTTTCTCTCATCCGCTGGCCCTCATGGCCAGCGACCGTACCGCTTCCACCCCACGCCAAACCTCATCCATTGTATTTTGTATAGAGAAGGAGCAACGCACCAGCCCTTCCTTCTCCGTGCCCAGCCGCTTGTGCAACAACGGCGCGCAATGGCTGCCTGACCGGGTGGCGATCTTGTGGTCTTCCCAAAGCCGCAGCGCCACCTCGGCGCTGTCCATCCCCTCCAAAGCGAAGGCCACCACTGGAAGCCTGGGCCAGCGGTCACCATCGCCGTATAGCCGCAGACCCTTTATGCCAGATAAACCATTGAGGAAGCATTCTGTAAGGGCTTGCTCCT
>JAVBSI010000053.1:0-2582 GCA_031556815.1 Eubacteriales bacterium | reverse complement strand
GTCAGCACAATGGCGGCAATATAGCCGGGGATCAAAAACCAGTACATAGAGATCCCCGTCAGTACCCGCAGCATTGACAATACCAGGGACACCGCCACGCCCACAGAAAGATACCGCTGTACGACATTCCCCGGGATAGCGCCCAGGGAAACATCCTCCACCTGCTTTCTGAGCACATGGACGGCAGGCTCCGCCGCCACAATAAAGTATCCGATCAGCGCGCCAATGGGGAGCAGCATCCACTTTTGGGATGAAGTCGCCACGTCCGACCCAAGCATTTGCCCCACAGGGATAAACCCCACATTCACGCCGGTTAAAAACAGCACGAGCCCCGCAAAGGTGTACACAAAGCCCACCAAAATGCGCAGCAACTGGCGTTTGTGATAGCGGCGCGTGATAAGCTGAAACAGGATCAGCACGGCCATGATGGGCCACACCGCTTGAACAACCTCCAAAAAATAGCGGGGAAGCTGATGGATAAACTCCAACGTCACATCCCTGGAGGTAACAATCGCAGGGAGGACCGGGGGCGTATAAACGGTATCCTGGGGATGATAACAGATGCCCAGCACCAACACGGCCAAAATCGGACCGATACTGCATAACGCCACCAGGCCAAAGCTGTCCTCTCTGGAGGCTCGGTCGGCGCGAACAGAGGCAAGCCCCAGGCCCATGGCCATGATAAACGGCACCGTGATGGGGCCCGTGGTGACCCCTCCCGAATCAAAAGCAACCGCGACAAAATTGTCGGGCGCAAAAATGGAAAGGACAATGACCGCCGCGTAGCAAACTACCAGCATCTTGGAAAGGCTGATGCGAAACAGAATGCGCAGGATGGCAAACAGCAAAAAAAGCCCTACACCTCCAGCCACGGCCACAATCAAGGTTTGGTTGGGTATGGTGGGCACCAATTCCGCCAAGACCTGCAAATCCGGCTCGGCTACGGTGATGATCACGCCCATGGCAAAACTGACGGCACAAACCAACAGGATTTTTTTGGTTTTTGTCATGGCCGCGCCAATGTCCTCGCCCACCGGAATCATAGACATGTCCGTGCCCAATGTAAAAAAGCCCATACCCACCGTCAGCAGCACCGCACCGAACAGAAACAGCATCAGCGTACCCACCGGCATGGGGGTAACCAATACGCCCAACAGAAATACGAGTATGGTGATGGGCAGTACAGCGGACAACGCTTCCAGCGTGGTTCGTTTTAGTTTTTTTCTCACCGTTTCCCCCTGTTTCCATGATTTGTCGCACTGGCTTGCCGACATCCAGGGCTGCGCTTCCAAGATAGCCATGCCCAGGACGAAAAGCGCTTGCATGGATCCTATGCTGAGGATCAGCGGGCGCGGGTGCCTTCCAGGCTACAGTTATACCTGAGGATAGTATACCATGAAAACGCGGCAAGGGCCAGACAAATAAGCATCCATTCCCCCATGCCTGTCCCCAGCGAGAAACGCCAAGTTGCCAGCGGCTGATACCCAAAAAGGACCGTCCAACAGCATCAAGCCAACCACCTGAAACGAACATTCCGTTGGACTCCACCACAATTCCCGAAACCAGCACCGTCAAATACACCATCACATCCTGGGTAAAGACCGCGGCGGTGGAATCGGTGAAAGTGATGATACCCGGAAAAGCCAGCCGCGCATCCGCATAACCGGTATACGCATCGTTTTGAACTGAAATCAGGCCGGGCGGTGAGTCCACAAAGACAAGGGAAGCGTTGCGATAAGGGGACTTGCCCACCCGCTGGAAGGATACGATGGCTACGGTGATTGAATTGTTGCTTGCCTGGCAGCTATGCAACAGATTGGCCACCGCTATGCATTTGCCAAGATAGTCCCCGGGCGGCCGGGCGCAGGTAAAGTCCGGCAACAAGGCAAGCTTTTTCATCCGGCCATCGTAGCCCAGGCTCCTCAGCGTCAGGGTTGCGGTAAAGCTAATGGCGCTGCCGTCGCTGGAAAGATTGCTGATGGCGTCTCCAGGCTGCAACGTGATGAAATAGGCTGGCGCCACACCTGGACTTGGCGTGGCAAACGCCAGGCTGATATCCACCGGGAATTGAATG
Source organism: Eubacteriales bacterium (assembly GCA_031556815.1). Lineage (GTDB taxonomy): Bacteria > Bacillota > Clostridia > Christensenellales > Aristaeellaceae > Limiplasma. The sequence continues at coordinate 508 of JAVBSI010000053.1, read as the reverse complement.
AACTTTGAAAGTTGGGCCCCTGCGCCAGTCTGGTATTGCAACATCACCAAGGGGCGAACCTGCACGCTGCTCTGACTCTGTCCGGGCATTGGGTTGGTTTCCACTAGGTTGTAAAGCGCCTGTTGAGTGCCCACAAGACTTGCGCTAATGATCGTCCATGGCGCGGCACCGTCTTGGGGGGTAAAGCCATTAGGAATCATTACGTCCGCGCTGAATGGATAGACCTCATCCAGGAATACGGCCAGCCTACCCTCCTCGCACTACACGAGGGGATAATCCGGGATGGGGCAATCCGGAGGGATGGGCTTTACGGGGCACACCGCTTCATACGAAAATCAGAACCGCGGATACAGCGGTTGCAGCATCCGCATGGACAACCATCATGACAAAGGGGTATCTGCCTTCTCCGGGCATCGGCCTTCATGCTTTCGCCGCTTTTGTCAAAGGGTATGTACTGAGGGTCGCGTGTCATTGGCTCACTCCTTTCCGTAATGAACGGCAACCATGC
>JAVBSI010000066.1:0-23077 GCA_031556815.1 Eubacteriales bacterium | reverse complement strand
AGGCCGTGGACATTTTCTGCAAGGTGTACCCGGACATGGAAAAAGACATGACCACGCGCGCCTTCCTCAGCTTAATGGACCGCAGCTATACCCCTTTCAATCCCGACGCTCCCGCGGGCGCCATGGATCTGACCTACTGGAACGACTACCAGGACTTCTTCTTTCACAACGGTCTGCTCTGCGAAAAAGTGGACGTGACCCAGTATGTGACCAACGATTATATCCAATAACAAATCGCTTAAGGCGACGCGTGCATGGCCCGGCCGCCCATGTACGCTCGTCTTTATACACGGCAGGAGAAAACCATGGCAAAGCTGACCCTCTGTTCCCGAAAAATCTTTGATGGTGACCATCCGCAAATCTTTCCCGGCACGGTGACCCTGGAGGATGGGCGCATTGTGTCGGTAGCCCGGGGCGCACTCCCCCAGGCCCCGGACGCTGGTGTTGAGGACCTGGGGGAACAACTCCTCATGCCTGGGCTGATCGACTGCCATGTCCACCTGCTAATGACCCGGCAACCCTTTGGCAGGGCCAGCCACCGTAACACGACCCAAGGGGTGATCGCGGCCCTGGGCTATTTGCGGCAGGCCATCCAGAGCGGGGTCACCACCCTGCGGGACTGCGGAAGCGAAAACGACGGTATCTTTGCCCTTCGGGACGCGGCGGAATTGGGCGTCATTCTTTCACCCCGGATCATTGCCTGTGGTCCCGCCATCGGCGCGGTAGGCGGGCACGCCCCGCAGATCAGCGAGCAGGCAACCGGCTCGGAGCAGTTCAGCGCCAAGGTGCGGGAACTGGTGGACCGTGGTGCCGACTGGATCAAACTGATGGTGACCGGCGGCACATCCACCCCCGGGGAGGACATAGAGGACGTGCAGCTGACCCGCCAGGAACTGCTGGCCGCCATCCAAACCGCCCACCAGTTGGGCAAAAAAGCAACAGCCCATCTGTCCAACCTGCCGGGTATCAAACTGGCGCTCCAGTGCGGTATCGACTGCATTGAGCATGCGGTGGAGTTGGACGGCGAGTGCTTGGCCCTGATGAAACAAAACCCCACGGCTGCGGTTCATTGTATCTGCCTCACCAACCGGGAGGCGGAGGACCCATCCCTGGACGTACCGGATGATGTGCGGCAAAAGGCCGCGCAGATCGCCGCGAAGCAGAAAGCCTCCTTTCAAACTACGCTGGCAGCGGAGATTCTCACAGCCCTGGGCACCGACGCGGACGGCGTGGGTCATCCTTTTGGCGAAAGCGTGCATCAGGAATTGGCATACATGTGCGGCCTCGGGCTTTCACCGCTGGAGGCGCTGCGCACGGCCACGGCTTCCGCAGGAGAGGCGCTGGGCCTGCCCCTTGGCAAAATCGCCCCGGGTTATGCCGCCGATTTGATCGCCCTGGACGGCGCGCCGGATCAGCGCATCCAGGAGAGCCGCAAGATCCGCTCCGTCATGAAGGCGGGGCAATGGGTCTACCAGGCAAAATGAGGTGCAAAGCATGCATCAGAAGTATTTTGAAGGCATTGCCTTCCCCAAGCATGAATATGAACGCCGGTATCAGAAGCTCCAGTCCCTGATGAGCTGGGATGGTCTGGATCTGGTTATCCTGACTGACGACCGGTTTACTTGGTATTATACGGGGTTTGGCGGTGTGGATCGCATGGGCGCCCGGTGCAGGCCCCGGATTCTTTTGGTTCCCGCCAAGGGCCCGCCCCTGTTTTTGGTGCACCAATCCACAGCTTTCTGCGCCCGGGAAATGCTGACGCAGGGCGAAGTGCGCACTTATGCCAGCCTGGAGAGCATGCCGGTTAACGAAATGCTGGCCTGCGTAGCGGAGCTTTCCGCCAGCCAGGGCCTTATCGGGATGGAGCTTGGGCGAGAGACCCGCATAGAGCTTGATTTTTCATCCGTTTTGGCGTTTCAGCAAGCGCTTCCAGGCTGCCAATTCAGGGACGCCGCCCCCCTGCTATGGGAGCAGCGGATGATCAAAACCCCTCTGGAAATCCAGCGTATCCGCCGGGCTTGCCAGATCACGTCCCAGGCGTACCGCGAAGGATTTGCCAAGCTACGGCCAGGCATGACCGAGGTGGAAATCGGCAGCGTACTGGAGCAAACCATGGTTGAGCTTGGCGCGCAAGGAACCTGGAGCTGGGTTATCGCGGCGGATTATGAGCGTATCGACGGCCTGAAGCGCCATATGCCCGTGGAAAGCGGCGCGTTGATCTTTGTGGACATGGGGGCCAATGTAGGCGGTTATTGGTCGGACTTTTCCCGCAGTGCGGTAATGGGCAAGCCCAAGCATGATTATGACAACCTGCAATCCATCATCAACGACATCTGCGCCCAGGGCTTGCGGGCTTGCCAGCCTGGGGTCTCGGCCGCCTCCGTGGGAAAGCGCGTGGATGAAATGATGCAAAAGGAAGGGCTGCCGTTTTCCTCCGGCGCGCAGCGGTACGGCCATGGCATCGGCCTAGCTGTCACTGAACCCCCCAATCTTTGGCCCAGCGACGATCTCCTGTTGCAGGAAAACATGGTGCTGGCTATGGAGCCGGGAACCTTCAACGCAAAGGGCATGTTTCATCTGGAGGAAAACTTCGTGGTAACATCCCAGGGACCGGAGCTTTTGTCCTCTGCGCAAAGAGAAATTACCTATCTATAATATACTATAGTATAGCCAGCGCATGGCCAATGGAAAAAGGAGGAACACACCATGAGGTTTGAAGGAAAGACCGCCATCGTTACAGGGGCGGGCAGCGGCATCGGCAAGGCCACCTGCATCGCTTTCGCCCGGGAGGGCGCCCGCGTGGCGGTGGCTTGCCGCGGCCAAAAAGCGGGCGAGCAGGTGGTGGCGGAGATCCAGGCCATGGGCGGATCCGCGCTGTATTGCCAAACCGACGTGGGGGACAACGGGCAGGTGCGGCGGCTCTTCCGCACCACCCAAGAGGCCTTTGGCAGTGTGGATATCCTCTTCAACAACGCGGGCATTGGCATCGCGGGCCCTACGGAAACCTTTGCCGAAGCCGATTACGACCGCATCATGGACACCAATGTCAAGGGGCACTTTCTCTGCTGCCGGGAGGCCATCCCCTATATGAAACAGCGCAATGGCGGCGCCATCATCAACATGGCGTCGGTGCTGGGCCGGGCCTGCCTGAGTGAAAACGCCGTCTATACCGCCTCCAAGGCCGCCATCGAGGGGCTGACCAAAGCGCTGGCTCTGGAACTGGGCCCGCTGGGCATCCGCGTCAATTGCGTGGTGCCGGGCAGCATCGACACCCCGATGCTTTGGGAGGGCGTGCCCCCGGAGGAGATGGAGCAGGCCCAAAAAGAAGTGGCGGCCTCCCAGCCCCTTGGATACTACGGCGTGCCAGACGAAGTGGCCGTTGCCGTGCTGTTTTTGGCGGAAAGCAAAGCCTCGTTTATTTCGGGTAGCAGCCTGGTCATTGACGGCGGCCTGCTGACCAAAATTAGCGCCCTTCGTTGACGGCCATGGTGAACCGCGGGCGAATGCAAGAAAACTATGCCATGCTGGAAGCTTGCTTCACGCACCTGCAAGGCATCCTATGCCCCGGCATGCGGGAGAAAGAAGTGCTGGAGGCAGCCCAGGCATTCTTAACCCGCAGCGCGGGGTGTACCGTAGCTGTGGAATGCTGCATCGGCGCGGGGGATCATAGCGCCGACCCGGACTGCCTGCCCGGCGACAGACTTTTGGCCCAGGGCGATTGTTTGCTGGTGGACTTGTTCCCACCGATTCGTGGCCTGTACTGCGATATGACCCGGGTCTTTTTGCTGGGCGCCAATCCCCAAGTGGAAGCCGATGCCGCCAACCTGGCGGGGGTTTTTGCGGATATGGAACAAGCCCTGCGCCCAGGCGTGTCCGCCCACGTGCTAGATATATCCATTCGTCAGAAGGTACAAGCCTTCGCCGGGGCGCATTGCTACCGGCACCACACAGGCCACGGGGTGTCCCGTCAGCAGGTGGATCGGCCGGTGTTGGCGCCGGGCTCTCCGGATGTGCTAAGGGCGGGGGACGTGGTGGCGGTAGAGCCTGGGATATACCGCCCCGGATGGTTTGGCTTGCGCTATGAAAACGCTTACCTCATCGGCCAGGACGCTACGACTTGCCTGAATACCCTTCCCTTTTTGCTCCGTGCAGGCCCACGGCAAGGCCTGTGACACATCAAAGCGAGGTGTTCTCATTGGATGTATACAAAAACCTGCAACAGCTGGGGCTGGTATTGCCTCCCCCGCCCCCCGCGGGCGGTATCTATTCGGCGGTGGTTCCCTTTGGTCAAGGGCTGATCTATACCTCCGGCATTGGTCCGCTGGTGGACGGTCGCTGCCCACACCCGGGCAAACTGGGCGGCGCCGTCACCCTGGAGCAAGGCCGGCACTGCGCCCAGCTCTGCATCCTGAACCTGCTGGCCGTGCTGCACCGGGATTTAGGCGATTTGAACCACATCCAGCGCTTTGTGAAAATGCTGGGCTTTGTGGCCAGCGAGTCTGATTTTGCCAGCCAGCCCCAAGTGCTGAACGGCGCATCCCAACTGCTGCTGGACCTTTTTGGCCAGGAAGCGGGCCTACCTGCACGCTCGGCCATCGGTACCAATGTGCTGCCAGGAGACATTCCTGTAGAAATTGAAATGTTGCTGGAACGGAAGGCGTAACCCGCTCAGGAAACAAAGCCCCTGCCCACGGGCAGGCAGTCCCGCCGCCATGGGAAGGATTGTTTGCTTTGCCATGCCGTCACAAACACCTCACGCCGGTTGGCTTGGCGCATGGTTTTTTCCTTATTTAAGGTTCTTGCCAAATAAATTTCCTCGATCGTATATTATTTGTATTGCCCTTGTTTTTTACGATATATGTGTTATACTTTTCACAATTATAGTGAATATTCGGATGCCGCATGGTGGTATCCCAGGGAGGTCATTTCATGGCAAATGCTCCGGCGCATTGCCCGGCGTGCGAATCCAATGATGCGGATAAATTGCAGCTCATTGATGATTTCATCGGGCAATACAAACACAAACCCGGTTCCTTGATCCAGGTGCTGCACGTTGCGCAGCAGATCTATGGTTACCTGCCATTGGAGTTGCAGCAACGTATCGCCGACGGAATGGGCGTTCCGCTGTCGGAGGTTTCCGGTGTGGTAACGTTCTACTCCTTTTTTTCCACCCAGCCCCGGGGCTCGCACACCATTCGGGTGTGCCTGGGCACTGCCTGCTACGTGCGTGGAGGCAAAAAGATTGTGGATAAATTGGAGAACCTTCTGGATGTGAGCATTGGAGGCACCACAGCTGACCGTCGCTTTACCTTTGAGGTGGCTCGATGTATCGGCGCGTGCGGCCTGGCCCCTGCCATGACCATTGATGATGTGGTTTATAAGCAAGTGAACGTGGAGAAGCTGGAAGGCATCCTATCGCGGTACAGCGGAGAGGAGGAAAACGCATGAGCACCTCAACCAACATCCGTTCGCTGACCGATCTGGAAGAGATCAAACGCCACTATCATAAGCAGAGCCAGAAAACCCCCTACCACCTGTTGGTATGCGGCGGCGCGGGCTGCATTTCCTCCAACTGCATGGCGGTGCGGGACGCGCTGGAGCAGGCGCTGGAAAAGCGTGGCATCGCGGATCAATGCTCGCTGCTGGTTACCGGCTGCATGGGCACCTGTGCCATGGGGCCGTTGGTAATGGTGGAGGACAAGAGCGGACGCACCACGCTGTACACCCACATGACCCCTGAGAAAATCGAGAACGTGGTAAAAGAGCATCTGGTGGACGGTTTCATTTATGAGGATTATACCTTCTTTGACCACGCCAGCGATCAGCACCTTCCCGATCCCAAGGACATCCCTTTCTTCCGGGATCAGGTAAAAATCGCGCTGCGAAACTGCGGCGCCATCGATTATGCCAGCATCGAAGCCTACATCGCTCAGGACGGGTACGCCGCCATCGCCAAATGCCTGCAAGGCACTCAGCAAGCCGTGGTGGATGAGGTCAAGGCCAGCGGACTGAGAGGCCGCGGCGGCGGCGGCTTCCCCACGGGCCAAAAATGGCAGGCCGGGCTGAACGCCGTCGGCAGCCAAAAGTACATCGTCTGCAACGCCGATGAGGGCGACCCCGGCGCGTTCATGGATCGCTCCATTTTGGAAGGCGACCCCCACGGCATCATCGAGGGTATGATGATCGGCGGGTTTGCCATCGGCGCCAGCATGGGCTATGTCTATGTGCGGGCGGAGTACCCCATCGCCGTGGAACGCCTGGGCAACGCCATTGAACAGGCGCGGGCGCGGGGGCTGCTGGGCAAGGGGATCTTGGGCAGTTCCTTTGATTTTGACGTGGAAATTCGCATCGGCGCGGGCGCTTTCGTCTGCGGCGAGGAGACCTCACTGATGGCCTCCATCGAGGGGCAGCGGGGCGAGCCTCGGCAAAAGCCGCCCTTCCCCTTTGAGCGGGGCCTGTTTGGCTGCCCCACCATCATCGATAATGTGGAAACCTTTGCCAACATTCCGGCGATTATGCTTAAGGGTTCCGCCTGGTTTACCCAATATGGCACTGAAAAGAGCCGTGGTACCAAGGTGTTCGCTTTGGCTGGGGACATCGTCAACACCGGCATCGTGGAGGTGCCTATGGGCACCCCGTTGGGCGATATCCTCTTTACCATCGGCGGTGGCATCCCCGGCGGCAAGGGGTTCAAGGCCGCCCAGACCGGCGGTCCTTCCGGCGGTTGCATCACCAAAGAGCATCTAAATACGCCCATGGATTACGAATCCCTGGCGGCACTGGGAGCCATCATGGGCTCCGGCGGTCTCATCGTCATGAGCGAGGAAACCTGCATGGTCGATACCGCGCGGTTCTTCCTGGAGTTCATCCAGGATGAATCCTGCGGCAAGTGCGTTCCCTGCCGAATTGGCACCAAGCGGATGCTGCAGACCTTGGAGCGCATCACCCATGGCCAGGGCCAGCCGGGCGATATTGACCTGCTGGCTGAAATGAGCCTGACGATTCGCGATACCGCCATGTGCGGCCTGGGCCAAACAGCCCCCAACCCGGTGCTGTCCATCCTCCAGTACTTCCGCCAGGAATATGAGGAGCATATCCATGACCACCATTGCAGCGCCGGCGTCTGCGCGGACCTGTTCCTCTCCCCCTGCGAAAACGCCTGCCCCGCCAGTGTCAACGTGCCCGGGTATATGGCGCTCATCGCCACGGGGCGTTTTATGGACGCCTACAACCTGGTGCGCCAAGAAAATCCCTTCCCGGCGGTATGCGGCCGCATCTGCACCCATCCCTGCGAAACCCGCTGCCGTCGCACCCAGCTGGATGAAGCCATCGCCATCTCAGATCTGAAGCGCTTTGTGGCGGATTATGCTTTCCAGCATGAAACCCCTTCCAGCACGGATATCGTATTCCTCAAAAATGGCAAGAGCGTGGGCATCATCGGCGCCGGCCCTTCGGGCCTGACCTGCGCTTACTATCTGGCGCGGCTGGGGTATGATGTGGACGTGTACGAACGTCAGCAGGTGGCCGGCGGCGTGTTGCGCTACGGCATCCCCGAATATCGGCTGCCCGCCAATGTGCTGGAGCATGAAATCCGCCTGATCGAGCAGGTGGGCGTGCGCATTCATTATGGCAGAACCATCGGCCGGACGGAAGCTTTTCAGGATCTTCGGGAACAGCATGAGGCGCTGTACATTGCCATCGGTACGCAGTTGTCCAACAAGGCCGGCGTGCCCGGCGAGGACCTGCCCGGTGTGCGCCACGGTCTGGACTTCTTGCGGGATGTGAACCTAGGTACGGATTCCAGTATCGGCAAAAAAGTGTGCGTGATTGGCGGCGGCAACACCGCCATCGACGCGGCGCGGGTAGCCCGCCGCCTGGGCGCGGAGGAAGTAACCATCCTGTACCGTCGCACCATCGACGACATGCCCGCCAACCGCTCAGAAATTGACGAGGCGTTAGAGGAAGGCATCAAGCTTATCACCCTGGCGGCTCCGGTGGAGATCCAAGGCAAAGGCAAGGTGGAAAGAATCCTGTGTAATGAAATGGAGCTGTCGGCCTTTGATTCCGGCGGACGGCGCAAGCCCAAGCTCAAGGAAGGCGCCACCTTCATCCTGGAAGTGGATACAGTGATCCCCGCAGTGAGCCAGAGCGCTGACTTGCCCTTTGTGGACCGCAGCAAGATCGAGCTGACCAAGTGGGACACCTTCATCACCCAAAAGGGTTCGCATATGACCAGCATGCCCGGCGTGTTTGCCGGCGGCGATGTGGCCCGCGGCTCCGACGTGGTGATCACGGCCATTGCGGATGGCAAACAGGCCGCGATTTCCATCGACAAATACCTGGGCGGTACCGGCGTGCTCAACAAGGGCAACCCCATTTCCATTCCTGATGCCATTGACGATGGAGATGTATCCGAGCATAAGCGCTTCCCCATGGAGATCTTACCGCCGGACGCCCGGATAGACAACTTTGACGAAGTGGTGGTTGGGTTCCATCGGCTGAACGCGATCGCAGAATCCATGCGCTGCCTGCGCTGTGACAGGAGGTAATCAAGATGATCACATTGACCATCAACGGCAAAACCGTCCAAGCGCCGCAAGGTTCCACCATCTTGGAGGCCGCGCAACTGGCGGGGGTTTCCATCCCCACGCTGTGTTACCTGGAGGGCATTCACAAGATCGGCTCCTGCCGCATCTGCGTGGTAGAGGTGGAGGGGGCCAGGAACTTGCAGGCCAGCTGCATCGTTCCCGCCACCGAGGGAATGAAGGTGCGCACCAATTCCGCCCGGGTGATGCGGGCACGCAAGGATATCTATGACTTGATCCTTTCCAACCATCCGCAGGATTGCTTGCACTGCAGCCGCAACCAGCATTGCGAGTTACAGGCCCTTGGTACCCGGCTGGGCATCGTCAACCCCCGCTTTGCCAGCGAGCCGCGACAAGTGGCCCCAGATGTTTCCTCCCCCTCCGTTCATCGGGACATGACCAAGTGTATCTTGTGCCGCCGCTGTGTAACCGTATGCGCGGGCATCCAGGAAGTAGGGGCCCTGGCGCCTCAACACCGGGGCTACGGCACCGTCATCGGTCCGGCGATGGATGAACCCCTGGCAGGCAGCAACTGTGCCAACTGCGGTCAGTGCACCGTGGTCTGCCCAGTGGGTGCCCTGCAAGAAGCGGATGCCACCCAGCAGGTGGCCGCCGCCTTGGCCGATCCTGAAAAACATGTGGTGGTACAGGTGGCGCCCGCGATCCGCGCGGCCATTGGCGAGGAATTTGGGATGCCGCCCGGAAGCCGGGTCAGCGGCAAGTTGGCGGCAGCGCTCAAGGCGCTTGGCTTTGCAGATGTGTTTGACACAAACTTTGCTGCGGACTTGACCATCATCGAGGAAGGCACCGAGCTGCTGCACCGCTTGGGCGCGGCCTTGAACCATGAGCATATCCACGGGCCCAAGGCCCTGCCCATGATTACCAGCTGTAGTCCTGGCTGGGTAAAGTTTGTGGAACATACCTTCCCCGAGCAGCTGGATCACCTGTCCACCTGCAAATCCCCCCACGCCATGCTGGGCGCGCTGATCAAATCCTACTACGCCCAAAAGCAGAACATCCCCCCTGAAAAGCTATACACGGTCTCCATCATGCCCTGTACCGCCAAAAAGTTTGAAATTGGCCGGCCCGAGTTGCAAAATAACGGCGTGCCCAATGTGGACGCGGTGCTCACCACCCGGGAGCTTGCCTCCATGATTCGTGGCGCGGGGATCGACTTTGCCAATCTGGAGGATGCGGCTTTCGACGCGCCCCTCAGCCTCAACTCCGGCGCGGCGGACATCTTCGGCGTCACTGGCGGCGTAATGGAAGCGGCCCTGCGCACGGTATACGAGCTGGTCACCGGCCGGGAATTGCCCTTTGAAGGGCTGCATGTGACGCCCATTGTGGGCCTGGACCGGATCAAAACCGCCGAGCTGACCTTCCAGGATGTGAAGCCGGAGTATGCCTGGCTGGAAGGGGTCACCGCCAAGATTGCCGTTACCAGCGGCTTTGCCGGTGCCCGTCAGCTGCTGGATGAGATCAAAGACGGCAAATCCCCCTATCATTTCATCGAGGTTATGGGCTGCCCGGGCGGCTGCATCACCGGCGGCGGCCAGCCCCGCGGCAACGTGGAGGAACTGCGCAAGCTGCGGCTGCAAGCCCTCTACGCCGAGGATGAGAGCAAAACCCTTCGCAAATCTCATGAAAACACAGCGGTGATGGAACTTTACGAAGTGTTTTTGGAAAAGCCTAACGGACCTATCCCGCACGAATTGCTCCACACCACCTACGTGCCCAGGGGTCTATACAATGAAAGGCTGGAAAAAACCGCGGGGCAGTAACAAAAAACCGTTCATGCAAAGGGGACATGGCAACTGCCATGTCCCCTTTGTTAGCGGCTTTTGTCTTCCAGCTCTATGCCGTCGCGGGTTCTTGCCGCAGGATGCCCTCCAGCTTCAGCAGCGCCGACGCGGCGCAGCCCTCCTGGGGCAACCGTCCGCTCTTGATTCCATATTCCATAGCCAGAAGCATGTCATAGGCGGCTTTGAGGCTGGCTTGGTCGTACCTGCGGGCCTGCCGTTGGGTTCTTTCCACGGCAAAGGGCGGGATACCCAGCAGGGCGGCCTGAGCAGCGTTGGGGGTACGCTCCTCCAGCAAGCAACGCATGTGGTACAAAATCCGATATTGTCGAAGCAGCATCGCCAGGATCCCCATGCGCTCCTCCCCGCTATGCTCCATGTCGGACAGCAGCCGAAAAGCCTCTTCGTTGTGGCCCGCGACCTGCGCATCCACCATCTGGAACACGGTGCATTCCAGGGACTTGGTGCATACCGCGTGGATATCCTCCGCCGTCACGGTTTCCTTCTCCCCCACAAAGTTTGCCAGCTTGTCCATCTCTTGCTTAAGCAAAGCCGCGTCACGGCCCACGGTAAAAACCATCGTGGCGGCGGTCTCCCCGTCCATTTGTTTGCCCAAGGCCCGCATGCTGCGCCGGATCCACTCCTGGCATTCGACATCACTCATGGGAGAAAAATCGACCACCGCATCCTTTTTCTTCAAATACGTATAAAGCTTTTTTCGGCCATCCGCTTTGCCCTTCACCACAAACACCAGGCAGGTGCTGGGCGACACATGCTCTACATAAGCCTGCAATGCCTCGGCCTTATCCTCATTGTCCTGCTTGCGACCGGAGACCAGCAAGTCGCAATCCCGCACCACCACCACCCGCTTCTCTCCCATGAATGGCAGGGTCTCGGCGGCGGCGATCAACGCATCCGCATCCGGGTTGTTCAAATCCGTCAGATTCATCTGCTCCAGGCCCGTCGGCAACAGCTTTTCACACAGCCGCGATACCGCCTGCTGCTTGATGTATTCCTCTGTGCCCTCCAGCAAGTAGATCCCCGCGATAGCGCCCGCCTTGATGGCCGCAAAAAAAGCCGTGTGATTCATGCTCTCTCCTCACTGATAGGTGGCCAGCTCCAGCTTGCCATCTGTTACGGTCAGGGTGATGTCTCCCCTCTCATCGGTGCGGTACACCAAAACCCCATGCTCCGCCAGCCTTGCCAGCGTATCTGGGGTTGGCAGCCGTTGGCTGCCCAGCTCGCATGTGACCAGCGCAATGGACGGCGTCGCCAGATCCAAAAAAGCGTCTCCCGTGCTGTCCGCACTGCCGTGATGGGCCACCTTCAGCACATTGCATGGCACGGCAGCGTAGCCTTCATATCGACCGGTTAAATCGCTGGCGCTAAGCAAAGTATACCCGTCAAAATCAATGGACAGCACCAGGGGCAGATCGTTGGCATCCTGCCCGCTGCGTACCTTGCCCTTCCAAGGCCACAGGACCTCCACGCCCACCTTATTGTAGCGCACTTCGTCTCCTGCCGCAAGCTCTGTTACCGGGATGTTTCGCTCCGCCAATACGGCAAGCAGCATGAGGGCCTCTGGGTCTACCCGCTGCCGGGTGGCCCCCAGGGGCAGATACACCTGCCTGACCTGGATACCAGCTTCCAGCAGCGCCGCGATGCCGCCCCCATGATCCAAATGCAGATGGGTCAAAAACAACGCGTCCAAATCACGTCCCTCCGCCAGCAAGTAGCCCGCCACCTCCGTACCATGCTCCCCCACATCCACCGCCACCGTCGTGTTTCCATCCATAATGAGGGCGGCATCCGCCTGGCCCACGCTCAGCTGGATATAGCGCAAGTCCTCGGGCCGGCTAAGATACGTCCCGCCCACGGTCAGGCAGACGACCAGCGCCAGGGCCGCCAGCCGCTTAGGCCAGCTTCTACGAAAATACCGGGATAGCAGCACCTGGGTCAGCGCCACCCCATACAGGACGAACCCGGTGACGGAAGAAACGCGGATGGCGGCATAGGGCAGTGTTGCCAGCATTTTCACCATCCACAGCAAACCCGCGCTGCAAGCCTGGGCTATCCAACCCACCGCCATGCCCAGCCAAGGGATGGGTGAGCATGCCAAGGTAATGAAGTACAACGGTACCAAAACCCCCATCAGCGGCACAATCGCCATGTTCAGCACCACGCCGTACAGGGGAATCTGATGGAAATAGACCGCCGTGGGCAACAGAACTCCCAGCTGTGCCGCCAAAGAAAAGCTAAACAGCTCCGCCAGTCGAGGTCCCACCCTTCGGCGCCAGGGCTCCAGGCGTTCCTTAGCCTGTCTGGCGGGCTGCCCCATGGCGATCTGAACATGGCTTTTGCCCATCAGCACCCGATGGATCACCGGTTGCAGCAGCAAGATCCCCGCCATGGCGGAAAAGGACAAAACCAGGCCAGGAAAAAACAGCTGCAACGGACCCAGCATCAGCACCACCACCAGCGCCGTGGCGAGGCTGACCAACGGATCGGGCCGCCTGCCCAGTGCCCGGCCCAGCATCGCTGTCATCAACATCACAGCCGCACGCACTGCCGCCGCGGAAAACCCGGTAAGCCCACAATACCCCACCAGCAAAACCGCCAAAATGGGCAAGCGCCACTTTTTGGGCACCCGCAGCTTTCCTAGCAGCCATATCAAAAGCCCACCCAAAATGCCCACATGGAGTCCAGATACCGACATCACATGGGCGATGCCCAACCGCTGAAAGGCCTGCTGCTCATCCTCCGAAATGCCTTCCCGTTGGTTAAACAACAGCGCCATGGCCAGCCGTGATTCCGTCCCCATCACACGGGTAAGGGCCTGGCTCATGTGGTCGCGGATCCGCGAGGCCACATCATTCCATTGGGCTGTTTCGGGGGTATTGAGAATGTGCAAATCCTGCACGGCGGACACGCCAAAAGAGATCCTATCCCGCAGAAGCCACATGGCATAGTCAAAATCATGCGGACCGCCCTTGCCCTGAGGATGGTAGACCCGGCCTGTAAAGGCTACCTGCGCACCGTCAAAGAGTTCCGGTAACGGGTCCGCGCCGTACGCATACAGGCTGCAATAGGCCTGGCCCCCCGTCGGCCGCTCGTTTAGGCGCACATCGCTCAGGTAGAACGTCATGCGGTTGTCCGTCCTCTTCACAGCCTCGCCATAGACCTTGCCGGTAATGGCATACCGCCCCTCATCAGGCGCGGAGGGATACAGCCAAACCTGGGTCCACAGCAGCCCCAGCGCAAATACCGCCAGCCCAATGGCCAAATATGGCCGCAATTTGATCTTCCGCAGCATCGCATAAAGCCCTGCGGCTCCGGGGAATAACAGCCATGGCCACAGTCCTTGTTTTGCCATTGGTGCAAAAAAGATTCCTATGGATAATGAAAAGGCGGCAAGGACCATTGCATGATTCCGTTCTGGACGGTGCAAAGGTCTTGCCGCTTGAGACCGACGCCCTCTTCTTGTGTACATCCCTTTTCCCCTAGCGTTTGATGAAATGGCACGCCAGTGTATGAAGGGGAACTGCCCCTAGATCGTATCCACTAGGCAAACCGCATGGGCGGTGATGCCTCTTTGTTCTCCTTCAAAGCCCAGGTGCTCGGTGGTGGTCGCTTTCACGCTTACGCTGGAAAGCGGCAACCCCATCGCCTCGGCCAGTTGGTTTCGCATCTGATCAATGAAAGGCCGCAGTTTGGGCCGCTGCGCCAGGAGGGTCACGTCCACATTGACGGGCGCAAACCCCGCTTCCCGCAGCCGGCTCATGACGGTGCGCAACAGCTCCACAGACCGGGCGCCGCGATATTCTTCCTGCGTATCCGGAAAGAGCGTGCCAATGTCCCCCCAGGCAACGGCGCCCAGCAGCGCGTCCATCAACGCGTGGGTAGCCACATCCGCGTCACTGTGCCCCAGCAGTCCCTTTTCGTGGGGAATCGTCACGCCGCAAAGCACCAGCGGACGGCCCTCCACCAGCTGGTGTACATCCACCCCATGCCCAATATGCATCATGCACCCACCTCCCGACTTGCACGGCCTTCCAAAATCATCTCGCCCAGGGTCAGATCCACGGGTGTAGTCAGCTTGATATTCTCAGGGTCGCCCTGGCACAGAAACACCGGCAGGCCCGCGTGCTCCAGCAATGCCGCATCATCCGTGCCACGCATGCCTGTGGCCTGGGCATGGCGATGGGCTTGCCGCAACAGCTCCACCTGAAAGCCCTGGGGCGTTTGCATGGCAAAAAGCGTCTCTCTGTCCAAGGTCTCCTGTACCTGGCCGTCCGCACCGGCTCGCTTGATGGTGTCCGTTACCCGTACAGCCGCCACCCCGCTTCCGTGTCGCTCCACGGCCTCCAGCACCCGCTGTATCACAGCCTCGGTGACCAGCGCCCGGGCTCCATCATGGATTAACACCGTCTCCACCTCCGGCGGCAAAGCCGCCAAGCCATTGGCCACGGACGCCTGCCGATCCTCTCCCCCGGGCACCACCGCGCACACCAGTCGGCCCAGGCCATAGCCCAGCAACAGCGCTTGCATGGCAGAAGCCTCCTGGGGACGGGCCACCACCACCACCTGGTCGCAAAGGGTTGAAAATGGTGCAATCGCCCGCACAATCACTGGGATGCCCCTCAGCGGTAAAAAAACCTTGTTTCCGTCCGCGCCCATCCGCTGGCCGCTACCTCCCGCCAACACAATGGCAACCTTGCTCATTTCATTCCTCCGCCCGCTCAGCCGCCATATCCGCGCTTTCTTGCAGCACCTCATACATTTCTTGCGCGCTTTCTTTCCGCGCGTGTTCCTGCACGCTGAGAATCCGGTACCTTCCAGTATGATTGCCAAAACGAATCTCCAGGTTGTCCCCTTCCTTCACGTCCGCGCCGGGTTTGGCCGCGCGGCCGTTGACGGACACCCGCCCGCCGCTGCATGCGTCGTTGGCCACGGTGCGCCGCTTAATGATCCTGGAAACCTTCAAATATTTGTCTAGCCGCATGAAGCATCCTCCTTGGTTCCAACCTTCCTCCATTGTACGCATTTCATGCCTTGGATTCAAGGCCTTTCTTTTGCACGAGCCGTACAAAAAAACGGAGCACTCGCAGGAGTGCTCTCGTTTACGAAAACATCAAGAATGCTTTCTGTGGCTTCTTATTTGTTGACGCTGTCCTTGAGGGCCTTGCCAGCCTTGAAAACAGGAGCTTTGGAAGCCTTGATCTTGATCTGCTCGCCAGTGCGGGGGTTGCGAGCAACACGAGCGGGACGATTGCGAACTTCGAAAGAACCGAAGCCAACAACCTGAACCTTTTCGCCGCCAGCCAGAGCTTCGGTGATCACTTCGGTCACAGCGCCCAGAGCCTTTTCAGCATCTTTCTTGGTAAAACCAGTCTTCTTTACGAGAGCAGCAGTCAATTCAGCCTTGTTCATTGGGGTACCTCCTTAGTTTTAACCATTATAGCAATGGTTTGAATCCGGTTTCCCGTCTGAAAAGCCTGTGATATAACACTTTCACTATGAAAGCATTACTCTACTTACTTTTCTGAACTCCAGTATACATCCATTTCTGATAAAGTCAAGTCCCTGACGCATTTTCCCTCATTTTTTATTGCTTTTTCCATCGCGATAAAGCGCGAAATGAATTTTGATGTGGCAGAAAATAGCGCAATATCGGGGTTTTTGCCGCACAACCTGCAAACGTTAACGATTGAAAACAATAGGTCTCCCAACTCGCCTTCCGGGTCCGTTTGCTCCACCAAATTCTCCAAAACCTCATCCGCTTCCTCGTGAACCTTCAAAAGCGCATCCTCAGGAGAGGCAAAATCAAAGCCGACCTTGGCGGCTTTATGCTGCACCTTCCAGGCCCTCATCAGGGAGGAAAGCCCCGTGGACACGTCCAGCATTGCCTCCCCCGTTGAGTGGATGCCCCGTTTTTCACGCTTGATGGCCTCCCAATTGTCCAGTACCTGATCCGCCGTATCCGCAGTTGCGCCGCCAAAGATATGGGTATGCCGCTCCACCATCTTCTGGCTAATGGCCGTGGTCACGTCATCCATGTCAAATTCGCCGTGCTGGCGCGCCATTTCCGCATGGAAGACGACCTGCAGCAGCACATCTCCCAGCTCGTCCGCCATATGCTCACTGTCCTGCTCCCGTACGGAAGCGATGTACTCGTAGCATTCTTCCAGCAGATTGGTCAATAGGCTTTCGTGGGTTTGCTCCCGATCCCAGGGGCAACCGTCCGGACCCCGCAACCGCGTCATCACGGCCTTCAGGTCCTCCATATCAAAACGCTGCCGCTCCAGCATGGGTACCCCGGGCACATATGCCGCCGTGAGATGGCCGTACGCTCCTTGCCGGTCCAGCTCGCACAGGGGCATCGGGCGGCAGACCAGCGTACCGTCCGCTCCGCCTTCAAAAAAGGTGATTTTCGTTTCCGGGGGCAGCAAACCCAGCAGCTTTAGCTTGCACTCCCCCGCGCATTCCCGGCTGTGCAGCTCGCACAGCAGCAATGGCTCGGTGGGAACCACCGGCGCCGTCCTGTACTCCGACGCCGCGAAAAGCCTTATGGAAGCGCTTTGCAGTCCCAACATGGCCAAGCAGCGGTCAGCTTGGCTCACCCCGGCCAGCACCACAACTTGGGCATCCAGGGGCTTTAACCGCTGTAGGGCCATCACCGTAGCGTCCATGGCCGGGTCTGCCACCCCATAGCACAGGGGTCCCTCTTGGCTCATCTCCAGCAGTTTCACAGCCACGGCTTGGTTAAACACGTCAAAGTCCGCGCATTGCTCATACAGCACATCCAAGGATTGCCAGGCTATGCCCTTTTTCTGCAAAAACGCCGTGATGGCATGCTGATCCGTCCGCAGCACCAGCGTCTCCGCCTCCTCCAGCGCCCGCAAGGCCGCCAGGGTCAGCAGCTCCTCGTTGCCTGTGCCCAGGGTCACCACCGTGATCATCTTCATGAGTGCTCCTTCTTAGGTAGCGACGCGTTTTCTTCGCCGAAAGCGCTTGAGTATGGGCCGCAAATCCTCCTTGGTCATGGCCCCGGTCCACAGGGCAAAAACGGCATAAGAGACGACGGCTGCCATCAGCAGCAGCACCGTCCACAGCCTGCCCTCCGGCAAAAAGCGGTTTCCCAACCACAGCACAATACCCATGCACGCCGTGGCCAGCAAAGGTTTCCCCATGGTTCCATAAAAATCCAACTTCATCTGCGCGTGCTTGTGGGTAAAATACAGATTGATCCCCATGGCTACGGAATAGCAGGCGATGGACGCCATGGGCGCGCCTGCCATATTAATGGAAGGAATCCCGATCAAAACATAATTGAGAAGGATCTTTACCCCCACGCCCAAAAGCAGCGAAAACATGGGGATGCGCTGTTTTTTCATGCCTTGCAATATCCCCTCGGTGGACTGCACCAGCGTAAACAGCACGATGGTCAGGCTGGAAAGGCTCAGCAGGTTGGCAACGGTTTGCAAATCCGTCGCGGATTGAAAGGGAAAGATCATGGCCAGCACGCGCTTGCTAAGCAAGCTCATCCCAATGGAGCAGGGCAGGCCCAGCAAGCAAGCATACCGGATACCCATGGCGCATTGCCGTCTCATGCCGGGCTGGTCGCCACGGGCGATGGCGCTGGAAATGGCAGGTACCAGGCTGGTGGCAATGGCAATGGAAAAAGCCGTGGGCACGTTGATCAGCGCGATGACATAGGCCGAGTATTGTCCATACAGATCCCGCGCCGCGCCCATGGTCATGCCGCTATCAATCAGGCGGCTCATCAGCATGCCGGTATCAATGAACGCGGACATGGGGATCACAATGCTGCTAAGCGCAATGGGAATGGAAAAGGTCAGGATCTGGCGGCGCAAGGCCGGGGTGGTCTCCTGGGCGATGTCCGGGTTTTGGATGCGCAGGGCAAAGGGTTTCTGATTGCGCAGGTACATGATCCCCATATAGATCAGCCCGATGCCTTCGGAGACCGTGGTTCCAAGCAGCACAAAGGCTGCCGCGTGCACCACGGAGATCTGCATGCCAAAATATGCCAGCGGAAGAATCACAATGATCTTCCCCACCTGCTCGATCAGCTGGGAAATGGCTGTGGGCACCATGTTTTGCTGCCCTTGCAAAAACCCGCGAAAAGCGGACAGGGAGCAAACGATCACCAATGAAGGCGCGATGGCCATAAAGCCCCAGGATGTGGAGGGGTCCTTCACCCATCCGGCCAATATCGGGCTGCCAACAATCATCAGCAGCGTGGCGACAGAGCCAAAGGAAATCAGCATGCTTTGCGCCACCTTAAAGACCCGCTTGGCATTACGGGGGTCATCCTGGGCCAGACGATAGCTGACCATGCGGCTGATGGCTACCGGAATCCCGGCTGAGGAAACGGTGAGCAGCACATTATAAGTGGGAAAGACCAGCAAATACATCCCCAAGCCGGTTTTCCCAAGGATCCACGCCAATGGGATGTTATACAGCGCGCCCATCAGCTTGCAGATCAGCCCGACGGAGCCCAGTATCGTCATGCCGCCGACGATGGATTTCTGTTTCTCACTCAAAGGAAAGCCTCCATGCCCTGCGGGTGAACTATCGCATAAAAAGAAAACCGCAACATGCCTATTATAAGCATAATGTTGCGGTAGTGCAAGCCAATCTCATCAGGCGGCTTGAAGTGCGGGAGGCGCTGCGCAGTCCTATTGTTCCATCTGGCGGCCCACGATGCCCGCCGCAGTCTCAGCCACCTTCAGCTCAGTATCGCCCATGCGGGTTCCCTGCTCTTTGCTGAGCAACAACACCGCGCCGATGGCCTCTCCATCCGCGATGATGGGCGATACCACCTGGGCCGTATAGCCGGTGATGTCCTCCTCGTTGGTTACCGCCACGATCTTGCCGCCCACAGCCCGGTTGATGGCCACGGTCTGCCGGTTTGCAATGGCGGTCTCCAAATCATGGCTGATCGGCTTGTCGGACAGCTCCTTCTTGTTTACGCCGCTAGCCGCCACCACCTGGTCCCGGTCCACGATGCAGGCAATATGCCCCATGGCGCGAAACAGCGATTCCGTATAATCCTTCGCAAAAGACGCCATTTCTCCGATGGGCGAGTACTTCTTCAAGATCACTTCGCCATCCCGGTCCGTATAAATTTCCAGAGGGTCGCCCTCACGAATCCGCAGGGTTCTGCGAATCTCCTTGGGGATCACCACCCGACCCAGTTCATCAATCCTCCGCACGATACCCGTTGCCCGCATGATATGCCTGCCTCCTTGATAGCAATTGCAGAACTGCTGTTTAGCATCGCCTTGCCGTTTGTCTTTGCATCCCTAGTATGGAATTTTGAGGGGGCTTTATGCGGGGGAAAGATTTGGGAATCAACGGTTTTTTAAAGAACGTACGCAAAAACCCACTCATCGACACCGACGTAAAGGCAGGCAACCAAACCCCAAGGAACCTTCAAACTTCCCGTTTTCCTAAGGTTTTAGGAAAGCACAGCCTATGACGGGTGTTTCCGCATGCGGCTTGGCTCCCAAAACCGGCGATTTGCTTTGTTCTTTGTTTTTTTGCTCTCTATTCTAAAAAGGCTTTTGTGTTGCCCTTAGCAGCTCCAACTCACCTTGGCAGGTTTGGGCTCGTTGGGCACGGCCACAGCGCGCAGGGCGGCGGTATACTCCGCACAGACCTCCTGGGCGATTTGCGCATAGACCTCATCGCTTTCATGGGTACCCACGCGGTCATAAGCAATGGCAGCCGCGGCATACCACAGGAAGCCCAGCGTATGGGTGGGCGTTTGGAAGCAGCCTGCGGCGCATCCGATGGCCCGCGCCGCGGCCATGGCGGCCGGATCGTCCGCATGCTCTTTTGCGGCAGCCTGGCTTGCGGGCAGCAGCCCCTGTTTCACATCCGCCTGCCTCGCCTTCCCCGACACCACGTCCTTCGCCAGGGCGATGGCGTCCCTTGGGCGCGTATCATCAGGCGCACGGCGCAGCCAGATGGGCAGCACCTTGCTCTCGGCAAAGCCGATACACCAATGGGCCAGAGTCGCCTTGCTCTGCGTCTCAATCAGCTTCATCAGGGCATTGGCGGCGTCGCTGCCCACATCCCCCAGCATTCTTCGTACCTCAGGCATGTCGATTCCTCCTATGCGATCCTATGATGTCCATCCCATGCCAGAAAACCTGTACAATGCAAGGTATCCTTGCCTTGTTATGATATGACATCCACGCACACCTGTCAATTGGTGAGCCTTGGCGCTGGCCCCAAAAGCAGCGTTCCTCACCATTGTGAATGTGGTGAACTTTCAATCGGAAATCTTGAACCTGGATGTCCCCGCGCCCCGTTGATAGCTCCTCACATCAAGGCCTCCATTCCTTTTTCCTGATTCCCCGCCCATCGTTTTTCAATCATTTTTTGAAAAAAAGGATTGTGTCCTTACCTCCGGCTTGTTACAATAATACTTGTGGCTTTTCACCCGCGACAGGTTTTCAGGATAGGCTTGTACTCCTTCTTCCACATCCTTTGGGGAGGCGTTGCATGGACATTGATCTCTTTCCGATGATTGTATCCGTCTTGGGCGGGCTGGGGCTTTTCTTATTCGGCATGAAGCTTATGAGTGACGGCATGGAAACCATTGCCGGCGACCGCATGCGCACGCTCTTTGACCGGTGAACCCGCACTCCCTTGGCAGCGGTTTTGGTGGGCGTCATCATTACGGCCATTATCCAAAGCAGCAGCGCCACCACGGTGATGGTGGTAGGCTTTGTGGCCGCGGGCCTTTTACCGCTGCAAACCGCGGCCTACATCATCATGGGCGCCAATGTGGGTACCACCATCACCGCTCAGATGATCGCTTTCAACATCCCCCTGTACAGCTTTGAGCTGGCGGACATCGCGCCTTTCGTCTTGTTGGGGGGCGTTGTGATGATGATGATCGTCAAGCGCAAAAACGCGGAGCTTTTGGCGCAAGTGTTGGCGGGGTTTGGCGTTCTGTTTATTGGCATCACGCTCATGGGTTCGGCGCTTAAGCCTCTCAAGGATGTGCCACAGCTGAGGGAATGGATGCTGCGTGTGGCTGACCGCCCTCTGCTGGGCGTGCTGCTGGGCGCAGGCGCCACCGGTGTGATCCAAAGCTCATCCGCCTTTACAGGCATTATCCAGGCCTTGGCAAAATCTACCCAAGCCGTTACTTTGTCCTCGGTGGTCTATATGGTGATGGGCTCCAATATCGGCACCTGCGTCACCGCCATCATCGCGTCCCTAGGCAGCAGCAAAATGGCCAAGCGCACCTCTGTTTTCCATCTCTTGTTCAATATCATTGGCGCGGTCTTTGTGTTTATCATGCTGCATTTTTTCAGCGGGCCCATCCTTGGGTGGATCGAAAGCCTCACCCCAGGCGATGTCAGTTGGCAAATCGCCAATGTGCACACCCTGTTTAACCTAGGCACTTTGTTGCTGTGCTTCTTCATCGTCCCTGCCATGCTCAAACTCACCTATTGTTTTGTACGCGGAGAGGACCCGATCCCCGAGCCCATGAAGCTGCTCTACTGTGGCGAGAAAGTTTTCAAGAGCCACGCGCTGGTGGTGCCTGCCCTCTTGAACGAGGTTCGCCGCATGTCCGACCTTGCATATGAAAACTTCCAGTCCTCCGTCGATATGCTCCTTAGCGGCAACCTGCAAAGCCTGCCGCGCCTGAAGGAGGTGGAAGAAGTGCTCAACTACCTGAATCAATCCATCACCGAGCAACTAGTGAAAGCCAACCACATCGACTTGTCCGCCCGAGATACGGATATCCTGTCCTCCCTCTTTCATGTGGTCAACGACTTGGAGCGCATCGGCGACCATGCGGAACATATCTCCGAAGCAGCGGTGAGCATGGACAATGCCAAAGCCGTCTTTTCGGAAAGCTGTGTGGAGGATTTGCACCTGATCATCGACAAGGTGACCCTGATGATGCCGCTTTCCATGGAAGTTTTGACCCAGCACGACCCCGCTGTGCTGGCACAGGTGGAGGCCCTGGAGCAGGAGGTGGACGATCTTCGGGCAGAGCTTGAACAGAGGCATATCATGCGGCTGAATCAAGGCATCTGCACGCCACAGCTTGGCCTGGTGTTGGTATCGGTGATCACCAATCTGGAAAGGGTGGCCGACCACGCCAACAGCATTGCCCAGAGCATCAACATGTAAGTTTGCGTAAGTCTCCGTCGCCCCATTGCCTGGGCGCTTTTGCATAAGGATTGTTTCCGCCCAGCCGCACCGCCTCCCCGCATGTGCGGCTTTCTCCTTTGGTCTCACAGCTTTACCCAAATCTACATCAGACCGTCAAAAAGCCGTCACGTGATGGGGTCATTCCATGACTGTGGCAGAGGCAATGGGATCCAGCATGCATGGTTGCTTGCCACAAAAACCGAGAGGAGATGTTATTGCATAGGAAGAAGAATTGGAAAGTCCGCTTGGTATCGGTGTTAACTGCCATGATCCTTTGCATTGTGGGCGCGGGCTATGCCTTCGCTAGCGATGTGGCGCCCGTGCCTCCAACGGCGCCTGACAATGCCTTTTCCGCCGCCGTCGTGGTCATACGGATCGCGGAGTCGGCCGGTTGGGCGGGCAGTCTCAGCAGCCTGGTAAGCGAGGGAATCCTCACCCAAGAGCAAGCGGACGCCATCAATGCCGCGACGCCGCAAAAACCAATGGCTT
>JAVBSI010000001.1:0-8583 GCA_031556815.1 Eubacteriales bacterium | reverse complement strand
AAATTGAGCGAGGCGAGGATGTAGGGAAGATTATCTCGCGGGCAGTTACCCAATGTGGTTGCATTTACGAAGTGTATCGAAAAGATATGCTTGGGAGTTGCAATGAAATAGGCATCATCGCGCACCACATTGGTTTTATCCAATACATAGCCATAGGAAAATTGCAGGGCATAATACCCATTGCAAACGAAACGCTTGTCAGATAACTTCACAGACTTATCTGCACTGCTCAAAAGGTTTTCCGTCAGCCCAGGAAAAACTACTGAGTATACGCTTTCCTCTTCATACGAGAACGAAAAATTGATGGGATCGCATTGCACCATCAGCATGCCGCCCTCCTTTGGGTAATGTGTGTGGTTGTTTTGATCCTCGGAGATACTCATCCTTCCGCTGTCATAAAGCGTATACTCCATTAATCCTCTCAGAGAATAGGTTTGCTGATAAGCCTCCGCAAAAGATGCGACAGGTGTAAGGGCCAAGCACAAAGCGGCCAGAAAGGAAATGGCAGCACGACGAAAAGCGTGGCACATGGAATTACCCCCTCTACTGGTTTCATGTGTAGCCAATTGTATCACAAATGAGTAGTGGGCACAATCAATCGTATGCACTTTGGCCCGCAGGGGGCTTTTTTCAACCCCCCCTAATTGCCCCCATACCACTTACAAAGTGACAGGACGGACCCACGGAGCCAAAACCCAAAACAGCCGCGTTAAACGCGCGTTTAACAGCCTTAAAATGGAAAGGAGCGGGTGCGGTTGGAATCCAAAAACAGCTTGCTGGGATGGCTGACTGAGCAGCCCGCTAGAGACCCTGAGAAGATACTTCGTCTAGACAAGCGGATACAGGCCAATATTGCAGATGTGTTTCTGCCAGTATGCCAGGACATGGACGTGGATGGTCACGATGAATATTGGCTGCGCGGAGGCCGTGGCAGCGGCAAATCCAGCTTTGCCAGCGTTAAGATCATTCAACTACTGCATAGGGATCAAAAGGCAAACGCGCTGGTGATCCGAAAGGTTGCCGCCACCATGCGCGATAGCGTATACGCGCAGATGCTATGGGCCATCGGCGTACTGGGGCTGGATAACGAGTGGGACACAACGGTAAGTCCAATGGAGATCACCCATAAAGAAACCGGGCAGCAAGTCCTTTTTCGTGGCCTGGACGAGCCCCGCAAGCTTAAATCGATCCGTTCCAAGCGTGGATATATCAAGGTGGTTTGGTTTGAAGAGCTTGACGAATTTGCCAATTATGATGAAGTTCATAACGTGCTGGAAAGCGCCCTGCGTGGGAAAGGCAACAAAGGCGTTATGATCGGAAGCTTTAATCCGCCCAAATCCATTAACAACTGGGTAAACAAGCAGGCTCTTGCCCCCACACAGGGGCGCATGGTACATCACAGCAGTTATTTGGATGTTCCCAGGGAGTGGCTGGGTGAGACCTTTTGGGACAAGGCAGAAAAGATGCGGAACGCTGAGCCACTTCGTTGGAAGCATGTGTACGGTGGTGAGCCCATCGGTGATGGCGGTGGCGTGTTCAGCAATCTGGTGATCCGCAGATTGACGGTTGATGAACTGCTGTACTGCCGTAGTCATGCCCAGCACGGGTTAGATTTTGGTTATAGCAGCGACCCCAGCGCCCTGATGAATGCCAGCTACAGTGAAACCCCGGAGGGTAAGCGACTATTGTATATCTGGGGCGAGTGGGTAAAGGCCGGAGCTGGCTTTGACGCCCTGGAAAAAGCGATCCGGCACAGGTGTGGCAAAGAAGAAATTTGGTGTGATACGGAACCACGTACTATCGCGGAGCTGAAAGGCCGGGGGTTAAACGTAGCTCCAGCCCGTAAGGGTAAAGGCAGCAGAGCCTTTGGGATGCAATGGTTGGAGGAATTGACAGAAATCATCATCGACGAAGCGACCTGCCCCGAAGCGGTGCGGGAATTCTCCGCGTTTGAACATGCCCGGAACAAGGACGGAAGTTGGCGGGCTGATTACCAGGATGGTGATGATCACACCATTGACGGAACTCGCTATTCGTGTTGGCGCTTGATCTATCGCAACAGGCGCAAAAAATATTTCAGCGGAAAGGGGGCGCGGGGATAATGCTGTTGATTGGCGAGCAATGGATCAAGGATGAGCTTGGCAGCCTGTATGGCGAGCATGTGGTGAAAGAGATCAACCGCATCAACGAGCTTTATCAAATCTATGAAGGCCCTGGGCAAGACTGGCAAATTGCCCCTGGTCTCAAGTATGCACCCAACAAAACCATTACCAACTATATCAAGACGCTGATCAAGGTGGAGGCCCGCTTTTTTGTCAGCCGCCCCCCGGAGCTCAAATTTATCCCCCAGATGGCTAAGGATGGAGACAAATGCAAAAAACTGAACAGTTTCCTCACTCAAACACTGAGCGCGTCACGATGGCAGAGGAAGCTAATCCAGGCGGCACGGGATTGCTTTATTGGTAAACGGGTGGCCATGAAGCTGGTGGGCGGCTTTGGCAAACCGTTGCGGGTGGACTTTCGTCCAGCCCAGGAATTTGTGTTTGATACCTTCGAGGATGATGTGAACACGCTGAAAAAGATCGTCTTTTTCTATCAGATTGCGGGCGAACGCGATGAGTATGACAAGAACAAGCAGCGCATCTGGTGTCAGCGCTATGAAATGAAAGATGGACGCTGCTACATGGATGAAGGCATCTTTGACGGCAATGGCAAGCCCGTTGGTGAAGACAATATCACCGGGCGAGATACGGGCCTAGACTTTGTCCCCTGTTTTGTGATTCTGAACGATGGGCTTACCGGAGATCTCAGCGGCGAGAGCGATGTGGAAATGCTGATCAGCAACCAAGACACCTACAACCGCATGAACAGCGATGATGTGGATGCCTTACGCTTTAACATGTTCCCAATGAGGTACACCATAGACGCTTCCGAGGAGAGCGCTGAAAAGCTGGTGATCGCGCCAGGGGCTTACGCCGACATAAACACAGATGCCAGCACTGGGGAAGGCAAAGCCTCCATCGGCATTTTAGAAAGCAACTTCGGATACGATACCCGCATTGAGAACCGCCTGAATCGCACCAAAAATGATATGTACGGTATGCTTTCCATCCCCAATGTCAGCCTGGAACAGCTTAAAGGGCTGGCCCAAAGTGGCAAGGGAATGAAGGCCCTATATTGGGAGCTGATCAGTCGCTGCGAGGAAAAATGGTCCGAAGGCTGGGATGACGCCTTGCGCTGGATGGCGGAGAGCCTGGTGAAGATGGTACGGCTATATGAGCCGAAGAAACTCCCAGTGGCCCTATACAGCATTACCATTGACCATCTGTATCCCATCCCGGAAGATGAGGAGAATGAGAGGCTCAATGACATGGCCGAGGCCAACGCCCGCATCCGTAGCCGAAAAAGCTACAACGACAAGTGGAATCCTCAGGTGGATGCCGAAGGAGAGCTTAGGCAAGTGGCTATAGAGCAAAACCTGCTGGAAAACGCCTATTTTACGCCCGAGGCACGTCCTAGGGGACCTTCTCCTCTGGAGGAATAAGCCATGAGCGAGTACACCGATAGCATGTGGTCATCACGCCAGGAATCGCTTCGGATCATGAGCGATACCGATCGAAAGATCGCAGATATCTACGATCAAGCGTACCAAGACCTTGCCGACCGGGCTGGCAAGCAAAAAAACGGCAGCCTGTCGGAGCGCTGGCAGCTGGATATGAGCCGCTCCCTGGAAGAGCGCATGCGGCAGCTCAATGGGGACGTGACCACTACGGTGCTGGCTTCCGTAGAGCAGGCGGGTAGCCTTCCGGGCAAAGCAAATGCCGATTGGCTTGACCTTGTCCTAGCTAAATGTGGCAAGACAGGCAGTGGGGATGCTTTCCGTAGCGTGCTCACCCGCACGAGCGATGAAGCCCTACTGCAGGTGATAAATGGCGCGGCTTACTTGGATAGCCAAAGCCTCAGCCGCCGCATCTGGAACAACACTACACGGGCCAGAGATGGTATCAATGCGGCGATCCAGCAGGGCATTGCCCAGAAAAAGAGCGCCTATGAGCTTGCAAAAGATTTGGAGCAGTTTGTGAATCCATCCGCGTGGGAGGACTATGATTGGCGAAAGGTATACCCTGATATACCCAGTTGGGTGAGGGTCACCAACGTTGAAAAGCATGCCCAGACGCTGGCGCGTACCTCCATCAACCATGCATATCATCTAGCGGTGGTAGAAACGGGGGAAAAGAACCCGTTTGCAACCCGCATTCACTGGGAGTTGTCCCCGCAGCACTATGAGCGGCAAATCCTTCCCCAGGGCGCTGACGTATGCGATGAATACGCCGATCATGACGAAGGGCTTGGGCGTGGAAACTGGCCCTTTGACAGAGTGCCGCTACCACACCCCAAATGCTTATGCTACCAGTATGCCGTTGTACCCCAGAACATGAACCAGTGTGCAGATGAACTGCGGCGCTGGATGGATGGTGAGCCAAACGCCACACTGGATGAAGCCTTTGCGAACTGGAAGAATGAGCTTGGCGTTGGTGCTGGGGTCACGCCACAAAAATCCAATGCATCTACTGGAAGAAGGCCCCAGGACGAACGGACCAGGCTCATGGGCGAAATCGCACAACAGCCCTGGACGGAGACGATGAAAAGGGCGGATCGAGAGGCCGTATTTGATATGCTGGGGCATGCTACGCAACGGGAACTTGAATTTTTCGCTAAACATGGTACAATGATAAAGGGAAACTTTTACGATAAGAACGGTGGCTATTACAGCTTCGGTGAAAAATCCGTTTTCCTTGACATTGGAGCGCCAGACAAGCGTAGCGCCGCCATTGGCTATCCAACATCAGACGTACGGGCATTCTTGCATGAGATTGGTCACTTGTTTGATTATCAGGCGTTTCCCGGCAGCAGCTTACACCAGGAGCTTGGGCAGGCGTTTGAGGATCAATTGGCAAAGGACCTACTAGAGCATTCCAACAAGGTACTGATCAATGCGGGCGAAACCGCCCTACAGAGCTTGTCCCACATGACTGATCAGCAGAAGCATGTTTTATCCCATGATTTATGGCAAAAAGCGGCGCTGAAAAACGCTGTATCAGACTTGGCTGGAGGGATTACTGGCAAGCGCGTGGAAGGTTGGTATGGGCACAAGGCTGCCTACTGGCAAGAAAACGCCCCCGGTGTTGAGGCTATTGGCCACATGTACGAGGCAATGATGGCGAAGGGTGAAAAGCTCCAGATAATGGAAGAATACTTCACGGATGCCTACCAGATGTACCTTGCTGCATTTTTTAAACCATGAGGAGGTGAGGGGCGATGAACCCGGAGGAAGATCGGGCTTTTTTGGCTATGATGGCTTACAAGAAGAGGTTTGGGGATGAAAACGCCCCGGATATGGACACTTTGCCGCATGAATTCCGCGACATGTCCAAAGCCTCTGACCTACTGGAACGTTGCGTACGGGAAGGAAGGCCCGTGTACGAGTTGGTTGAGGTTCGGGAATATGACCTAAGCTTGATTTACTGATAGACCCTTAGAATGACTTCAAAGCGTCCCCGCGAGGGGGCGTTTTTTGAGTGCCATTTTGTTAATGAAAGGAGTATGGAAAATGGATGAAAAAACGATCGGCATCCCAGAGACGGACGCGATTGCCACCCCTGACGCGAAAGAAACGAAGGATGCCACCCCCAAAGCAGAAGCGGAAGGGACTCCCGAGGCGGCCCAACCCGAAGCGGAACCGAAAGATGATAGCCAATCCGATCAGGAGGCTGCCGACCAGGCCGCTCCAGCTAACCCGTCTGCCGGTAACGGTAACGGAGCGGAGTCTAGGCAGGAGGAAGCGCAGTCCGATCCCTTGGCCCAGGCCAATGAAAAATTGGCCTTCATGACGGAAAAGCTTCTGACAGCCTGCGCGCAGGCGGAGGCCGCCAAGCTGTCCATCCCTGAAAATCGCGTGCCCTATGTGCTACGCATGGCTGACCTGAATGGGATTGATCCCACGGCAGAAGATGCCGCCGGTATGGTTCGCGAAGTCTTGGAGAAGGTGGTGGCCGATGTACCGGAACTGCGTGGCGGGGGCACGGGTTCCCCCGGAGCATTCCGGCGCAAGGTGGAAACGCCAATGGATGCCTTTGAACGGGGTTTCCGAAACGGTTAACCCATTACATGAGACGCCGGTCAAAATCCGGCAAAGGAGGAAAGGTTATGGCTATCAATTTCGCGGAAAAACATGCCACCCTGATCGATGAGGCGTTTGCCGCCGCCTCGATCACGGAGCGAGCAGTCAACAAAGACTATGATTTTGTGGGCGTGCGCACGGTGAAGGTACACAGCGTGCCCACAGTGGGCATGAACGACTATAACCCTACGGGAAACAATCGCTATGGCACCCCAAAGGAACTGGAGGACAATGTCCAGGAGATGACCATGGTGCCGGACCGCTCCTTCACCTTTACGGTGGATCAGGGCAACAGCCAGGACGATGAAGCGCTGAACGAGGGGAAAGCCTTGCGCCGCCAGATCGAGCAGGAGGTCATCCCGGAAGTGGACGTATACCGGCTTTCCGTGATGGCCGCTAGCGCCAAGCATGTGGGCTATGGCCCCTATAAGGGAACTGGCATTGCTGGCGCATATGAGCGCGTTCTGGACCTGAACGCCGCGATTGATGACTCAAAGGTGCCCACGGAGGGCCGCCTTTTGTATGTCACCTCGGCGTTTTACAAGGGTCTCAAGCTGGACCCTAACTTCATCAAGCCTAGCGATATTGCCCAGGGGATGTTGCAAAAGGGTCAAATCGGCGAGGTGGACGGCTTGCCCATCTTCAAGGATATGAAGCGCCTCCCCACCGGAGTGGACTTCCTCATCACCCATCCTAAGGCAACCACCGCCCCCTGGAAGCTGAGCGAATACAAGACCCACGACAACCCGCCCGGCATCAACGGCAAGTTGGTGGAAGGCCGCAACCGCTTTGATGCCTTCGTGTTGGAGCAAAAGCGGGGAGCGCTGGCAGTGCACCGTGGCAGCAAAGTCAAGCTGGAGCCTGTTAATGTAAAGGGGGAGACCACTGGTACCACCCGATTTACCGATGTGATGGGCGCGGCAGAGCTGAGTGGCAACGCTTCGGTAAAAATGGGCACCCTGTGCATCGTTTTCAGTGCTTCCAATATTGCGGCGCTTGACCTGGGTGCGGACATCAGCGACACCACTGCTTTCCCGGAACTGGCGCTTGGCGCGGATTTCGCCTGTGATGCCAGCGCGAAGTATCGGGTGTACCTCAAGGATCAAAGCGGCAAGCTGATCGGCGAAAGCGATCAGGCCATCGCAGAGCGCAAGTAATTGCAAGGAGTGCGGAATGTATGAAGATCGTTTCCAATACAACCCACACCATCAACCTGGACGTGATGGATGGCAACAACCCCATCGTGATGATGAACGCGGGCATCCGGCCTGAGCAGGGGCTGAACATCAGTGTGGATGTATTCGACACCGCTTATGTAGCCGAGCACAAAGTCGACGTGGCTGAGGCTTTTGGGGAATTCCTGCATTGTGTTTTGATGCGTGCGAATGCGGATGGCCTGCCTGTGCTTCCCCGGGAAATGGGTGGGGGTGCGGAAGAATCCGCGCCAAAAGAATGAAGGAGGTGGACGGCTTGGGCATCGAACAGCAAGCAGCGATTGAACAGCTTAAGCTGCTGGTAGAAGAAAGCGACCAGGCCGTCCTCTCCCCTCCCTGTGAAATGGCCTGCCCCGGCTGCTCGGGCAGCAGCCCCATCAGCACGCGGACCATGACCGATGAGCAGCTGCTGGCCTTCCTGGCCGCCAACGATGGGAATTTAAGAAAAACGGCCTATCAGGTGTTGCTATACAAAAGCAAGCCCAGTGATATCACCCTGTCCAGCGGCCTGCGGCTGCCGGACCAGAGCAGATATTATCTGCGGCTGGCCAGTCTGTACCGAACCAATCAGGGAGGAATGCTGCATAGGGCGGATGACCCCGGGAGGGAACAAATTGACTAGCCGCGATAAACGAAGTGCGCAGCTGCATGCCCGCTACACATCGAAGGCGTGAGGCGGGCGATAACGAGGGGGCGATAACCATGTCACAAAGCATGATCACAGGGTTGCAGACCATGGCGGTGGCTGCCGTCCTAGCCAAAGCGGGCGGGAAATGGACGCCCATCTTCCGACAGCCCATTGATCCCAATAGAGTACCCGAGGGCGAGCCGCAGCGGATTGGCTGCATGTTAGGGGTCCGCTATGCGCGGGGGCAGATGTCGGCCATTACCATCGATATCCCTGGCTTACTTATACGGCCTGAGACACCCCGCTTTGAGGGCGTGCTGGCAAATGGTTGCGAGCCGCCCCAAAAAGGGGATACCCTCTGCTTGGGCGGAAAGCAAATAATCGTCCTTGATGTGATGGGTCATGCCCCGCCGCTGTACGTGCTAACCCTTGAGACTTAAAGCGGGGTGATGAGATGGGCTTTAGGATTGACCCAACCAAGGCGGTGAAGGAGCTGGGTGAGGCACGCCTGAAAACCATGTTCGCGGTAGAAAGATATGGCCAGGCCGCAGCAGCTAAAC
>JAVBSI010000062.1:0-28834 GCA_031556815.1 Eubacteriales bacterium | reverse complement strand
CCTCGGGGGTGTTGGTCTTGACCACCATGTTGGGGGCCACAGGAAGCACACAGGCCGCCTGCAAAGAACGCGCGCCGCTATCCACAACGCAAATGCGGCAGTTGCCGGTCTCATTCACGCCTTTCAAATAGCACAGGGTTGGGATTTTCACATTGGCCTTGCGGGCCGCTTCCAGCACGGTGGTGCCGGCGGGAACTTCCACTTGTACATTATCGATGGTGAGTTGAATTAGCTGTTCCATGTTCTATCCTCCCTCCTTAATTCTTCACGATCGCACCAAAGCGACACTTTTCAATGCAGGAACCGCACTTGATACACTTTTCAAGGTCGATCACGTGTTGTTCCTTCACCTTGCCGGCAATGGCGCCCGAGGGGCAGACCTTGGTGCAGGCGGTGCAGCCGCGGCACTTATCCGTAATGAAGTAGTTGAGCAAGCTCTTGCAATAGTGGGCCGGGCAGCGCTTTTCCTTGATGTGCGCCTCATACTCTTCCCGGAAGAACCGCAGCGTGGAAAGCACGGGATTAGGCGCCGTTTGGCCCAGGCCGCACAACGCGGTGGCCTTGATGTTTTTGGCAAGATTTTCGAGTTTTTCGATGTCGCCCTCCTGGCCGTTGCCCGCCACAATGCGCTCCAGAATCTCCAGCATGCGCTTGGTGCCGATACGACAGGGTGTGCATTTACCGCAGCTTTCATCCACGGTAAAGTCCAGGAAGAAGCGGGCAATATCCACCATGCAGTTGTCCTCGTCCATGACGATCATACCGCCGGAACCCATCATGGAGCCAATTTCAAGCAAGGTGTCATACTCAATGGAAATATCCAGATGTTGGCTGGGGATGCAGCCGCCGGAAGGGCCGCCGGTCTGCACGGCTTTGAATTTTTTGCCACCAGGGATGCCGCCGCCGATGTCGTAAATGATCTCCCGAAGGGGCGTGCCCATGGGCACTTCCACCAGGCCGGTGTTGTTGATCTTGCCGCCCAGGGCAAATACTTTCGTGCCCTTGCTGCGGTCTGTGCCGATGCTCGCAAACCAATCCGCCCCATTGAGGATGATCTGGGGGACATTGGCATAGGTCTCCACATTGTTGAGCATGGTAGGCTTACCAAAGAGGCCTTTGACCGCCGGGAAAGGAGGGCGCGGCCTGGGTTCGCCCCGCAGGCCCTCAATGGAGGCCATCAGTGCGGTTTCCTCGCCGCAGACAAATGCGCCGGCGCCCAAACGAATGAACATATCAAAATTGAAATCCGTGCCAAAGATCCCCTTGCCCAATAGGCCATATTCCCTGGCCTGCTCAATGGCAATTTGAAGCCGCTTCACAGCGATGGGATACTCTGCCCGTACGTAAACGTAGCCTTCGCTGGCGCCGATAGCATAACCGGCAATGGCCATGGCTTCCACGATGGCATGAGGGTCGCCCTCTAGAACGGAGCGATCCATAACTGCGCCGGGGTCGCCCTCATCGGCGTTACAGGCCACATACTTCTGATCAGACTGGGAGTTGTAGGTAAACTTCCATTTGAGGCCTGTGGAGAACCCGCCGCCCCCACGCCCCCGCAGCCCGGATTTCAGAATTTCATCAATCACCTGTTCCCGGGTCATCTCAGTGAGGGCCTTTCCCAATGCTTTATACCCATCAAAAGCGATGTATTCGTCAATGCTCTCCGGGTCGATGACGCCACAGTTGCGCAAAGCGATCCGTTTTTGCTTTTTATAAAACTCAATGTTGTCCAGGGACAGGTCGCTGACGTCTCCCTTGGCCTTGTCCTTATAGACCAGATGATGTACGATGCGGCCCTTGAGCAGGTGCTCGGCCACGATAACATCCACATCGTCCTTGCCGACGCGGGAATAAAACGTGCCCTCCGGATAGACGATGACCACCGGACCCGCTTCACACAGGCCAAAACAACCTGTGCGAACGACCTTCACTTCCCGGTCCAAACCGTTGAGCGCAATTTGCTCTTCAAAGCGCTTGATCAACTCTCCAGAGCCGGACGAAGTGCAGCCCGTGCCACCGCAGACAAGCACATGCGCGCGATAAAGATCCATGGTTTTTCCTCCTTGTTGTTTGCCCCGCTCCCTAGCGGGTCCGTTACGGCTTTGGCGTCTATTCGGCGGCGCCGATGGCGAACTCCATTACGGGGTTTCCGTTGACCAGGTGTTCCACTACGATCTGCGGCACCATTTCAGGGGTCAGCTTCACATAGGTAACCTTTTCGTGGCCCGGCACCAGCACGTCCACCATGGGCTCCAAGCGGCACATGCCAATACAGCCTGTCTGGGAAACGGTGATGTTTTGCAGCTTACGCTTGTTAATCTCATCGATAAAAGCAAGCATAACAGGCCTGGCACCGGCGGCAATGCCACAGGTGGCCATGCCCACCACTACACGGATCCCTTCTTCCCCGTCCTTGCGCAAGGATATTTGATCCAGCGTCTTTTGACGGATGGCTTCCAGTTCAGCTAAGGATTTCATATTTGTTCCTCCAAAATCGGTTTGAATTCTTCCTGGATGGATTCCCGTATCCACTGGGCGACATCCGGCTGGTTCAGGGGAACGCCTGGCACCGCTTTCCGCACCTGTCGGGTGTCAAAGGAAGCCGTGCAGGTGGTGGATGTGGCCTCAAAAACAAAATCAGGTTGATTGGGATGAAGCACAATCAGAGAAAACAGCGTGTCGCACATCTCTCCCATGGGCAGGCAATCGATATGCTCCAGATCAAAGGTGGCGATCAAAGTGGTGCCTTGTCCCGCCTCGCTTTGGATCGTAAAGGATCCGCCGGAGATCTCCGCGCTTTGCTTAAGCATGGGGATCCCCAACCCCACGTTGCGCGTGGTGCGGGTAGTGGTAAAGGGGTCCGTTACTTGGCGAAGAAACTCTGGCGCCATACCGCATCCGTCATCCTCAATACTCAAGGTCAGCCATTGCTGTTGATCCACCTGAAAGGTAAGGGTTACCAAGCTGGCTCCGGCTTGGATGCTGTTTTGGGCAATGTCCAAAACATGCATGGAAAGATCCCGCATCATGCCTTGGCTTTCACTCGATATTTTTCAATGATATCAGGGATTTCATCCTCGGTGAGGCGGCCATATACATCATCGTTGATCATCATCACCGGGGCCAAGCCGCAAGCGCCAAGGCAGCGGGTGGCTTCCACCGTGAACAACTGATCCGGCGTGGTTTTTCCAGAGGCAATGTCCAGCTCTTCGCAAAGACGGTCCAAAACCTTCTGAGAGCCTTTGACATAGCAGGCGGTTCCCAGGCAGACGCCGCATACGTACTTTCCCTTGGGCTCCAATGAAAACTGAGAATAGAATGTTGCTACGCCATAAACTTCGCTCAGTGTGGTGTCCAACTGATCGGCAATGATTTCCTGCACATCCATGGGGACACAGCCGAAAATCCCTTGCGCGCCTTGCAGAACTGGCATTAATGCGCCTTTTTCACCAAGATGCGCGTCAATCACTTTCTGCAGCTCCTCGTATTTCTCGTTCTGTTTGGACATGTTCGCCTGAAACCTCCTCCAAATGATCCCTATCTGGGTGCGTTCTTCACTCCCGATTACACACCTTACCTATCCTATCACAAGACGATATAAAATGCACGCAAAAAACAACGCAAAATGATAAATTTTTGACAATAATTTTTGCGCTGGCCAAATGACGTCCTTTTTCATTTTTCTCTGGTTATGTTGGCTTTTAGGATTCCAACGCTTCACTGCGTCCTGCTTTGATCACGTCCAAAACTGCCGAGATGGTAAGTTGTTCCACATCCAGGGCAAAAACCCGTTCCAGGATATCGCCCAGGCGGTGGGCGTCGGAAGAATGCAACACCCTGCGCCCGTGAAGCGCATCAGCAGGGCAATCCAGCTTCGGCGATACCTCCACCGTGGGATGGGCAGGTAAAGGGGGCATCAAGCCCAGGGCTCCCAGCATGCCGTTGCTGCCCCGGTTGATATGGGCCGGCACCGACACGCCATGATGCGCGTCAATCAGTGCACAAAGCTGCTCCAGGCTATCATCCGTGGCGTTCAGCAGCAACGTAGAGTGCTCATGGCTTGGGTTGTCATTATCCCCCATCACCAGCTGGCGGCCAAACAGATCCGGTTGATTTTTTACCCGCGGCAGATGATCGTCAATCACCCGTCCAAAGGCGAGGGCATCTTCCAGCCGGTAAAAATAGGCCATCACATGCACATCCTCTTTGGTGGTCACTTCCATGCCGGGGATCACCACTACCCCTAAGGCATCCCCTGCTTGTATGGCTTGCTTCAAATTCAGGGCGGAATTGTGATCGGTTACAGCAATCACATCCAGGCCCTTCAGCTTCGCCATGCCCACGATGTTGGCCGGGGTCATGTCGTCTTCCGCACAGGGGGACAGGCAACTGTGGATATGCAAATCGCAATATGCCAACATTTCTATGCATCAGGCGGGTTAACGCCCGCCTTTGCCATCAAACCGCAAACTTCATAAGCGGTTTTCTCAGTGGCCAACACAGCCAGCCCCTCCTCCTGCGCCTTGCGCAGAGAAGCTTCTTCAAGCTGCACCCCTTCCACCAAGATCACACATGCCATTTCCATCAAAACCGATACCGCAATGACGTTCAAATGCGTCTGTACGGTCATCCAGGCCATGCCGGGCTTGCCATGAGCCAACACCCAAGAGAGCAGATCACAGCTATAGCCACAGCTGATGTTCGCTTCCAGATTGGCTGTTTCCACCAGGGTTTTTGCGGCTATCACCGCCGCTAGTTCTTTGACTTTCATGGTTTTCTCCTACTCTCGAGTGGGCTTGGCCAGCTCCACCATCTTCTGCGCCATGATCTTC
This sequence comes from Eubacteriales bacterium, assembly GCA_031556815.1. Taxonomy (GTDB): domain Bacteria; phylum Bacillota; class Clostridia; order Christensenellales; family Aristaeellaceae; genus Limiplasma. The sequence goes on along the minus strand of JAVBSI010000062.1, from coordinate 24,002 downwards.
AACTGGTCTTTCAGCAGGTGGATGCAGTCCATCCGGTCACAATACCCCCGCACGATGTCCTCGGCAAAGGTGCGGCAGGTGGGGCATCCGCAGCTGCCGCAATCAAAGCCTGGCAAGGATTTGACGATTTCTTCCATCTGCTCCATTTTTCGCATGGCTTCCACGATATCCTCATCCAGACGCATGACGCTGTTGGGATGGATGGGCTTGTCCGCATGCACAGGATACTTGTTCAAGAGGGTGCCATTGACTTTTTCATCAGGGTGGGTGATGTCGCAGCCTTTCATCAGCGTGCGAACAGCGCTTCGGGCCACATAGGTGTTTTCAAAGGTCAATGGCCCCCCCACACAACCGCCGGTGCAAGCCGAACCCTCAAAGAACACCAGATCCTGAAGCTTGTTGTTTTCAATTTCTTCCAACACATGGATCACGTTTTCAATGCCATCCACGGACATGCTGTGTTCCGGCGATACGGCCGCGGATTCCCCTCCATTATTCGCCCAGCCCACTCCGAATGCCGTAGCTGTGGACAGGTCTACCTTGGGATGGTGTCTCATCTGGTTTGCCAGCAAGCCGTAAATCTCCAGCATGGAAATGGCCCCGTCCACCGCAGAGGTTTCATGACCGATGGGGCTGCGGATCGCGGTGACCTTAGCGGCGCAGGGCGTGATGAAAAAGCAGCCTACCTCTTCATCGGTCACGTTCCGTTTCTGGCAATACTCGCGTTTGGCTACCATGGCGGCTAATTCCATGGGCTGACGGATATCAATGATATGGGAGATCAGCTCTGGAAAGCGTACCTGGATCAAACGCGTGATGGCGGGGCACGCGGAAGAGATCACGGGATACTTGTCCTTGTCCATGTTGCGCATTTTCTCTCGGATGGCTCTGGTGGCAATATCCGCGCCTTGTGCCACCTCAAATACATCGTCAAAACCCATTTTGAGCAAACCTTCCAACACCTGGGAGGGGCTGACCAGGTTTTTGAACTGGCCGTAAAGGGAAGGCGCCGGCAACGCAATCTTATACTTGAAGCGATTGATGCTGGCCAAAGGATCGGTCTGGGCATACTTCGCATGGTAATCGCATACACGGATGCATTCCCCACAGTCGATGCAGCGCTCATCAATGATGCGGGCTCGTCCCTCCCGCACACGGATGGCCTCGGTGGGACAGCGTTTGAGGCAGTTGGTGCAGCCCTTGCATTTATCTTTGTCCAGTCGAACCGAATGATACTGTTTCTGGGTCATGCTCGTTCCTCCAACGCTGGATATGTTCTACCTGCTTTGCGGCGGTTGTAAGGCAAAGCGCATTTGGATGGTGGTGCCTTTGCCCATCTGGCTTTCAATGACAAATCCATCCGCATTGCGGCGCATGTTGGGCAATCCCATGCCCGCGCCAAAACCCAAATCCCGCGCTTCTTCGCTGGCAGTGGAAAAGCCTTCCTCAAGCGCCTGATCAATATTGGGGATGCCAGGGCCCATGTCTTTGGAAATGAGCCGAAGCTCCGTTGGGTCCATTTCCATGGTTAAGCTGCCCCCAAGGCTATGAATGATCATATTCAGCTCCACTTCGTAGCTGGCCACGGCAATGCGCCTCAAAATGGCACTGTCCACGCCCAACTGCTTAAGCTTGCGCTTGATGGACCCGGAGGCCTCGCCGGCTGCCAGAAAATCCCCCGCGGTCACAGGATAGGTGTCCACCATTGTACTTTGCATATGTGCCTCTTTCGCTACTTGTCACCGTCTGTTCCGCTGATGGGTTCCGTTCCGCGGATACCCCTTTGGTACAGCAGGCCGCAGGTGGTGTAGGTGGTGTGCCGCGTGGTAAGAACAACGATACCCAGCTCGCCCGCTTCCTCCAAAATTTCTTGCTGGGGCACTTTGCCTCTGGCAAACACGATGCAATGAATGTCCAGCATCTCAGCGGTGCGCATCACATGAATGTTGGTAAGCCCAGTAATCAAAACAGTCTTGTCCTTCACAAAGGCAAGCACGTCGCTCATAAGATCTGAACCACAGGCTGTTTTCACCTCCTGGTCCAGCTTGTCCTCCCCAAGCAAACACCGGGCATCCAGCGTCTGCATCACATCCCGGATGGTCACTATGCTCACCCTTCCTACGAGCCTGACAGCTCATTGTAAATCTTCTTAAGCGCATCCAGCGCGGCAATGGCTTGATACTTAATTTCAGTGGCCAGCTGAACAGACGTTTGCCCCTCATCCAGCTCGGCACAGAACGCCGCATAGGCATCAAAGCAGTCCATCAGCCCCTGTACGGCCAGATGCCTGGGGGCAGGAAACCGCTGGCCCAGGCGTAACGAGATCGTTTCCATCTGCTGGCGGATGCTTTGCAGCTTTTCAATGGCCTGGGGCACACTCATTTCCTGCCGGTCCATCAGCATAGACAATGCTTGAAGCTGGGTCACCAAATCCTGTCCATGCAAAAATCCGGCTTCCAAAATATCCAGCTGCCCTCTCATGCCGCTTAAGCGCAGCTTGAGGGCGGGCAATGATATCTCATAGGAAAGGCTTTCGATGTAGTACTTCTGTGTGAGCTGGCTGCGCACGGCTTGTACGTCGTCCTTGGAGGTATACAGCGCCGCCAATGTCCGGTAACGAACGTCCCACCACACGTAACCCGCAGCCCCTCTGGGACGGTAGCTTTCAGCCAGGATCACCGCTGAATCCTCATTTTCAAAAGCGCCAAGCTGCAAAGCAAACCAAGTGGAAGTAGGCAGGATGATCTCACGGGTCGCGGGGGTCTCATCAAAAGCGGCATCCGTGGGAATGGGCGTAGGCGTGTCCGCCAGGCTCAGCTGCAAGTCCGTGCCGCCATCCCGCCAGAGCAGGCCGGACAGTAACAGCGTCACCGAAAGGAAAAGAAGCAAATAGTTGAGCCATTTGCCGGGGAACCCGTTCCGTGGATAAACCCGCTTATTCTCTTCCATAATGGTTCCCTCCCATGCTTTGCATCGCCTGAGGGTATGCTTTGCAGGGAAGAAATATGAGCGGCTTGCGCTTTGCGGCCGGTTCTGCTACCATAAACCAGCCGCATCCATTATACCTTTATGGAGGCCGAAGATGCAATACCATTTGGATACAATCCCCGTATGGGAGGTGATGGAAAAGCATGCGGAATGCCCGTTTTGTGCGTTACAATATCAATTGGAACAACAAGAGGCGGAGCGCATTCTGGGCGCTAGCTTGATGGAACCCTCCGTTCGCATGATCGCAAACGAATGTGGATTTTGCGCGCAGCATCATGCAATGCTGTTTGCCCAAAAGAATCGCTTAGGCCACGCGCTGCTTACGGACTCCCATATGGTGGAAGTGTTGAAGGCACTGGAGAGCCTGTCCAGCAAGCCGACGAGCACCGTTCAGGGGATCGCCTCTCTTTCCCAAGGCTGCATGCTCTGCGATGCGGTGCAGAGCCATATGGATCGGTATATGGCAACCTTTATTCATCTTTGGACAAAGGAAGAGAGGTTCCAATCCCTTTGGAAGGCTTCTCATGGAGCGTGTTTCCCCCACACCGCCGCGTTGCTGCGTCAAGGGACACACCTATCTTCACCCAAGCGGCAGGCCTTTACCGCGTCAGCCCAGGATTTGCTGAAAGCGTCACTGATCCGGGACGAGCAAGACCTGCGCTATTTTACCAAGCAGTTCGACTACCGCAACCAGCGCAGGCCTTGGGGCAACAGCAAAACCGCCCTGGAGAGAAGTGTCAAGCGCTTGCGAGGGGGTTTTACTCCCGAGAATGTGTTTGAACCGGAGCCCGCACAATGAGCTAGCAGCGGCGCGCCTTGCTTCTTGTTTTCTACCCGCGCTGTTTAGGTAAGGGCCGTTTTCCCGACGGGAAGCGGCCCTTTCATGACAGAACTTTGATTGGCGCCTCATCCCTCTGCGAGGCCTTCAAATCGTTCCAGGATGACGCCTGCTTCCTGAAAAAATTCCAGGGCAAAGTCATCCGGATATCCTTCCCGGTATACCACCCGTCGGATGCCCACATTGACGATCATCTTTGCGCATACCGAGCAAGGCTGGTGGGTGCAGTATAGCGTGGCCCCATCAATGGCAATACCCAGCTTTGCGGCTTGCAAAATGGCGTTCTGCTCCGCGTGGATGGCGTAACAGATCTCCGCACGGGTACCGGAGGGGATGCCCAGCTTGCGGCGAAGGCACTCGCCCCGCTCTTTGCAAGTCTTAATCCCTGCCGGCGCGCCATTATACCCAGTGGTCATGATGCGTTTATCCTTGACGATCACCGCACCGATACTTCGGCCCTCATTATAGCAACTGGACCATTGGGAAATCAGCGAAGCCATTTCCATAAACCGGATGTCCCATTTATCCATAGGCACTTCCCCCTCCATGCGGTTTGAAAAAGTATACTTCATCCCACAGGTTTTGACAATGTTTGCCGCACATTCGCGGTGGTGGGTTTTCAGTCATTGCCGCCGGTTTTCTCTCATAGCCTCTTGCGGGAGGCGGTGATGTGCGGGCAAGAGGCGCAAAACAACAGACCATTCTCCTCACCGTGGCCAATACGGTGGTGCGGGCCTTGGGGCTCTATATGCGCATCCATCTCTCGCGCCTATTGGGTGCGGAGATCATGGGCATCACGGAGCTTTGCGCTGGCGTTCATATGCTGGCCATCACGCCGCTCACCTCTGGACTTCCTATGGCCATCAGTCGCATGACCGCCAAGGCAACGCCGGAGCAAAAACACATGCCGCTTTTAGCCGGCATTCTGCTGGTGCGCAAAGCTTCCCTGGTGATGGTTCCAGCGCTATTGCTGTTTTCGCCCCTGTTGGCTAACCTGATGCAGGATCAGCGTGTGTTGCCTTCCCTTTGGTTCAGCGCGCCCTGCATCTTTGTGCTGGGGTATTCCGCGGTTTATAACGGCTATTGCTACGGGGTGGAAAAAAGCTGGATCCCTGCTGTGTCGGAACTGGTGGAGCAGGTGGTCCGCTTTGCCCTGTCTATCGGGCTCATTCTTCTGTTGGTGGGCCTGACGACCCCCTGGCTGGCGGCGATCCCCATGGCTGCTACCTTGACGGCGGAAATCGCCGGGCTGTGCTTTGTGCTGTGGATTTTGAAAATTCCCATGGGCCAATTGCAAGGCGCAAAAGCCTGGCAAAAGCCCGTCTTTCGCCTGGCTGCGCCAACCACAGTCACTAGGCTGATCAACACAGGCTTGCGCTCGATTACGGCCATCATGATTCCCCTGCGCTTGCAGGTCTCCGGGTTGATGGCCCCCGAGGCCACCGCGCGTCTGGGCATGCTAAATGGCATGGTGATGCCCATCGTGCTGCTCCCCTGCATCTTTACCAGTGCCTTGTCCATGGTATCCCTGCCTAGGTTTACAAAGGCGGAACACAACCGCAGCAGCCTCAAACGGCTGTTGCTGCTTTGCTTTGGCGCGGCCATCGTGGTTGGGGCGGCCAGCTGGGGCGGAATCTATCTGATAGCGCCTTTTTTAGCGCAGTCCCTCTATCGTTTGCCAGAGCTGACGGAGCTGTTCCGAGCTTCCGGTCCCTTGGCGATGCTCATTGCGGTGAGCCATATCGCCGCCGGGGCCATCGCTGCCCTGGGGCAACAAAAACGCTCCATGATTGGGGCGCTGGTAACCTCAGCGCTAACGCTTTTGCTTACCTACCTGCTGACCGCCCTGCCAACTTACCGCCTATATGGAGCCATCCAGGCGCAAACCATTGGGCAGCTGGTCATGCTGCTATGGAATATAGCCATTCTGTTGAAAGGACTTCGCCGGACTTAGCCATTCCTTTGTCTATTGATGATAGATCCTTTGCAGTTCGGCCGTTTCCCTTCCGTCCTCCTGGTAGACCACCAGGGGCGGCATCCATTTGAGACCTGGTTTGGCATTTTTGATGGCTTCCATCAATACCAGGTATGGCGACCGGCTGGCTTTGGAGCAGACCATCCGCACGCGCTTGGGTTCCAAGCGATAGGCGCGCAGCGCATCGCAGAGCTCCAGCATCCGCACAGCAGGGAAAACAAGGCACATGCGACCGTGATTTTTCAACAACGCCGCTCCGGCCTGGGTTATTTCCGGCAGGCTGCAATCAGCTTCATGCCTTGCCATCTGGATTTCTGGGGCTTTGCTGGGCAAGGCGCTGCCCTGCTTGCTATAGGGCGGGTTACACACCACCACGTTCATCGTGCCATGGCCTAAGCGCTGCGGACTGTGGCGCAAATCCATGGCATGAACCATGATGCGGTGTTCCAAGTCATTCATCGCCATGGTGCGAGCAGCCATATCCGCCATGTCGCGTTGGATTTCAATGGCATGAAAAACGGCATGCGGGTCTTTTTGGGAAAGAAGCACGGGCAAAATGCCCGTGCCTGCGCCTAAATCCGCCACTGGATCCCCTGGCCGAAGGGTCACAAAATCCGCCAGGAGAACCGCGTCCATCCCAAAACAAAAGGCAGATGGATTCTGAATGATTTTGAGTCCGCCCAGTTGCAAATCATCCACACGTTCATGGGGCTGCGCCCAGTTCTTCATGATCCGAGGCCTTCGATCAGCAGGTATTCTTTCAAGCAATATCCGGTTTGAAGCTCCACTTTGATTTGGCACCAGGTGTCCCCAATCATGAGGACCTGAACACGGTCATTGCGAAGCATCGTCAGCAGCGGCACGCCTCGTTCGCTGCACTCCGCCCATAGGGACAACATCGTATTGCCCTGCCTAGGCTGTACCTGAGCATAGGTGGTGGTCACCACAGCCTGAAGTGTGGTATCTACAATCAAGCCCACATCATTGCTTTGGCTTTCCTGCGTTTGTGCAGCGGCGCTTTGTACCTTTACCTCTTCGGTGGCCGTGGGCACCGACAAGGCAGGCTCGGTTGCGCTTAGATACGTCGAAACCACATATCCTTCCCACGAACCATAACGCACCTTAGACCAGGCGCTATCGCTTTGCAGTACGGTCACTTGGGCGCCTTTTGGAATGGTGGTAACCACTGCGGCGTTAGCCTGGGATGCCTGCCGCATGTTCAATGAGCCCGAAGGCGTATTGACCCAGGCTAGGGTTTGCGACTGGCTGGTCTGTGCTGCTTCACTGCTTTGTGCTTGTTGAAATCGTAGGTATTGTGTCATCACATACCCACTGAAGTCACCATAGGATACCTGACACCAGACGTCCCCATAAACAAGCACCGTTACGGCCGCCGTGTTGGGAATGGTGGTTTGGATATGACCATTGCCAGAGGCTTCGCCGCGCAAGTTCAGGGAGCCGCCGGAGGTTGATACCCATGCGGCTGTCTGCCCCTGGGCGCTGACAGGCGTGGGGGTAGGTTCTACGACCGTTGCAGCCGGATCGGTGAGTGCCATTGCCTGAACCGTCTCCGGGAAGGACAAATACTGTGACATTACATACCCTAAGGAACCCGCATAGGACACCTGGGTCCAGGTGGTGCCGCGCTGTTGTACGAGAACCTGGGCAGAGCGCGGGATGCGCAGCAGGATTCCAGCGTTCACAGAGGGCTCAATCCGCATATTCAGCGACCCGGAAGCGGTGACCACCGTGGCCATGACGCTTGAATCCACCGGACTTTCTTGCTCCATAAAGGTCAAATAGGAATTCATGACATAACCCTGCTGGTTACCATAAGTGGTTAGGCTCCAAGCGGCCATTTTTTCTTGAATCACAAGGGTAACACCCTTTGGAATCCTTGTGAGGATGGGGCTGCCCGGCAATGGGTTCTGCCGCATGTTCAGCGATCCGGAAACCGTTGTCACCTTCGCGTAAATAGCGTTTGCCTGGGCCGGTTCTTCCGGGAGGACGGGCTGTTGCGAGTCTGTCTCCTCATCAACGCCGTTTTGAGGGGTCTCTTCCGGTGCTGGCGTCACCGTCTGGGCATCAAAGGCAAGGAAAACGCTCATTACATAGCCGGTGGCGTTGCTGTATGACACTTGGCACCATTCCGCGCCACGGCTCAGCACCGTCACAGTAGCCAACCTTGGGATGGTCCGCAGAATTGCGCTGCCTGCGCGCGCCTCTGCCCGCAGGTTTAATGAACCGGATTGTGTGGAAACCCAGGCGGTTTGAGGTGTGGTTGCAGAGGGATCGGTAGTGGGATCCGTTTGCCCGCCATCCGGCACAAATTGCAGGAAACTGCTCATCACATAGCCGGATACGCCGTTGTAGGTCACCGCGGACCAAGTGGTCCCCCTGGAGGTGACGTTGATTTGCGTGCCTTTGGGGATGGTGGTGAGTACAGAACTTCCCGCACTGGCTTCCCTGCGTAGGTTCAACGAGCCGGACTGGGTCGCCACAATGGCCTTCTCGCCCTGTCCTCCGCTTCCACTGCTCGCCTGGAACGTCAAAACAGCCGTTTGCATATACCCGGTTATGCCATCATAACGGACCTGGCACCATGCGCTGCCTTTTTCCAATACAACCACGCTTTGGCCTAGCCCAATGGTCATGATTGCCGCGGAATTTGTATCGCCCGCCTGGTACAATACCCCATTGGTGGTATTGACAACCGCCGTTTCCTCCTGGGTACCGGGGATGACAGCGGGGTCCCCGGAAGTTCCACCATCCTCAAAACGCAGCGAGGAAGAAACCACATAGCCGGATATGCCATTCACTGTCACAAAACTCCAAGAGCCATCATCCCGGGTTACGGTCACCTGAGTACCATTGGCCAGCGTTGTCAGCACAGCGCCACTGGTGGAGGGTGTGGAACGCAGATTCAAAAATCCGGCGGGGTCATCCAGCGCAACGATGGCCGTCATGCTACCTGAGGATGCCGCGCTGCCTGGATAGGTGGACGAGAACGAAAGGAAGTCCGCGGAAGCATAGGCCACCGTAGCGCCAAACTGGATATGCGCCCATCCGCCGCTGTTGCTAAATACAGTCAATATCGCACCGGTAGGCGCGGTGGTCATGATGGTGGCGGAAGAGCTGCCGGAAGCGCGCAGATTTAGATAGCCTGTGGCCGTTACTTTCGCAAAGCCGCTGATCTGGGTGACTGTTTGCGCGGTGGTGGCAGGAGCCGTACCGGTTATGCTCAACGCATTGGTAGGTACATAGCCTTGGATATTGCCAAAGCGGATAAAGCACCATGTTCCGTCATTGGCATATATGCTCACCGGTGAATTGTTGGCAATGACTCCCAAAATGCTTCCCGATGTAGACTTTTCCGCACGAATCGCCAACGACGAGCCGGAGCTGACCAATTTGACAACACCGGTACAACCGGTATCTCCCTCGGTAAAATCGGCGGGGTCTTCCACGGTGGTCTGCGTATCCGAGGAACCCGCAGCAAGAATGGTATTGGTAAAGCTGATGCGCACCCGTTTGCAGTCGTTGTAGTAAAAGCCCAGAATCTGGTCGTAGGTGTAGCCCTGTCGTCCCATATACATAGCGCCGCGCTGGCTCATGCCAATGCCATGGCCATACCTCCTGGCCTCCAGCACAAAATTGCTTCCATTTTTGGCGACGCTCCATAGCTCGTTGGAGGAGGATTGGATGCTCATGCCCAGCATGCTCTCCAGCTCCGTAAAAACATTGCATGTGACCGTCACCGTGGCCGTGGCGGTGCTGCCGTACCGATCCCGGGTAGAGGCCGTTAGGGAAAAATCCATTTTGGTATACAGCTTGCTGGGTACGGCATATTTGGGGCTATGAGGCGTGATGTTCTTGACAGTCTGCAGGGTAGTGTTATCGCTGGTGGCGCTATACCCGCTGCTGTTTAGCGCTGAAACCGCCTTGCTCTTGAGCAATGCCAGCAAAGAAGAGTTGGTACCGCTGACGGATGCGTATACCGTAGCCTTTTTCACCACGCAATCCGGATTGGCCAGATCAAAGGGATCATCCTTCACGCTCAAATAGCCATAACCGGAGGAACCCCATAGGTTGGCTGCGGATTCCGTCTGACCGCCGTTGCTGGCGGAATAATAGGTACCCGTATAGCTGGAACCGTTCTTAACCACGATGCCCTTGGTAGCGTCCACTGCCGCAACGCAGTTGGCATTACCGGAAGGGGTACCGTTATATACCTGGTCGGAGGTGGTATCCACCACATCATAGGTACCCGAAGCCCTGCTTTGCATCATATTGACCGTATAGGTACGGGCGGCCACCGCCTGGGCCTTCAGCGCCTCGATATGGGAGCTGTTGCCCATTTCATAGGGAAGCACGCCATACAGATAACTTTCAATGTAGACATGTGCGATGGTATAGAGCTTATAGCCACCGCCGCTCTGGACAGCCCTAAAAGAAAGATCACCGGGATAAGGGTTGGAAGGCATGCGCGCCTGGGCAATTTTGATGCCGTTGGTACCCGTCGTGCTGTGACGGCGCAGGGCAAAGTTAGTGCCCATATTGGTCTTAACGCCGCCTCGGGTCAGGGTGATGGCTCCTGTGGAGCTGCTAAAGCCTACCGTTACGCTTTCGCCGTTTGTGAGGCTTTGGCTCACATTGCCATTGATGCTATAGTTGCCTGCCACCGTTAGTGTTAGGGCTGTGGGAGAACCCAGGGAAGAAAGGTACACGCGTACCATGCCGTTCAAAGCGCCGGCCTGCACGTTCAGAGGCGCGGACACCACATTGGTGGCTTGCGCAGCAGGGGCGCGGAAACACACAAAGGACAATGCAAGCAAGGTGACAGCTATCCTTTGTACCACATTCATGGCGCTTTTTCTCATGAATAGCAGCCCCCTTCGTACTTTTGTCACAAATTTCATTCTTTTGTAACTAATGATGATTCTACCATACCAGATCAGGTTTGTCCACTCATTTGCATTGCCAATAATAACTAACGCCCCTGGCCTTTGTCCCATGACAGCAATGATCCCCGGCATAGCCGAGGGCATTTCATATGCGGGCATAACCCTCTATTACTTGCAACGCCTTAAGGCGTACCCAACGTCTGCCGGCCGCAAGGGATTGTTACTGGCTGCTCCTAAAGGAGCCATTGTTACTGGCTACCCCTTAAAGGAGCAAATATACTCCTTGATATTGATTTGTTCGCTTCCCTGATCCTCTTGTAGTTGCGTGCGAATATACTATGCAATTTTTGCTTTGTTTTTGCCACGGTATCCACTTAACATACATAAGAAATCCAAACAAGCAAACCTTTCAAAAGACTTATTCTATAACAAATAAAAGCAGCACGCAGTTTGCAGTGCTGGCTTTTATGCTTTGTGATGCGTATTTTGCTCACAAACCAAATGATTAGTAATGACCCTTACGAATGACGGTACACCTTCCAGCCCATATAATTGCCCAAGGCTTCCTCCAAAATGTCCGCCACGCCTGCCTGGGTCAAAGCCACATGATGTTCGTATCCATTTTGTGTCAGATGCTTCATCAGTCCATTCAAATCAGGAACCTCGCACACAGCCACGCCGCCGAAGGTGGGCAGCGGGTCGTCCGTGAACGCCCCCTCTCCCAGGTAACACTTGATGGTTCCAGTGCGGTCATCCGTGGATACTTTCAGGTAGGTCATAGCGCTAGGGCGAACCCGGCCTTTTAGGGCTCCGAAGGATACATCCGTGCCTAATGTGGTAGCCAAAATATCCAGATTGGCAATTTCCGGGGTTTCCTGGAAGGCACAAGCAGGATAGTTGGAACAATGCACATTGATACACTTGTTGGGCTCGTTTTTGTAGTTGTTATTCCAATCCTGGTAAATGGGGGGCACATCCGAGGCCTTCAGCAACGCCAGCATGCTTACTGCACCCATCACATCCGTCTCACAAGCAGAGGGCATGCCCTTTTCTCCCATCATGGACATACACAAGCACATGGCGCAACCGTAGTTGGCTTCCACGCTGTCCCAGCACTGGATTGCGCTGGCTTGGCAGTGGTGATCTCGCATCCAGTTTTCAATGGCAATGCACAGCTTGGCCTGCTTCACGATTTTATCCTCGCCAATGCCATCTGCCAACTTGCCATAAGCCTTGATTTCCGCCACCTTGTCGCCAATCAGCGTTTCATCCGTGATGGCTTCGATATCCGCCATGATCTCGCTGAAATCCTCGGTTTCCACGGTGATGCCCGCCTGCTGCAAAAGCTTTTCGCTGTACCTGACAGTGCGAAAGGGCATCACCCGCGCGCCGATCTGAGCAATCCGAGCGGTCTTCATGGCCTTCACCACGGTGCACACCTTGGCGAATTTCTCCACATCCGCCTGAAATTCTGGACCATCCACAGGGCAAGAATGCCGGGTTGTCAGGCTGTACTTGATACCGTACTGGTATAGGTTGTTACAAAGGCTTAGCTTTCCGCAGAAGGCATCCCGGCGGTTTTCCAACTGAAGCCTGTCAAAATCATCGTCGCAGGCCTGGATCAAAATGGGCACATCGCACTTTGACCATTTGATGGCATCCGCAATGCCAGTTTCCTCGCCGAAATTCGGCAGGCAGACAATGATGCCGTCGATCGCATCTTGATGCTCCCGAAACAGTTTGGCGCACTTTTGCGCCTCTTCATAGGTCATCGTTTCTCCCATGAAGGTATCCTCCGTGGAGAGAGTAATCACCTTATGCCCCCAAGCCTCTAAGCTTTTCAGCAGCTTCTCCCGGGCCTCCAGCACCAAATGATCGGGGAAAAAGCTTCGGTTTGAGATCAGTACGCCAAAGGTTGCCATAAAAAACAACTCCTCTTTTATCATGCTGAATGAATCTCAGAAATGTCTATCTCAAGGCTGCCGCCTGCAGCGTTCCACCGCCGCCTTCCAGCCCTCCAAGGCATTTTTTCGCCAGGTAGCGCTTTGACCTGGCTCATACCGGGCTCCCGCACCCCGCTGCACGCTTTCCATTCCTTGGTACAGCCCTACGGTGATCCCGGCCATATAAGCCGCCCCCAGGGCGCTGAGTTCGCTTGCGAAGGCGCACTGCACAGGACAGCCCAGCAAATCCGCTTGCAATTGCATCAGAAGTGTATTTTGGGTGGGTCCTCCATCTACCCGAAGCTCCTTCAGACTGCTTCCCGTGTCCCCTTCCATGGCTCGAATAATGTCCGCATCTTGAAAGGCCATGCTTTCCAGGGCCGCCCGCACGATGTGGGCCCGGGTTGTTCCCCGGTTCATGCCACAAAGCAAAGCCCGTGCCTCTCCATCGGTGTAGGGCGCGCCAAGACCGGAGAAGGCAGGCACCAGATACACCCCCTGGGTATCTGCCACGGTTGCGGCCACCCGCTCCACCTCAGCCACATGGTCGATCATCCCGGCCTCGTCCCGAAGCCAGCACAGGGTATCCCCCGAGCAGGTGACATTCCCCTCCAACACATAGCAGGTTTCTCCCTGAAAGGCATAGCCCACGGAGCTGGACAGGCCAAATCTTGAAAGCCCAAACTGCTTGCCTATGTTCATCATCACGGAGGAACCGGTGCCGTAGGTGGCCTTGGCCATACCCTTTTGATGGCAGCCCTGGCCAAACAGAGCCGCATGGCTATCTCCCATTACGCCCGTGATAGGCAAGCTTGGCAAGCCATCCACACAAACCATTCCAAAGGCGCCGTCCGATGGCGCGATCTTGGGCAGGCATTGCATGGGGATGCCAAATAAGTCGCACAGTTCCTGATTCCAAGAGAGATTCTGTAGCGCCATCAGCTGGGTACGGCTGGCGTTGCTCACATCGGTTTGGAACACCTTGCCGCCCGTCAGGCGATAAACCAAATAGCTATCCACTGTGCCGATACACAGCCTGCCCTCCTGAGCCTTTTTGCGCAATTCCGGTTTTTCCCGAAGGGCACTGGCTGCCTTGGCCGCCGGGAAATAGGGGGATAGGGTCAGGCCGGTTTTTGCCCGCACTTCTTCTCCGTGAGCGGCCAATTCCTTGCATAGAGCCTCTCCCCGCACATCCTGCCACACGATGGCATTGCAAACGGGCAGTCCGGTGTTCCGGTCCCACAGCACTGTGGTTTCCCGCTGGTTGGTGATGGCCAGGGCCGCAATCTCCTGTGCCCCGCTGGCCACCTCTGCAATGCCTTCCCGCACATTCTGCCAGATTTCCTCCGCATCGTGCTCCACATGGCCTGGTTTGGGATAAAACTGCTGATGGTTCTTGGAAAAACGCCGAACGATCTCCCCTTTTTCGTCCAGGAGAAAGGCCTTGCTGGCTGAGGTGCTTTGGTCGACCACAATCAGATGTTTTCCGCTCATCTGCCCATCGCCTCCAGCACAGACGCGGCAATGCCGTCGCCCGTCAGGCCATAATGGGCAAACACCTCCGCCGAGGTACCGCTGTACAGCCATTCATCCGGGAGGCCTAGAATGCGCATCTTGGTTGGCCTTTGCTGGGTGAGCACCTCTGCCACCGCGCCGCCCAGGCCGCCATGAACACTGTGTTCTTCCACCGTGATGACCAGACCCGTTTTCGCCGCTTCCAGCACGGCTGCTTCATCCAGAGGGCGGAGTGTGTGCATATCGTACACCGATACATGAATGCCTTTTTCTTCCAACAGCTTGGCTGCCTCCAGGGCATGATGCACCATTTCTCCGCAGGCAATGATGGCGGCATCCTGGCCGGATACCAGTTTGTTGGCCTTGCCGGGCGTAAATGGGGCATCCCCTTCGTACACCGTAGGTACCGCGCCCCGGCCCATGCGCACATAAGCAGGCTCTCTAGATTGGGCCAGGTAATCCGTCAGCTTCACCATTTGAGCGCCGTCCGTCGGCAAAAAGATTTCGATACCGGGAATCGCCCGCATCAGCGCAATATCCTGAGTGGCATGATGGGTTGCCCCCAGCGCGCCGTAGCTCACTCCGCCGGAAACCCCAATAATCTTCACATTCATGTGGGAATAAGCCACATCCACCTTCACCTGCTCGGCGGAACGCAGAGAGTAGAAGCAGGCTGGACCGCACACAAAAGGCTTTATCCCAGCGCTGGCAAGTCCTGCAGATACACCGATGGCGTCCTGCTCGGCAATGCCGCATTCCACAAACTGCTTAGGCAACACACTGGCAAAGTCCCCCAAGGTTACCGACCCCCGGCTATCCGTGGTAACAGCAAAAAGGGTTTGATCCTCTTTGGCAAGCTCCAAAAGCCTTTTTGTAAATGCCATACGTACCGCTTCTGTCTTCATGCCCAGCTCACCCCTTTCACACCCAGGGCTTTGTAACCCTCCTGCAGCTGCTCCGACGTAGGCACCTTGTGGTGCCACTCCTTTTGGTTTTCCGCAAAGGGCAGGCCCTTCGCCTTTACTGTGTGGCAGATGAGGCAATGGGGCTTTCCACTGGGTTTTGCGCTATGGAAATAGTCCAAAAGCGCCTGGATATCATGGCCGTCAATCTCTGTGACCTCCCAGCCAAAGGAATCCCATTTTTCATGGAATTTCTCCAGGGCCATCACTTGCTCGGTGGTCCCGCTAATTTGCAAGCCGTTGCGGTCAATGATGGCAAACAGATTATCCAGCTTGTAGTTGGCTCCCGCCATGGCAGCCTCCCACACGCTACCTTCTCCCTGCTCCCCATCTCCCATGACCACAAAAGTATGGTAGCTCTTGTTCAGCCGCTTGGCGGCCAACGCCATACCCACTCCCACCGGCAGGCCATGCCCCAGCGCGCCGGTGCAGACCTCCACCCCAGGGGTTTTGTTGTTGGGATGCCCAGTCAAACGGCTGCCCGCCTGAGAAAATGTCCGTAGTTCTTGCTTGGGAAAAAATCCCCGATCCGCAAGAACTGCAAGATATCCTTCCACGCTATGGCCCTTGCTGAGCAGGAAACGGTCACGGGCCTCCCACGCCGGATCTTCCGGACGCAGGTTCAACACATCGTAATAAAGCACACTCAGCACATCCAATACGGAAAGCGCGCCACCCGTGTGTCCGGTGTTCGCTCGATGAATCATGGTGATGGCATCCGCCCGGCGCTCATTGGCAACACGGGCAATTTGCAGCACATCCATGTTCATTCCTCCTTTGCTTCTGGAATACACGCTCTGATTTTATTTGATCCGCGCGGCCAAAGCGGCTTTCTTTTGCAAATCCTTTTGGACTAGGTCGATCACCACAGCGATGATGATGACAACTCCCTTGATGACCATTTGCCAGAAGGTGGACACGCCCATCATGATCATGCCGTCGTTGAGAACGGTGATCACCAGCACGCCAATAATGGTGCCGCCAATGGTACCCACGCCGCCGGACATGCTGGTGCCGCCCAACACAACGGAAGCAATGGCATTCATCTCCCAGCCGTTACCGGTGTCGGGATGGGCTGCTCTTAGCTCGCTGGATTTAATGATGCCGCACATGGCCGCACACAGGGCAGCAAACATATACACAAACAGCTTCACCCTGGTCGTTTTGATTCCAGAAAGAACCGCGGCACGCTCGTTCCCGCCCACAGCATAAATCTGATTTCCAAGGGGCGTTTTTTTCATGATAAAGGTCGAAATCGCCGCCATCACAAGAAAAATAACAATTGCATAAGGAATGCCCCACAGGGAACCCGACCCGATGAGATCAAAGCCCAGATTGCCAAGCGCCGCGTTGCCAAACAGATTGGGGAACGTTGCCCCGCCAGAGCGCAGCATGGCAAAGCCCCGGCAGATATACATAGCTCCCAATGTGGCAATGAAAGCTGGCACCTTGACACGGGCAATCAGCATTCCGGAGCAAAGTCCGATCAGCACCGCCATCACGCAGACAATGATCAAAATCAGCGGTACGTTGGGGTAAATGGTTCCGTCGATGAACGGCAGCCGAATGCCCTGCACCATCATGCCCCCCGTAATCATGCCCGCCAGGCCCACCACGGCGCCTACGCTCAGGTCGATGCCGCCGGTAATGATGACCATGGTCATGCCCAGGGCCAGCAACCCATAGATGGACGCATGCTTGATCAATAGCACAATGGAGGACCATTCCATAAAATTCGGCGCGCTAAAGGCAAAATAGATCAGCAATATGGCCAGGGCAATAAAAGTGCGCCCTTTTAAAAGCAGCATGCCAATGGAGGTCTTTCCCTTGGCTGGGTTTGCTTGGATCATTGTCGTTCTCTCCCTTCATAGTCGCCAGGGCTATGCCCCGGCCTCCTCAAAAGCGATCTTCCCTGTATGCAGCGCAGCAGCGGAAGCTTTGACCAGCGCGTCTTCCGTAATCTGGCTACCACTCAAATCGGCAGTAAGCTTCCCATTGCTCATCACCAGCACCCGGTCGCACACGGATACGATCTCCTTCAGTTCGCTGCCAACGAAGATGACCCCCATGCCCTCAGCGGCAAACCTGCGCATCAGGCAAAAGATATCCGTCTTCGCGCCTACGTCAATCCCCCTTGAAGGCTCATCCATCATGAAAATCTTCGCCTTGGCCATGACGCACTTGCCAATGACCACTTTTTGCTGGTTGCCGCCGGACAGACTGGTGATCAAATGCTTTACATCCGCCACCTTCACCTGCATTTCCCTCACCATGTCATCCACTTCAATCTTGCACTGGCTTTTACTGATCACGCCGTTCTTTGTGAAGCGGGGAATGCTGGTTAAGGATAGGTTCTGTGCAACGGACATGGTCTGCACCAGACCGTCCTTTTGCCGATCCTCCGGCACCAGCACCATGCCCCGAGCGATCTGCTCGCTGACATTGGGCTTTGCAATCCGTTCGCCATCTACCACCAGGCCTCCGGTGGACTCAGAATGTAGACCCATCATGCTCTCCACCAGCTCGGTACGCCCCGCGCCCATCAGGCCATAGATACCCAACACCTCGCCCTTATGCAGGGTAAAGCTAACATGGTCTACCGTATAGCCGCCCCCAAACCTTGGCAGGCAATAATTTTCCACCCTCAGCAGTTCTGCGGCTTTCCCGGCATAGGGAGGCTTTTCAATGGTCAGCGCGGAATGCCCCACCATCTTCTCTACGATCCAGCTGACATCAATGTCCTTGACCTTAGCATCCGCCACCCGGCTGCCATCCCGAAGGATGGTCACCACATCACCGATGCGGATGATCTCCTCCAGGCGGTGTGAAATATAAATAATGGCAATGCCCTGGCTTTTCAAGTCTTCAATCAGCTTGAAGAGCACCTCTACCTCGGCGTTGGACAGGGAAGAGGTAGGTTCGTCCATAATTAGCACCTTAAGCTCCTGCTGCAGCATGGTTTTGGCAATTTCCACTACCTGCTGCTGGCCAACGCGCAGGTTGCGCATCATCTCAGCCGGGTCAATGTCCTGCTGCAAGCGGGAAAGCACTTCCCTGGCCTTTCGCGCCTGGGTTTTGCGGTCCACCACGCCCATCCGGCTGATTTCCTTGCCTGCGAACATGTTGTCCGCTACGCGCATCTCCCGGAACATATTCAGTTCCTGATGGATAATGCCCACCCCGCGCTGGCTGGCCTCCCTGGTATCCTGAAAGTGAACGGGCTCCCCCTCCAGGGTGATGGCTCCATCCGTGGGCTTCTCAATGCCGGCCAAAATTTTCATCAGCGTGCTTTTGCCCGCCCCGTTTTCGCCGACCAGTACATTGACCTTGCCTGGGTAGACCTCAAAATCAACGTCTTTCAGCGCCGTGGTTCCGGGGTAGACCTTCGTGATGTTTTGGGCCTGCATCACGGGATTCATGCCCTTCTCCATCCTCTATTCCTCCACAACGTTCAGCTCCACCGGGATCACCAACAGCGATTCCGACTTCACATCCTGCAACGAAATGCAACCGTAGAATGAAACGGTTTTGCCTACAAAACTCTGGGGATCCTGGGGCAAAATGATGTCGTTCTTGATTTTGTTGTTAAAGGCCGTGGTTAGGTCAGCGAACTCCACCTGGTTGGCAAAATCGTCTAGGCGCAAAAAGCCTACACCGTCACGAATCGCGTTTTTGATATTGGAAGGAAATACTTTGCCGAAATGCAGCTTGATATCCGCCACATCATCAAAAGGAGACAGGTCCAATAAAATGCTGGTTTTGTTCGGTTTGTCGGCATTTTCCAGCCCGACCACTTTTCCTTCGCCCTTCACGCAAAAGCTCCAGGCGCTGGTTTCGTTGGCTCGGTTCCCGTATTTTTCACCCGCCGCGTTCAAATCGGCAGTCACATCCCCAAGAAACTCGGGCGCATCAACAGCCCGCTCGTGAATGGCAGGAAGCACTTTGCTATCCCAGTTGTCCGTGCAGTATTGTTCCGTTACGGACAGCTTTTCCACTGCAACGGTTTCTCCTGCCGCATTTACCATGGTTTCGGGCGATTCATCTGGAATGATGGTGACGCGGCAGGTCAGCGCCACTATTACAATGAAAAGTCCAGCAATTATCCAAGGAATCAAACAATTTCGCTTCTTCATCCGCACAGCCCCCCGTATTCGTTTAAAAAGAGGGCGGACGCCCTTGGCAATGTGTTGCCATAACGCCGCCCTCTTGTTGTCTTGCCCTGAAATTTCCTTACTTCTGCGCGAAGTTGTCCAGGGTTTCGGCATTGTCGATGTTGATGAGCACGCAATCCATCAGCTGCTTCTCTTCCTTGTCGGTCTTGCCGCCGGCCTTGATATACTCGTCAGCCTGCACAACCGCCTGCTCGGAAATGTAAGCGATGGGCTGGAGGCCTGTAGCCTTGATTTCACCGCGAAGGATGGAGTCGCGCACATCGTTGGAGCCGTCAAAGCCGCATACGATTACGTCTTTCATGCCGGCTTTCAGGCAAGCTTCGATAACGCCCATGGCCATGGTATCGTTGCCGCAGATCACGCCCTTGATGCTCTCAGCGCCCTGGGCCTGGATGATGGATTCCATCTTCTCATAAGCTTCGGTCTGGCTCCAATTGGCGGTCTGCTGCTCGATCATCTTCAGGCCTTCATACTGGTCGATCACATCGTGGAAGCCTTGAGAACGAACGCCCGCATTGGTGTCGGACTCTTTGCCGGTGAATTCCACATAGTTGCCTTCTTCACCCATGCACTCCACGAAGTATTCGGCCACCAGGGAAGCGCCTTGATAGTTGTTGGAAACCATCTGCGCTACGGCGTCGCCGGTGGAGTTGATTTCACGGTCTACCAAGAAGGTGGGGATGCCAGCTTCTTTGGCGGCCTGCACGGGAGCGATGGAGGCGTCTGCGCCGGCATTGTCACAGATGATGGCGGCAGCCTTGCGGGCGATGGCCGTATCAAAGGCTTCGGCCTGCTTGGTCACGTCGTCGTCATGCTGAATGATCAGTGCTTCATAGCCCAACTCCTCAGCCTTGGCGGAAGCGGCGTCAGCAACAGTCTTAAAGTAAGGATTGGAGTGGCTAGGGGTAATGATGACGATGAGGGGCTTGTCTTCAGCAAGTGCGGTAAGCGCAAACATGGAAACGACCAGCAGCGTAGCGAGAACCAGAGCAATCAGTTTTTTCATTGGGTTATTCCTCCTTCATGAAATAGGGTAACAAGAGTGTATTTCTTCGCATGGGTGTCCCCATGGAAAAAACCGTTGTAGCGCCGTTACTAAATGTCCCGAAGGTCGCACACGCTTTGCCGGTCTACCAATTCCACGCTGACCTCCGTTTTCTGAATGCAGCGGGAGGTGGTCTCATCCATCATCTCCATCAGCCTACGCACAGCGATTCGCGCAATATCCTCCCGGAACACCCGGATGGTGGAAAGCGCAGGGTTGGTGATTTGGCAGATCGCCAAATCGTCCATACCAATGACGGAAACCTCTTGCGGCACCTTGATGCCATGCTCCTTCATGGCCCGTACGCAGCCCGCGGCCATGATATCGTTGGCGATGAAGAAAGCGGTGGGCATCGGTTCTTTGCGCTGTCCAATCAGCGCGTACATATCCCGGTATGCGCCTTCCAATGTGGGTGTAACGCGCCAAATGGCGTTTCCTGAAACGGGTAGCTTGGCGTCCTCCATGGCGGCCTCGTATCCGTTGCGGCGGTAGCGCATATTGTTGAAGCGCACCGACGAGGTGATGTGCTCTGTACGGGTATGGCCCATTTTGACCAGGCGCTCCGTGGCTATATAGCCCGCCTCGTAATTATTCATCACCACGCAGTTGAAGGGTTTGTTCCGAAACAGGCTATCTAGCACCAATAACGGCGATTTGCTGTGAGCAAAGAGTTCCACATCCTCGGCATACATTTCCGTGGCCAGAAGCAAAATCCCGGCGCAGTCCTCCTGGCAGATATCGCGGATACGCTGGTGGTAATCATCATCCTTCTCCATGTGGATATGAGTGATAATCATTTCCAGGCCGCACTGGTGACACTGACGTTCCAAGGCTTCCATCAATTCGGCAAAGAATTGGGTGTCCATCACCACCAGGCCATGCCGCTTAAAGAACACAAGCCGAACATAGTCCTTCATAGGGGTAAGCGGTTTGTCGAAAATGTATCCCATTTCCCGAGCAATGGAGAGGATGCGTTTGCTGGTTTCATCCCCCACGCCGCCCTTCCCGTTTATGGCGTTGCTTACCGTTGCGGCAGAAACCCCTGCTTTTTCAGCAATATCGCGCACTCGTACTTTCATTTGTCGATCCCTCACATGCATCGGATTTGGTGATCTTCATCATAGCACAAGTTGACGAATTTTGCTAACGCGTTTAGTTACGCTGCAGAATCGGGGTATGCCCGGCATTTTCCAGCTTAAGAAACAAAGTTGAATTTACCACTTTCCTTTCGGGGTTTCATTTCGGCGATAGCGTGAATTACTAAAATTTCTTATGTTTCTTGCTGCACAACTTGGAATCTGACTGGAGTATAGTACAAATCATAAGCACTGTCAATAAAATATTTTACCACATTATTAAGTAAATATTTATCTATAGCGTCGTTTGATCTTTGCATCCAAAGGGCTTCAAAAAAAATCTTACTCTTTGACTTTGTCTAAAATCCATCTATTTAGCTTCATTTGATAAATGTTTTACTTTTTTACTAAAAAAATTATTTTAATTAAGTATTTCATCCCATCACCAAATCCATCCAAAGGCGTTGGAAACCCTTGGACGGAATGAAAAATACGGTTTATCTCTTTATTACCTGATCACTCCCTTCGTGAGGATCACACAAGCGTACAAAGCGCTCTCGCCGGTTTGGATGGTTGCATAGGCTTTTCGACTCCGCTCATAAAAATCAAATCGTTTTTCAAAGCCAATTTGGGTCCCCGGCTCATACTTTTCAATGGTTTTGCGAAAATCATCCCAGATTGGCGGTTCCTGATCCGTGATCGTTCCAGGCACTACCTCCATGAGCGTAACGGGGGGTTCCACAAAATCGTCCAAGGGAAGGAGTTGCAAAATCGCATCCAACAATTCGTTGGCTCCATGACCATCACAGCGCACGCAGCGTTTTCCCGTGGTGTCCGCAGGAAAATTTCCATCCCCAATCACGATTTCATCTCCATGGCCCATTGCCGCCATCACCTTAAAAGCTCAGGCGAAAGCAACGGAGAAATTCCCTTTAGCATCGGTTCCACTCCTTTATCGATTCACATTTTCGATTGTGCAGCATAGTGCTTTCATAAAAAGTCTCACGGTTCTTGTCAAGCATCAGATTTGTTCCGGGCATAAAACAGAGATGGGCTTATACATCATTTTGTCGCACATTGTGATTTTCTTACTTTCTGATATCATTGGGAACGACACAAGAGCCTACCATCTCACGTTTCCGAACTTTATCATTTACAACTGGCACAAAGAGAGATATCCATACCAGCACTTATACTCTCCATTTCCTCAGCTTTCAGTGTCACCTTGCAAGCTACGCGAGGTAGAATTGAGCTGTGGACAAGGAAAGACCATAGCGGAAGCGGTACGCCAGGCGGGAGTAAGCGAACAAACCTACTATCGCTGGCGTCAGGAGTATGGCGGAATGAACACCAGCGATGCAAAGCGGATGAAGGAATTGGAAAAAGAGAATGCGCGGCTGAAGAAGCTGGTAGCAGACCGGGCGCTGGACATAGCGATCTTGAAGGACGTCAATTCAAAAAACTTCTAAGCCCGGCAAAGCGGAAAGCGGTGGCTGACCCCTCCCCGGGCGTGCAGACAGGGAGAACACAAGGATTTCTCAATTGATCTCAGTTTTCCGAGGGATTGCGCGATTTTACTAATAAACCCCAACGGGCATGGGCAGTATCAGAAACCGGAGGCGGCTAATGTGCAGTCTTCCGGGGTGGGGTAACCGTTCGCCTCGTGAGGACGAAGGCGGCGATAAAAAACCTCGATATACCAAAAAACGGCAGCCTTGGCTTCTTCTCTGGTCTTGAAATGTTTGTCGTTAAGCCACTCCTGCTTGAGCTTTCCCCAGAAGCTTTCCATCGGCGCGTTGTCCCAGCAGTTGGCCTTACGGCTCATGGAGCAACGGAAACCATCTGGCCTGCTTCAAGCAGTCGACGACCAGGTCCTTGGTCATTCGCTCGCCCATCACCCAACCGGCAATCTCGCGTCCACACAGGTCGAGGATGCCGGTCAGATACAGCCATCCCTCGTCTGTGGGGATATAGGTGATGTCGCTGACCCACTTCTCATTGGGCCGCGCGGCGCTGAATTGGCGATCCAGCAGTTTTCGGCTACCGGCAGATTGTGCTTGGAGTTGGTGGTCGCTTTGTATTTCTTGACCACCTTGCTGCGCAGACCCCTCTCTCGCATGATCGCTGCTACCAGTTTGCGGCTGACCCGCTCGCCTCGCCTGCGCAGCAGCGCCTGAATCTTTCCGCTACCCGGAATCCTGTGCAGGGCGCGGAACTCCGCTTCCACCATCTCGGCGTTCCGCTGCCGTCTCTGTTTTCTCTGGCTTTCCGGGCGTTTATCCCATGCGTAGTATCCGCTGCGCGTTACCTGCAGCACCTCGCATAGCTTCGTCACCCGATATCTTTCGCGCTCGGCCTTGATAAACCTATACCGCTCTACCTTTGGTTTTTCGCGAAGTAGGCCGCCGCCTTTTTTAGGATCTCGTTCTCCTCTCGCAACTCCCGGTTTTCCCGCTGTAGCCGTTTCAACTCCACATCCTCCGCCTTGATATGGCCGCTCCCGCTAAACGGCTGATCGTTATTCTCTCGGTACCGCTTGACCCAGGTGTAGATCGTGTTTTCGCTGATCCCCAGTTCCCGACCT
>JAVBSI010000072.1:0-6578 GCA_031556815.1 Eubacteriales bacterium | reverse complement strand
TGGATGACTTGACCAGCAGCGTCAATTTTGCATTGGAAAGCGGCGGATATCCGTTGCGAACCCGGGAGGAAGTGCGCGGTTTCGTGGGCAACGGTGTGGGCGTGCTGATACGCAGGGCCCTGCCCCAGGAGGCCTCCCCGGGGGAATGGGCCCGGGCCTTGGCAACGCTAAAAGCCCACTATGCAAAGCACAATGGGGATCAAACCCGGCCCTATGAAGGCATACCGGAGCTGCTCAAAGCCTTGGGGGATATGGGCTGCAAGCTGGCCATCGCATCAAACAAGAACGATGAAAACGTGAAGGCGCTTTGCAAAGAGCATTTTGGGGATATCCTGGCCCTAGGCGAAGGGCCGGACATGGCTTGCAAGCCGGCGCCGGATATGATCCGGGCGGCTATGAGCGCCCTGGGGGCAAACCCTGCCCAAACCCTCTATGTGGGCGACTCGGATGTGGATGTGCAAACGGCGCAAAATGCCGGATTGCCTTGCTTATGCGTGACGTGGGGCTTTCGCAGCCAGGAGGATCTGCGCACGGCGGGAGCTACGCAGTTTGCCCATTGCCCAGAGGACATTGTAGATTTTATCAAATAGGCAGGCCCTGTGGTTTTCCAGGGAGCGCGTGAGGGGCGTTGCATGAACCCCAGGCTAGGACGTTAGCCTGGGGTTCATGCAGCTTGCCATATCTCTTGGCCGTTGCCGCAAGCATAGGCTCCGGTTTTCTTCACAGCTTCCGCCTAATAGTGCGCCCGCTCTCCCCCGATATAGGGAAGCCTGGCATAGGCCATCACCACGGGGGCATGGCCCACCGTGGCTGTTGGCATGCGCAAAGGCACGGCCACGGGGCGGACGTGCATGCCCACCAATGTGAGGCCCACATCGATGGCGGCGTCCGCCAGGATGGAAGCGGCCAGGGCGGGATGCTCCAGCAGGTCATAAGCGGCGGCGGGCACGCTGCCGCCTGCCTTGGGCATGGGGCGAGCATTCACCTGCGACAGATGCAGGGCATCCAAGGTTGCCTGCTCCATCAGCAGGGCTCGGTTCAGATGTTCGCAGCACTGGAAGGCGGGGCGCAGGCTGAGCTGGGCACAGGTGTCCAGCATGGCGATGGCAAGGGCTTTTCCCAGTTCAGGTACGCTGGCCTTGCCAATGACGCCGCCGGAGACTTCGCTGGTGCTGCAACCCAGCACCACCACCGCGCCGCGCTTTAGATGGGCGTTTTCCGCCAGAAAGCGAAGGCAGGCGGAGAGCTGCGCGGCCTCTTGCTGGTACATGGTCATGCCTCCTTGCTGAGATGAATAAAGCCATAGGCGCCAATGGCCACGGCTACCGCCAGGTTTAGCGAGTCGATTGCGGCAGAGTGGGGGATGCGCACTGCCTGGCCATAGGTGGAAAACTCGGCGGGAAGGCCGCTGCCCTCGTTGCCGAAAATCAAGGTATAGGGGTAGCTTGTGAGCCCGGCGGCTTCTTCCAGCAGCAGAGCGCCATCCAGCATAAAGGGGTAAAGGACGCGGGTGGGAAACTCCGCCCGGTAGGCCTCAAAGCTATCGTACTGCTTCACCCGCAAAGAGAAAATCGCACCCATGGAGGCGCGCACCCCGTGGGGGTCAAAAGGATCCGCGGCGGGACGGATAATGGCAATGTTGATAAGGCCCAGGCCCAGCAGCGTTCGCTGGATGGTGCCCAGGTTTCCCAGGTCCATAGGATGATGCAGCGCCACATGGGGGGCGGCGGGGTCCAGCGTACCTTGCCATTTGTCAAACACCACGGCGGCGAAACAGTTCTCTTTGCCGCTGATGCGGGCCAGCGCCCTGTCCGCCACCTCCTCCCGCACCTGATGCGCCGCGCAAAGGGAACGCAACTTTTCCACGCCTTCGCCCTCTGCCTTTTGGCTGAGCAGCAACCGCGTGGCCCGCTGGGGCGCGGCCTGCATCAACGTCAGGGAAGGGAACAGCCCCGGGGCGTAACTGTAGGGCAGCTCCGCGCTGTAGGGTTTGAGTGGAGGCATAGAGGGCTCCTTTCCAAAGGGGGGTGCCGAACGGTCAGGTGGCAGCCGGCGGTTCGGATGGACCGTCGCCCTTGCTTGGCTCATCCGGGCTGTCGTCCAAGGGAGCCTTTAGGTCGGATATCCCCATGGAGCGGGTCATGGCCTCCAGGCCCTGGGGATCGCTGACCACCAGGAAAAACGCGGCGAAAGAGCCATTCATATAGGTGGAGATAAACAAATCCACAAACTGATAAACCACCATGGACAGGATTGGGTTCACGTCACCCAGCACCATCAGCAATAGCGAGGAGAGGAACATCCAGCCCAAAAAGCTGAGACGCAGCATAAAATAGCATAGCTTGGTATTTTGCATGGCGTTTTTGCTTTTTTGGAGCGCCTGGCAGGCGGTGAGGGTGGGATCTTGCGCCAGATAATAGGGAGCCATGCTGTATCGGAAGGAGGCGATGATCCCAGGCACCAGCAGCAGCAGGGACCAAAGAAACACCTTAACCCCCATCAAGATCGACAGCCACAGGGCTTTGCCAACATACCGGAGGCGCGAAAACAGCCCGGCAAAGCCCAGTTCCCGCCCTTGGATGCGGGCGATGAAATAATGGTTGCAGCCCAGGCTCAACATCGGGGTCAGCAGAAAGGACAACAGGTATAGGCCACCCATGATGATCCACTGGGAGGGAGGGACGGCCTGCACTTCGGCCAGCATTTGTGCTTGAAGCGCGTCCAGGTTATTGTCCGCCAGAAAGGTATCCAGGGAAATCTGCGGCTGCCACACCGAAAAGGCAATACTGGCGGCGGTGGCCAAAAGCCCCGCGAAAAAAGTAACCAGCAGCGCGGTCTGCCAGTTGCCCTTCAAAGAGCGAATCGCCTTGGTTTTAAAAAGGATAGGCGCAATCATCATCGTAGATCCCTCCTTCATCCGTTGGGCAGCTATTCCAGCAATGCTCCCACAAATTCTTTCGCGTCGAAGGCCTGCAAATCCTCTATCCCCTCGCCCACGCCCACATACATTACCGGTACCCGCAATTCCTGCACGATGGAAAAGGCAATGCCGCCCTTGGCGGTGCCGTCCAGCTTGGTGAGGACGATGCCGTTGATGCCCGCGGCTTCCTTGAAGGCGCGCGCCTGTGCCAGGCCGTTTTGACCAGTGGTGGCGTCCACCACCAGCAGACAGCGCACCGTGGCCTGCGGGTATTCCCGGTCGATGACCCGGCGCATCTTTTCCATCTCATCCATGAGGTTTTTTTTGTTGTGAAGGCGTCCGGCCGTGTCCACGATGAGCAGATCCGCCTTGCGGGCCTTGGCGGCCTGCACCGCGTCAAACACAACCCCGGCAGGGTCGGCCCTCTCCTGATGCCTCACGATGGGGCATTGGGCCCGCTCCGCCCAGATGGAGAGCTGCTCGGCGGCGGCGGCGCGGAAGGTGTCTGCGGCGCATAGCAAAATGGTGCGCCCCAAGGCTTGAAAACGCAGGGCAAGCTTACCGATGGTGGTGGTCTTCCCCACGCCGTTCACCCCCACGGTGAGGATCACCATGGGCCATTGCAGGGTGGGCTTTTCCACCTCCAGCATCTGCACCAGGATGTCCCGCAGCATGGCCTTGGCCTGGAGGGAATCCTTGACCCGCTGGGCCTTCACCTGGGTCTTGAGGCGGTCGATGGCCTCCGTGGCGCAAGCAGCGCCCATGTCTGACAGGATGAGGATATCCAGCAGGTTGTCAAAAAAATCCTCGTCCACCACAGGATTTTCGCATACCAGGGCGTCCAGCTGACCGCTGAGGTTTTTCCGGCTTTTCAGCAAGCCCTCTCGCAGGCGGGCAAATAGGGTTTGTTCCTTTGCTTCCATTGGTCCTCCTTGTGGCCTGTCAATCAAAATCGGTCAGGTTTACGCTCACCATGCCGCTGACCCCCCGCTCCTCCATGGCTACGCCAAAGAGGGTGTCGCAGCGTTCCATGGTGCCCTTGCGGTGGGTGACCACGATAAACTGGGTATCCAGGCTGAACTCCTTCAAATAATCGGCGAAATAGCCGATGTTGGCCTCATCCAGGGCAGCTTCGATTTCGTCCAGGATGCAAAAGGGTGTGGGCTTCAGCATCAGCATGGCAAAGAGGATGGCGATGGCCGTCAGCGCCCGCTCACCGCCGGAAAACAAGCTGAGCAGCTGCCGCTTTTTGCCCGGAGGCTGTACCACAATCTCAATGCCGCAGTTCAGCGGGTCGGAGGGGTCGCTCAGCTGAATTTCGCCATGACCGCCGCCAAAGAGCCGGGTGAAGGTTTGGGCGAAATACTCCTGCAACAGGTTGAACTGAGATACAAATACGGTTTCCATCCGCTCCAGTAATTTGACGATCAAATCCTGCAAGTCCAGCTTGGCTTGCTCCAGGTCCTCCTTTTGGGAGGTGAGCAAGGCGAAGCGCTCATGCATCTGGGCGTACTCCTCAATAGCACCCACGTTGACGGTGCCCATGCGACGGATCCTCTCCCGCAGATCGTTGGCCTGGCTGTCGGCGGCAGCTTCATCGAAGGAAAGCGGCCCGTCTTGGGTAAGCAAAGTCGGTTCCTGGGAAGCTGCGGTGGTTTCTTTCAGCAGCCGATAGGCGTCGCTGGCCTCCTGGGCGCCGGCATAGGTGAGCTCATAAGTGTCCCAAAGCCGATCTGTGAGCTGGGTCAGATCCGCCTTGATTTTGGCCAGAGCCATTTCCTGGCGGTGCACCCGGTCGGTTTCTTTGTTCACCATCAGCTGCTCGGCCTCAATCTCGTTTTGCAGATCCTTCAGAGCGTGCTGGGCGGCATCCCTTTGTGCTTCGGTCTGTTCCACATGGGTCTTGGCGTTGGCTACCACCTGCTCCCCCTGGGAGATCAGCACGCTGGAGCGCTCCTGCTCCAGGGTCGCCGCTTGGATATCGGCCAGGGCTTCCTCCCGCTTTTGCAGCAGGGCTTGGAGTTCTTTCTGGCAGCTTTCGCTGTCGCCCATCAGGCGCTTCTGGTCCCGCAGGATGCGTTCACAGTTGTGCTCGGCTTCCTGCACCCGCAGCAAGGCCGCGGTGAGGGCCTCCTGGGCCGCCTCCCGGTCCCGGCGGGCGGTGTTCAGCGTGGCGGAAAGCTCTTCGGTGCGGGCATTCATTTCCTGGGTGCTCATCTGCTCCTGATTGCTTTGTTGAGCAATGCGCTCCAGCTCTTGCGCAATGTCCTGGAGGCCCTCCGTCAGCTGCGCGATGGCATCTCGGATTCCTTGGGCATTGTCCCGGTGCTGGGAAAGCTCCTGCTGGGCGGCCTGCTGGCGCTCCGTATCCCGCACCACGGCGATTTCTTGCTGGTGCAGCGCATATTGGGCGGCTTCGCGCTGTTGCTTGCTGGCGGCCCGTTCCGCTTCCAGGGCGTCCACAGCGGCCTGCTCCGCTTGGATGGAGACCATTTTTTCCGCCAGGCTGTCCGCCAGCTCCTTGATTTCCCGCTCGCGGCCCAGCAGGTTTTGGGCCTTCTGCTGAATGCTGCCGCCGGTCATGCTGCCGCCGGAGTGCATCACATCACCGTCAAGGGTCACCAGGCGGAAAGCGTGGCCCCCCGCCCGCATGATGGCAATGCCGCTGTCCAAATCCTGGGCTACCACGGTGCGGCCCAACAGGTTTTCAAAGATGGGGCGGTACTGCTCGTCAAAGGAACACAGTTCGCTGGCCAGACCCAGGCAGCCCTTCATGGATAGCACACCCCGCTCCTGGCGATCCAAGGTGCGGCCCCGGATGGTGGCCAAGGGCAAAAAGGTGGCCCGGCCCAAATGGTTCTGCCGAAGGTATTCGATCATCTGCTTGGCGCCTTGCTCATCACTGGTGACGATGTTTTGCATGGCAGCGCCCAGGGCCATATCCATGGCGGTTTCCAGCTCCTTGGGTACATCCAGCAGCATGGCCACCACCCCGTGAACACCGGTTAACCCCTTCTGCTTAGCGTATTGCAGGGCGTTTTTCACAGAATGCTGATAGCCCTCCAGCCCTTCCTGCAGCTCCCGCAGGGTGCGCAGGCGGGTTTCCAAGGCTCGGGCGCTTTGGGCGCTCTCTTGTAGGGCCTTTTGTCTGGTCAAAATCGACGCCAACATGTCCTTGGTGGCGGCTTCCAACGCATCCGCATCCGCTTTTAGCCCATCATAGCGGGATTCTTCGGTTTGCAGGTTTTCCTGGGCGGCGGCCAGGGCCTCCACCAGCGCGGCTTCCTTCTCTTCTCCCGCGCTTAACTCTGCCAACAGCTCTTCCCGGCGGGCGGTCATTTGGCTTTGCATGGTAGTCTGCCGCGCCTGCGCCGTCCGCACGTTTTGCATGCGGTTCATGCTCTCCATAATGGCGGCTTTGTGCGTGGTCAGCTGGTCCTCCCACTTCCCTGCGGCGTCAGTGGCAGCCTGGTGGGCCTGCTGTTTGGCTTCCAGATGAGCTTGTACCTCTTGCAGCTGGGCGTTGGCCTCACTGAGGCCGCCGTCGGACTGGGTCATGGTGGCCTGGATCAGCGCGATGCGAGAGCGCACCGTCTCGGTTTCACCTTCCAGGCGCTGGACGGTTTCCGACCCTCGGTGTAGGCGGTTGGTGACGGAG
>JAVBSI010000015.1:0-9411 GCA_031556815.1 Eubacteriales bacterium | reverse complement strand
ATGGCAAATCCCTCCATTCTGGCACAATTCCGCGGCATCGGCGCTTTTGCCGATATCACCGACAAAATCACGCCGGAGTTCAAGGCCACACTGTTACCCAGCGCGGTGCAGGTGATGACCGCGCCGGATGGCTCCATTGATGGCATGCCCCAAGAAGGTTGCAACTGGGCCCTTTTCTATCGCAAAGATCTCTTTGAAGCGGCCGGTCTCGATCCCAACAAGCCGCCCAAGAACTGGGAAGAGCTTCTGGAATACGGAAAGGCCCTCACCAAGGATACCGATGGCGATGGCGTCATTGACCAGTATGGCTTTGGCTGGCCCGCGGCCGCAGAAAATGCCAACGATTACTGGGTCAACTTCATGCAGCAGGCTGGAAGCCCCATCACATCCTTTGAAGACGGCAAGTGGGTTTCCCAGCTGGACGGACCTGAGGCAAAGCTAGGAACCGAATTCATGGTGGATCTGGTGCAGAAGGAAAGCATCACCCCTGCCAGTGTCGTAGAATGGGACTGGGAAGGCGTTACCAACGCTTTTGTATCCGGCAAAGTTGCTATGATGCACAACGGCGCCTGGGTGGTGGGTTCTGTGAAGGAGAAGGGGCCCGAACTGGACGGCAAATGGGATACCGCGCTGCTCTTCGACGGCTCGGCTGGCCCGGCATACCGGGGTCATCCCAATACCTTCCACATCATGCAGGCTTCCCAGCACAAAGAAGAGGCGTGGAAGTTCCTGGAGTACTTCTATAACACACCTAGTGACGTGGAAGGCCTCACGCTGGCCGGCAAGTTCTGCGCGGCGTCCGGCGGCATGCTCTACACCACCGATTTCCTGGAGTATGCGACCGCAAATTATGACCCGATGCTCAAGCCCTTCCTGGACGCCTCTGATCACTGCGTGGTTCCGCCGATGGACCCGCAGTGGATGACGCTGAACAACATGTATACTCAATCCACCATCCAGCAGATGCTGATGGGTGAAGTGAGCGCGGCAGATGGACTTCTCAGCCTGCATACAGCGCTGCAAAAGCTTCAAAATGTGAAGTAATGTCATCGCCACCAGGCGTCCGGCGGCGGGCGCCTGGTGGTATTTTTTGCGAGGTGAAGCCATTGAAAATGCGAATGAAGGCTCGTGCAAGCGCTACTCCCTATCTTGTGATCCTGCCTTGTTTTTTGCTCATCCTGCTGATTCTTCTCTACCCGGTGGTTTCCGGCATCATTAAGAGCTTTTACAATGAAAACCTGCTCAGTCCGGCTTCGCCCGAGTTCATTGGACTGCAGAATTTCAAGGATCTGCTGAAGGAGAACATGTTCCTGAACGCGCTGGGCCGTTCCATCTCCTGGACGCTGATCATCCTGGTGTTTGAAATGGCTTTTGGGCTGCTTTTTGCAGTCCTGCTCAACGGCGATATCTTTTGCAAGAAACTGTTTCGTTGCCTAGTTCTCATCCCTTGGATCATTCCCAATGCGATCGCGGGTATCATCTGGAAGTGGTTTTTGAATGAATCCTATGGGCTGCTGAACTTCCTGCTGCGCTCGTCCGGCCTCATTCAGCAGAACTTACCCTGGCTAAGCAACGCTCAATTGGCCGCGATCTCAATGGTGGTCATCATTATTTGGAAAAGCATCCCCTTTGTGGCCATTACGCTGCTGGCCGGGCTGCAGGCCATCCCAAGCGATCTGTATGAAGCCGCTCAGGTGGATGGCGCTGGCCCGTGGCATTCCTTTACGCGCATCACCCTACCGATGGTATCCAGAATCGCAACCATTACCGCGATTCTGACCTCGATCTGGAATTTCAACCAGCTCGAAATCATTCAGGTGGTCACCCGAGGCGGACCGGGCGAGGCGACGTTATCGCTACCTGTTTATATCTACCGGCTATTCATGCAGACGTTCCAGACCAGCTATGCCTCGGCGGCAGCGGTACTGATGATGCTGCTGCTTACCGTACCCACCGTGGTCTACGTCCGGAAACTGCTGAAAGATTAAGAGGTTCAAGATGCAAAGAGGACAGAAAAAGTTGCTGGGCAAATGGGGGCGCACCCTACTGCTTTTGGTGATTACGCTTGGGCTCATCTTACCCTTCCTATGGATGATTTCCACCTCTTTTAAGGCGGCGGATGAGATTTTTCAAGACACGCCCAGATGGCTGCCCAGGGAATTCAGCTTCAAAAACTACGTGGGCGTATGGAACCGCCCCTATTTCACCCAGTACCTGATCAACAGCATCATCGTGTCCCTGGCTACAATGGCGGTGGCGCTGATAACCGCCATCCTGTGTGGATACGGGATCTCCCGGTTCAAGTTCCGGGGCCGCAGCTTTTTTTCCGCGCTGCTCATCATCGTGCAGATGTTTCCCTCTATGCTGCTGCTCATTCCAATGTACCTGATCATGCACCAGATTGGGCTGATGAACACGTACGCCTCGATGATCATCGCCTACACCACCTTTGCAATGCCCTTTTGCTCGTGGATGATCAAAGGCTACTTCGATACCATCCCGGTCTCCCTGGAGGAGGCGGCGCGCATTGAGGGGTGCAGCCGCATAGGGGTTTTGGTGAGAATTGTCGTGCCCCTCTCCGCCCCCGGAATCGTTACGGTTGCTATGTTTGCCTTCGTGCTGTCCTGGCAGGAATATCTATATGCCCTCACCTTCGCGCGCACGGAAAACATGCGGACGCTGACGGTGGGCATCTCCCTGATGCAGGGACAGCATGGCAGCGTCAATTGGGGAGAAATTATGGCCGGTTCACTGATCGCCTGCATCCCCGGGCTGGTGCTGTTCATTTATTTGGAAAAATACTTGGTGCAAGGCTTCACAATGGGTGCAATCAAAGAATAGGAGTGTGTTGGTATGGTGCGCATTGGTATTATTGGCCTGGGGTGGATGGGTTGTTTGCATGCAAGTTACCTCGCCGGAATCGACGATTGCCAAGTGGTGGCGGTGTGTGATAAAAATGAGGAAAAACTGCGGGAAGTAGCGGAAAAATACGGGGCAAGGGCTTACATGGAATATCAGGATCTGCTGGCGGATGAAGATGTGGACGCTGTCTACATCGTCACCCCGCAGAAATATCATTTCGAAATTGCCATGGCAACCATGGGTGCAGGCAAGCATATGCTCTGTGAAAAGCCGCTGGCGCTGACGGCGCAGGAGATCAACCAACTGCGCGCCATGGCTAAGGATTATCCGAAAAAAATCATCATCGATTTTCCGCAACGGTTCTCAATCGCAACCCAGGAGGCCATGGAAGAAGTGCGCCGCGGCTCTTTGGGGGATATTCACTTCATGCGGTGCAACTTCCGCTTTTCCATGAAGAAGCATGCCCAGATCCACGGGGCATGGATATTTGATAAGAAGCAGGGCGGCGGCCTGATTCTGGAATCCAGCGTTCATATGTGGGATGCGGTGCGATACATGACCGGCAAAGAGGTGGAGGCTGTGGTGGCGGTGGCTCACAATAACGCTGACGCCAATTTTGAGGACAGTTTCGTAGCCATCGCCCATTTGGAAGGCGGAGCCATCGCCTGCGTGGATATGAGCGGTTGGCTGCCGGAGGACGCAGTATGCGACAAGCGCTTCGAACTAATGGGCAATGACGGCATGATCTATTTGGATGAAATGCGCAACTTCATGACCATCCAGAGTGAGAGGGGAGTGGAAAACAATCCGGGCGCCTTCACCCCCTCCTTGACCCACAAGGATGTGCTGTGGCACTCCCACATCGCAGGCGGTGTGAAGCGGCTGGATGAGCATTTTGTACGCTGCATTCTGCGCGATGAACAGCCGCTCATCGGGCTGGAGGACGGCGCGCGCGCCTGTGAAATCACCTGGAGCATTGTTAAGTCCATGGAAAGCGGCAAGTTGGAGAAGGTGCAGTATGGCGGATAAAGAGATTAGAATTGGTCTGATCGGCTGCGGGCGTGTAGCCGAGAACCACGTTGCTGCCATCCACCGTTTACCCGGGGTGGTTTTGGCCGCGGCAGCGGGCGGACGCAGCGCTGCGGCGTTTGGCCAGCGATATGGCGTGCCCGTTTTGGATACGGAGGAGATCTGCGAGAGCAGCTTGGTGGACGCCATTTTGATATTGACGCCGCTAAAGACCCATTATGCCTATACCATGCGTGCGCTGCGCGCCGGAAAGCATGTGCTGGTGGAAAAGCCTGTGAGCTTTGTTCCGGAAGAAATAGAAGAAATGGCCAGTGTGGCCGCGCAGCAAAACCTGGTGTGCATGCCGGGCCACAGTTACCTCTACCTGCCAGAACTAACCCGCATGGCGCGAGAAATTCCGTCGGGCGGCATCGGCGTCCCAACCTATCTGTACCTGGCGGAAACCTATTACATGCCGCCGGAGATCTTCTCCAAGTACGAAGGCCCGGAGATCGACGTGCTGTGCCATGAGCTGTATCTATCTCTGGCCTTCCTGGGCAAGCCTGAAAAGCTGTACGCAGTACGCTCAGAATTTCCAAAGGACGTGCTGGAGACAGGCGGACCGCAGGTTGCGCTCACCCTCACCTATGCCGGTGGAGCCATCGCCCAGGTTTTGGTCTCCTGGGCGGCGGAGGACGAAACCTCGGAACCCTGGACCTTCAAGGTGAAGGCATTGGGTACGCAGGGTGGCATGCACTTCTCCAGAAGGGATTATATCCGCCGGGAAGCCTGGGGCTGGGAGCAGATGATGTACCAGGAGTCGTTTGACAGGCAGCTGGAGTACTTCGTGCAGCGGTGCATCCGGGGCGGAGAAAAACCCCTCTCCACCATCGAGGATGCCAAGTGGGTGTCCAAGCTGCACAGTCTGGCATTGCGCTCCATTCGGGAAAATGCTCCGATATCCGTCGAACAGTGAGGGAAAAAGCATGAAAATCACCAACGTGGAAACCATTTTGCTCAGCTACCGCTACAAGCCGGAAGAACTGTGGAAGTGGTCGGGCGGGGCCACAATGCAGCGCAACAGCGTGCTGGTGCGGGTCACCGTGGACGACAAGATCACCGGCCTTGGTGAAATTGGCGAATCCGCCTACCTGCCCCGGGCCATCGAGCAAATGATCGATCTTCGCTTCAAGCCTATGCTGCTGGGGGAAAATCCCTTTGACATCGAGAAGCTGTGGCAGAAAATGTACGTGCAAAGCGCCCATTATGGGCGTCGTGGCGTGATCCCCACCGTGATCAGCGGCATTGACATCGCCCTGTACGACATCCTGGGTAAGATACTGAACCGCCCTGTATATGACCTCATTGGAGGCAGGTACCGCAAGCGGTTTAAGGCCTATGCCAGCGGTGGCATGAACAAGACCCTGGAGGAACTGGTAGAAGAGGCCGCGGGTTATACGCAAGAGGGATATTTCGGCTTTAAGGTGCGGATTGGAAGAGAGGACCCGCAGGAGGATATCCATATGGTGCGGGAGTTGCGCAAACGGGTTGGCCCTAAGCCCGCGCTTTTGGTAGACGCCGGGCAGTGCTACACTAATTTTCCCTGGACCTACGACACCGCCTACCAGGTGTGCAAAAAGCTGGAGGAGAGCGACCTCTATTGGCTGGAAGAACCTCTGCACCCCGACGATATCGAGGGCTATGTGCGCTTGGCCGCTAATACCAGCATCCCCATCGTGGCCGGTGAGAACGAATTCGTCCGCTATGGATTTCAGGAGCTCATTGCCCGTCGCGCCGTGGATATCATCCAACCCGATGTGACCCGCAGCGGCGGCATTTCTGAATGCAAACGCATTGCGGCAATCGCGTCTGCCCATCACATGCGCTGCGCACCTCATATCTTTGGCTCCGGCGTGGGCTTTATGGCCAACATGCATTTCATCGCCTCCACGCCCACCGCTTTTATCATGGAGTACGACCAGACCCTGAACCCCCTTCGGGATGAACTGCTGATCGAGCAACCCGTGTACAAGGACGGTTATGTCCAGCTTATCGAGGGGCTGCCAGGGCTTGGGGTGGAGTTGCGCCCCGAAACGATGAAGAAATTTGCGTATTGCGACGAGGACGCCGTGCAGAAGGGCGATTTCGTTCCGGAATTTTGAGGAGGCGTTCCCATGCGATGGACCATCCAGTCCGTGCTGGCCGGAGAATTCGGCATGGTACGGGATGATATCAAGTTTCAAGGCGGAGATCCGGCAATCACCGGCATGGTACCTTCCATCTTGTACCTGCTGCGCGGCGAGAATGGGAAACAGGTGGTGGTGGATACCGGATACCGTTCAACGGACGAGGTGACGGCCATGGGTATGGTCGCAAAGCGAGCCGCTGCCTATTCTCAAATCCTGGCTGAGGCCGACATAGAGGCTGCACGCATCGAAGCGCTGCTGCTTACCCATACCCATTGGGACCATGCGGACAACTGTGACGCCTTCCCAAACGCAACGGTCTATTGCCAGCAGAAGGACTGGGATTACGCCTTCAGCAAAGAGGCGGAATACAGCCAGGAGTTGTGTGCCACCCTGTCGAATGCACGGAACCGGGTGCAGCTTTTCACCGGCGATGTGGAGGTTTGCCAGGGGATCACTGCCCGCTGGTTTGGAGGACACACCTGGGGAAGCCAAAGCTTCGAGATTGATACCCTGGAGGGGAAAGCGCTGATATGCGGCGATGATATCATGACTTTCCGCAACGTGGAAGAGCAGATCCCTGTGGGGTTGTGTATCGACCCCCAGGGGTGTGAGCGCGCCCTGGATTTTTTGAAGGCCCGGGAGGATATCCGCTACCTTCTGCCGAGCCATGATTACAGGACGCTGCAATACAACCAGGATAAGGATTGCTGCCGTATCCGTCGGTTGTGACGAGCAAGGAGTGCAATATGCTGCTAAAAGGAACCGTACCGGTGATTCCAACTCCTTTTTCTCAGGATGGGGGGCACATCCTTTTTGATGCTTTCGCCCAAATCATCGAGCAGGCGATGGACGAAAGCGCAACCGCCATCATGCTATTTGGCGCGGGTGGAGAATTTTACAAGTTAACCCAGGAAGAACGCTGCCTGTTACTCAAGGAGGCCAAGCAGGTTTGCGGCAACCGCGCGCAGGTGGCGGCCACCGTCACCGAGCACGCCACGCTTCATGCTGAGCGGCAGGCGCTCCTTTAT
Source organism: Eubacteriales bacterium (assembly GCA_031556815.1). GTDB lineage: Bacteria > Bacillota > Clostridia > Christensenellales > Aristaeellaceae > Limiplasma. The sequence goes on along the minus strand of JAVBSI010000015.1, from coordinate 2,324 downwards.
CAGGAGATGGGGGCCGCCGCCATCAATATTATGCCGCCAAGCTTTGGGGCCCCCACCAGCGCAATGGTACAGCAGCACATGATGGACGTGGCACGGGTGGTAGAGGTTCCGCTGATGATTCAGTATGCCCCCGCACTTACGGGCGGCACCTTGCCCAACGAGATATTCGCGGCGATCGCCCAGCGGGTAAAAGGGGAGCTATACATTAAAATAGAAGCCACCCCCACCGGGCCCGCCATCACCTCACTACTGGAAGCCACGCAGCATAAATTTCATGTGGTGATTGGAAACGGCGGGGAGTGCCTGTATGAAGCGCTTGAGCGCGGGGCGGTGGCGACGCTGTCTGGCGCAGCCTTTATTAAGCCCTATCAAGATATCATCGACGCCTTCCGGCAAGGCGACCGGGCCAATGCGCGCAAGAAGTACGATGCTTTTCTGCCCTACCTTCACTTCATCCACAGGCACATCGAGGAATTCATCTCAATGGAGAAGATGGTACTGGAAGCGCGCGGGCTGCTGCCCAACCACACCTGCAGGCAACCTACCATGCTGCCGGATGAAACTTCCCGGAAGCTTCTGATGGAAATAACCGCCTATGTGCTGGAACAATTCTACATTTAAGAACCGAGGCACGGCAGCTTCCGATTTTTAGCATTGGCTCAGAACAGGTTCATATATCGCGGATTGTACTTTTGAAACAGTAGTTGAGATACGAACCCCGTTTCCCTCAATGGTCAATACAATGATTCCTTCACTGAAAAGTGGAGGTTTTATTGTGTGAATGTTCATAACTAGAGCAGTCCTCACAAAACCCAATAAAGTGGTAAAATAGAGTTGGAGGTGAGGGAAATGCTGCATAATGAAGCAAGGGAACTGTTGGTAAACGGATATGAGAAAACGCATAACGCGAAGGAGATCGCGGAGATATTCTCAGTATCCATACCAAAGGTATACCGCCTGGCAGAGCAAAAGAGGAAAACCGGCTCTGTGGCACTGCGAGTCAGTCCTGATCCATAAATACCATTGGCAGAACCACTGCCAACAATCTATCAAAGTAGCGATGCGGATGTGGCTGGCGCGGCGCAAGAAGCCCTGACCCGCGTATCTCCTTGATGTGGCCTTCGATATCCGTCGCGATCGTCCCCTTGCGATTTCTACCCTGTCTCGCTGGTTTTTCTCTCGCACGATCATTCTTTACCATTTCCTATGTTTTACCAGAAAGACCATCCAAAGTCTCGCTTTGAATGGCCTTTTTTGATAGGCTGGAGGGTGTCCACTACGGGCATTCGGATTATTGCTCCCGGAATAGCATAAGCATTTTTTGGTTCATTTCCTGAATCAGGCTACCTGCGCTGATGGAACCAGCAATGTATTTATTTAAGGTATCGTAGAAGGTTTCGCGGGCGGTTGGCTGCAAATTGAAAAAGAGCGACTGGGTAGGAATGACCATATATTGTTCTGATGTGCCCCCGGAAACATGTCCAGGATCAATGTTAGTCGAGTTCGAGAACCGACAGGGAAATTCCTTGTCTGCTTGGATGCAATAGACGGTTTTGCGAGGTGGCCGTCAAGGGCGGCCAAGCCGTTCATCAAGACCCTTGACGGCCAGCGGGGAAAACCGTACCCTCGGTCAAGCAGACAGGGGGATGACCGTTTGAGGGGCAGGCGGTCTGCCGCCTAGGCTGGAATGCGGACGAACCGTGTTGTAGTACTGCACCCAACGAGCGATAAGCACCTGCGCTTCATACATGCTGCCAAACAGTTCCCCATTGAGGAACTCATCCCGCATTCGGCCATTGAAGCTCTCGATGTATCCATTTTCCCAGGGACTGCCCGGTTCAATGCAGGCTGTAATCACGCCCGTGTGCTGCAACCATTGGCGGTCTTTCTTGGCCGTGAACTCGCTGCCGTTGTCGCTGCGCAGATATTCCGGAGCTCCTCGCAGCAGCACCAGATCCGCCAGCGTCTCCATCAGGTCGTTGTTGCGCCAGCTACGGCGCGGCACCGAGGCGATGCATTCATGGGTATACTCATCAAGGATATTCAGGATACGAATCTTCCGGCCATCCATAGTCTTCTCTTCCACAAAGTCATAGCTCCAGACATGGTTGCGGTGCTCCGGACGCAGCCGAATGCAACTGCCATCCGTAAGCCACAGGCGTCGGCGTTTCATCTGCTTTCGAGGCAGTTTCAGCCCTTCTTCCCGCCAGATCCGTTCTACCCGCTTGTGGTTTACCTGCTTCCCTTTGTTGCGCAACATCGCTGTCACCATCCGATACCCTACTCGGCCATAGTTGGTGACCAGCTCTATGATCTCTGTGCGC
>JAVBSI010000055.1:0-19782 GCA_031556815.1 Eubacteriales bacterium | reverse complement strand
GGCGCTTTTTTTTTTGTTAGTGTTTATCTTTTTTTCTTATTCCCCGCCCCAAATGTTAAAACAAAACGCCCGGGTAAACCCCCGGCCGCTTTTCCTTATCGACTCCCTTTGTTCCTGACAAAGATTCGCAGAAACCCGCTTAACACCCTGGGCGCCTTAACGCAAATCATCTTGATGGCCATATGTCACCTCCACGCATTGCTAAGCCGAAGCAATAAGTACCCTACCACAATCAGCGCCAATCCGATCAGCGCTAGCCAAGCCCACCCTGGAATACAAAAAAACAGCAAAATGACGCCTACGACTAGCAATACATATCCCACAATTTCAAACACCCTGTTGGTACCTGCCGGATAACATTTGGTGTTGGCTGCCAAAAAGCATCACCTCGCTCAGCACATCCTATGCGTGGGCGAGGTGAAAGTTGCTATGGATTTGTAGAAAAGAAATAATCTGAAAACCTCAGCGCTCAATGCCAAACAGCCGGCATGTATTCTCCGTGGCGGCTTGGGCCAATTCCTCCAGGGGCATGCCCTTGAGCTGCGCCACCTTTTCCGCAACAAAGCGCACAAAGGCGGGCTCGTTGCGCTGCCCCCGCATGGGCTCCGGGGTCAGATAGGGGCTATCTGTTTCCACCAACAACCTGTCTGTGGGGCAAAAAACAGCCACCTCCGCCAAATTTCTAGCGTTCTTGAAGGTCACCGGGCCCGCCAAAGAAAGGTAAAACCCCATGTCCAGGTACAGCTTAGCGCTTTCCATGCTGCCGCTGTAACAGTGCAGCACCCCTGCCGGCAAGCGATCTTTGTAGGCTTGCAGCGCCTGAAGCATATCGCCGTGGGCGTCCCGTATGTGAAGGATGACCGGCACCGCCTGCTCATAGGCGAAGTGCAGCTGCGCTTCAAAGGCTTGCCGCTGCGCGTCCCGGGGGGAGTGATCGTAATAATAGTCTAGCCCAATCTCCCCCACCGCCACAATCCGAGGCAGCGTTACCCAGTCCGCCATCAACTCCAGATTCTCCGGCCGGAAAAACTTCGCCTCATGGGGATGCACCCCCACCGCGCCATAGAGCATGGGGCTTTCTGCGGTGAGCGCCACGATTCTTTCACTGGTGTCCATGTCACTGCCAGCCAGCAAACAGCGGAAAACGCCTTGCTCCGCCATGCGCTCCAGCACGGTACCGATATCGCCTGCAAAGCGTTCATCCTCCAGATGGCAATGAGAATCAAACAGCTCGATCATCGGATATGCGCACCGTCCTCCATGTCTCCCTGCACGCTGACCAGCCTGAGCACATCGTCGCTGGCGGTGGAGGCGCACAGGATCATCCCTTCGCTGCGGATGCCTCGCAGCTTGGCAGGCTTCAGATTGCTCACCAACACCACCTGGCGGCCCTTCATGTCCTCTGGCGTATAGTGCTTGGCAATGCCGCTGACCACCGTGCGTTTGGGCTCGCCATCGCCCAGGGACAAGGTGAGTTTGAGCAGCTTGTCGCTGCCTTCCACTTTTTCCGCCTCCAGCACCCGGGCTACCCGAAGCTGCACCTTGGCGAAATCATCCATGGAGATGATCCCGGCTTCACCGGCCTTGTTGGCTCCGTCCCCTTTCTCCCCTGCGGTCACAGCAGATTCCTTTTTGCCGGTCTCCGCCTGCTTGGGATCCCATGCCTTTCCTTCCTCCCCTTTTGGGGCGAGTACCAGATCCTCTAGCTCCTTCTTGATGTCGATACGGGGGAACAACGCCTCCCCCTTTTGAACCTTCGCGCCGGCCGGCAGCAGGCCAAAGGTGGCCAGGGACGCCCAGTCTTGCAAGCCTTCCTCCACCATGCCCAGTTGCGCGTAGATCTTGGCCGGGGTGCGGGGCAATGTGGGCGCAATCAGCACCGCCGCAAAGCGGATGCACTCGCACAGCAGATACATGACGTTTTTCAGGCGCTCCTGGCCTTCTTCGGTTTTGCACAGCACCCAGGGGGCGTTTTGGTCGATATACCGGTTGCACTCGCCAATCAGCTGCCAGATATCGGCCAGCGCCAAGGAAAATTGTAGTTCATCCATATGCTGGCGCACTTTCAGCGGAGTTGCCAAGGCAAGCTCACTGAGGGCCTTGTCCAGCTCGTTATACGCACCGGGGGTGGGTACCAGCCCCCCAAAGTACTTCTCCACCATGGCCACGGTGCGGCTGACCAAATTTCCCAAATCGTTTGCCAAGTCCGCGTTGATGCGGGTGAGCAAAGCCTCATAGCTGAACTGCCCATCGCTACCAAAGGGCATTTCCCGCATGAGACAGTAGCGGATGGCATCGCTGCCATACCGATTGGATAACACCACCGGATCCACCACGTTGCCCAGGGATTTGCTCATTTTCATGCCGTCCAGCACCAGCCAGCCATGGCCAAATACCTGCCCCGGCAACGGCAACCCCAGTGCGTGCAACATGATGGGCCAGATGATGGTGTGAAAGCGGATAATCTCCTTGCCCACCAAGTGGATGTCCGCAGGCCAATACTTCTGGTACAGCTCATCATGATCCGTGCCATAACCCAAGGCGCTGATGTAGTTGGTCAGTGCGTCCAGCCAAACATAGACCGTATGCTTCGGGTCAAAATCCACAGGGATGCCCCACTTGATGGAGGTACGGCTGACGCAAAGATCGCTGAGGCCAGGTTTCAGGAAATTATTGAGCATCTCGTTTTTGCGGGATACAGGCTGGATAAAGTCCGGATGGGTTTCAATATAGTCGATGAGCCAATCCTGATACTTGCTGAGCTTAAAAAAATAGCTTTCCTCGCGGGTCCTTTCCACAGGGCGACCGCAGTCCGGGCAGCAGCCGTCCTTTAATTGCAGCTCCGTAAAAAACGCCTCATCGGGCGTGCAATACCAGCCCTCATAGGTACCCTTATAAATATCGCCCTGGTCGTACAGCTGCCGAAAAATCCGCTGCACCACCGTGGCATGCCGGTCGTCCGAAGTACGGATGAAATCGTCGTACTCCACGTCAATCAGCTTCCATAAAGCCTTGATGCCCTTCACGATCTCGTCCACGTAAGCCTGGGGCGTCACGCCCTTTTCGGCAGCCTTGCGCTCGATCTTCTGGCCATGCTCGTCCGTGCCCGTCAAAAAGTACGTGTCAAAGCCCTGCTGCTTTTTGAAACGGGCCATGGTATCTGTAGCCACGCTGCAATAGGCATGCCCGATATGCAAATTGTCGCTGGGATAGTAAATAGGTGTGGTGATGTAAAACGTCCTCTTGTCCGCCATGCTTGTCCAGTCCTTTCTTTCCCATAAAAAATGCCCGTCCCCAACAATAAGGGGCGAGCTGAACCCGCGGTACCACCCTGGTTTATCACTTCATGAGGCGGATATCGGCGCCTTCCGCTTCGCCCTACCTATCGGGCAAAGAAGCTCCCGGGCCATGTTCACGGCTTTCCCTGCGCCACTTTTCAGCAACCGTGGCTCTCTTTGGCAGGGGCGCGCCGATACTCTCCCGTTCATGGCTTACCATGTATTACAGGTAATTATACCCCAAAACAGCCGGTTGTCAACCATCGAAACCTTTTCTAGGGAAAAATGATACCTGCCAGCGCCATCGCCGCCACCGTACCCGCCAGGGCGCAGGGGACGGCGTAGCCCGTTCGCTTCTGTTTTACCGCCCCCAGATAGACGCAAATGGTGTAAAAAATAGTCTCGCTGCTACCCATCAGAGTACAGGCAACGAGTCCTACGCGGCTATCCGCCCCATGCTGCGACATCAGCTGCTCCACCATGCCCAGGGAAGCCGAGCCGCTGAGGGGGCGCAGCACAGCCAGCGGGGCAACCTCCGGCGGCAGCCCCAATAGGGAAAAGGCCGGCGCGCAAAGGGCAATGAGCGCATCCATGGCCCCGGAGACCCGCAGCATGGAAAGCGCCACCATCATGGCCGCCAGATTGGGAAGCACCTGGCGGGCCACCAGCAGCCCTTCTTTGCTGCCCTGCACAAATAGATCGTATACCGGCAGCCGCTTCCAGGCCGCCGACAACAGCAGCGCCAGCAGCAGCACGGGGATGACCAGCACCTCAACGGTCGGCATGGCGCAGGCCTTTCCTTCTTGGTTTTTGCTTGGCGCAAAGCCTGGCACACAGCACCCCAACCCCCGTGGAGACCGCCGTGCACGCCAGGGTGGGAAGCAAAATCGCAGTGGGCTGTGTGGACCCCGCCGCTGTCCGCAGAGCGATCACCGTGGTGGGAATCAGCTGCAAGCTGGTGGCGTTGACCACCAAAAACATATACATGGCGTGCATCAGGGCCGGGTCAGCTTGGCGCTCGGCTTCCATCCGCTCCATGGCGGTGATACCCATGGGTGTGGCCGCATTACCTAGCCCCAGTACGTTTGCGGAAAAATTCATCACAATGGCATCCTTGGTCGCCTGCTGCCTAACCGCGGGGAATAGCAGGCGCAGCAACGGCGACAACCCTCTGCTGAGCTTCCCCGGCACATCCAAAGCTTTCACGATGGCGATCATGCCGCAAAAGAATAAATAGCCACCTGCCATCTTCAATGTCAGGGCTACCGCATCTCCCGCGCCTGCCAGCGCGCCAGGAAGGAGCAGCTCCACCCTGCCGGTGGCCAACGCAAACACAATGGAGACCAGCATCATTCCGCCCCAAATGGCCTGAAGCACAGCGCCGCCTCCATCCCCATCCGATTTGGACAAGGATATGAGGCGACACTTACGTTCATGCATGGAAAGGGCGGGACAATATCCGTGGCTTGCAGGCGCAGCTCCAGCTTGCATAGGCCCGGCAGCCTGGTGCTGCTGCGCTGCAACCTTTGTTCTGCTCGCGTCTTTTCCCATTTGCACAAAACCCTCCCCTATGGTACAATTCACCATACGCAGATCAAAAGGAGGTTGTATGCAGCAGCCGACTGTGGTTCAGCCCTCTGTTTTTTTCCATTCCGTCATCGCCTACTTCCAAAACTTCTCCATCAACTCCGCCATTATGGCCATTATTGTGGTTTTCATGATTGTGGGGTTGGTGGATAAGCTGCGTGGTAACAAGCTTGGCTACGGCGCCAAGTTCGATGAAGGGTTCCAGGCCATGGGGTCCTTGGCTTTGGCGGTGGTGGGCATCGTATCCTTATCGCCGGTGTTGCTGACGCTGCTGCGGCCCATCCTCACCCCAGTGTTTACTCTTCTGGGCGCAGATCCGGCCATGTTTCCCTCCACCATCCTGGCGCTGGATTTAGGCGGTTTTGTGCTCGCCAAGCAACTGGCTGGCAGCAATGTTGCCATAGGCCTGTATTCAGGCATCATCGTGGCGTCTATGATGGGCATCACCATGAGCTTCACCATCCCCTACGCCCTCTCGGTCATGAAAAAAGAGGATTATCCGGTCCTGGCGAAGGGCGTGTTGGCGGGCATCGTTACCATGCCCTTAGGCTGTATTGTGGGCGGCCTGCTGATGAATACCGTGGGTGTGCCTTTTCTCTTACCGGTTTTGCTGGCCAATACGTTGCCGGTGATCCTGATGGCGGTGATCATCGTCGCGGGTCTTTTGTTTGCACAAAAAGCCACGCTAAAGGTTTTTGTGGCCTTTGGCAGAGCGTTGAGCTGGGTGGTCACCATCAGCCCTGTGATTGCGGTATTTCAATACCTTACCGGCATCCGCTTTCCCCTCTTTGACAAAATGGTGACCGAGGACCCGGTTCTGGGCGGCATTCCGCTGGAAAAGGGTCTGCTGCTGGTGGGGCTGATTGCCATTGTGCTCATCGGCGCTTTCCCCATGATCCATTTCTTGAGCAAGCACCTCAGTGGGCTGATGAACCGCTATCGCCACCGAACCGGCTTGGACAACGTGTCCTCCTCCGCGCTGCTGACACAATTGGCCAGCAGCATCCCCATTTGGAGCCTAACACCCCAGATGAACGAAAAGGGCAAGCTGCTCAACATTGCTTTTGCAGTGTCCGGCTCCTTTGTGCTGGGGGATGTGCTGGCCTTTACCGGCGGTGCCGCGCCGGAAATGGTGTTCCCCGTCATCGCCGGCAAACTTGTAGCCGGGATCAGTGCCTTGCTGCTGGTGGGGCTTTTGTACCCCTCCACACCAACAACGGAGACTCTTTGCCCGCCAGAAAACAAATGAGGTGACCCACATGACCGACCATACCGACTCCGTGTTCAAAGACTCACTGGAAGTGATCATCGAATCCACCAAGATTGGCCTATGGGATTGGCACCTGCCCACTGGTAAGGTCATTTACTCCAAACAGTGGGAGGCCATTTTGGGATACGATGCGGGTGAACTGGCCCAGAACGTGACTTCCTGGGAAAATGCGCTGTTGCCTGAGGATCTGGCCCTGGCTGAAAACGCTGTTTCCAACTACCTGGAAGGCAAGACCGATGCCTACGAGGTGGAGTTTCGCGCCGTATGCAAGGATGGGCATATCATCTGGGCTCAGGACAAGGGCACCATCACCGAGTGGGATGAGGACGGTAAGCCGATCCGCCTGGTGGGCGTTTTGCAGGACATCACGCGAATCAAGATCGCGGAGGAAGCCCTGAAAGAGAAAAGTGAGCAGTTGGACTTTGTGGCTCAAATGTCAGAGCTAGGCATGTGGGACTGGGATTTGCTGAATGATACCATCACCTATAATGATGAATACCTGCACATGCTGGGGTATACCCAGGAAGAAATTACCGGTTCCATTGAGGAATGGGAGCAGCTGAACCATCCGGATGACCTGCCGCACACCCTTCAGGCACTGAACGATTACCTGAACGGCCGCTCAGACAGCTATACCTGCGAGATCCGGTTGCGGCACAAGGACGGCCACTACATTTGGACGCAGGATATTGGCCGCATCTGTGAATGGGACGAGGAGGGACGCCCCACACGCATGCTGGGGGGGCATCTGAACATCCACAAGCTAAAGACTGTGGAAGAGGATTTGCAGGCGGCGCTCCACAAGATCGAGCGGTATAATGACAGCCTTCAGGATGAGGTTCAAAAAGGCATCCGTGATTTGGAACACAAGGACATGTTGCTCAATGCCGTCAACGCCGTGGCGGGGCTGCTCATCTCAACGGATGAGGCCGACCTGCGCAAGAGCATGCAAAAAAGCCTTGGCATCATGGGCCAAAGCGTGAATGTGGATCGGGTTTATGTTTGGCAAAACCACATTGTGAACGGGAAGCGGCTCTGCCAGCAAGCTTATGAATGGGCCCATGATATGAGCCAGGTTGACGATGGCCTGCCGCTGGACAAACGTCCCTACCAGGCCATCGTGCCCTCCTGGGAGGCCACCCTCACAGCCAATCGATGCGTCAACATTCTGCTCAAGGACATGAACCCGGCAGAACGGGCTAGCCTACGCAGCCAGGATATCCTGTCCGTTTTAATCGTGCCGATCTTTTTGCATGATACCTTTTGGGGTTTCATCGGGTTTGACGACTTTCAACAGGAGCGCGTCTTCACCGAAACCGAAGAAAACATCCTGCGCTCTGGCAGCTTGATGGTAGGCTCTGCCCTGCTCCGCAGCCAGATGACCCAGACCCTGATTACCGCCAAAGAGGAAGCGCTCTCCAGTGCTCAAGCCAAAAGTTTATTTTTAGCCAATATGAGTCACGAGATCCGTACCCCCATGAACGCCATCATCGGCATGACCATCCTGGCGAAAAACGCCAACCCCAACGACAAAATCGCCGATTATCTGCATAAAATTGAAAATTCCTCCCGGCACCTGCTGGGAATTATCAATGACATCTTGGATATGTCCAAGATCGAAGCGAACAAATTTGAGCTTCTTTCAGAAGAGTTCTCGCTCAAAGAAATGATTGGCTCCGTTAAGGATATCATGGCATATCGAGCGGAAGAAAAAAAGCAACGGTTGACCATTGAGCTAGATGAGAGCCTTCCCCAGACCATCGTGTGCGATGAGCTACGGCTGTCCCAAGTCATTACCAACCTACTGAGCAACGCCATTAAATTTACGCCCATCCAGGGCAACATCCTCCTTTCCATCCAGCAGACACAGGGGGAGGATCAACAGCCGAGGATCCGATTTACCGTTCAAGACAACGGAATCGGCATCGAACCGGACAAGCTCGACAGCGTATTCAACACCTTTGAGCAGTTGGACCTGAGCATTACCAAAAGGTTTGGCGGTACCGGCTTGGGCCTGTCCATTTCCAAAAAAATCATTGATGCAATGCATGGCAGCATTGAGGTTCATAGCCAGCTGGGCCAAGGCAGCACCTTTCTCTTTGAAATTCCCCTGGTGCAAGGCAGTGGCGCCGTCAGCGACTATTCCAGAGAGGACGCCAATGCCGCCGCCTATCATTTTGAGGGCAAAACCATCCTGCTGGTGGAGGACGTGGAAATCAACCGGGAGATTGTGCTGTCGCTGCTGGAAAGCACCGGCGTAACCATTGAATGTGCGCATGACGGTGAACAAGCAGTGGAGCAGTTTGCCGCTCATCCCGACCGTTTTGACCTCATCCTGATGGATATCCAGATGCCTGTTTTGGATGGTTTTGGTGCCACAAAATGCATCCGGGAGTTGCCCACCCCTCATGCCAAAGCCGTCACCATCATCGCTATGACCGCCAACGCATTTGCGGAAGATGTGACCAAGTGTCTGCAAGCCGGTATGAACGACCACATTGCAAAGCCCATCAACATCAGCGTGGTACTGCACAAGCTCAAAAAATACCTAAAAGTGTAAGATCAAACCCTGAAAGCCCGCCAATCCTTTCTATTTTATTCCGTGGTAAATGCCACGGAATTTTGTTTGTCCTTCTTGTATGATAAGGCCGAACAAACCAAAGGAGGCTAACATCATGATTCGCAAAATTATTGAAATTGACCAGGACAAATGCAACGGGTGTGGGCTCTGCGTGACCGCTTGCCATGAAGGGGCCATCGGTCTGGTGGAGGGCAAAGCGCAGCTTTTACGGGACGATTACTGCGACGGTCTGGGCAATTGTCTACCCGCCTGTCCCACCGGCGCTATCTCCTTTGTGGAGCGAGATGCGCTGGCATACAATGAAACGGAGGTTCAAAAAAACATGCAGCAGAAAGCAAACCAAGCCACAGCCCTGCCTTGTGGCTGTCCCGGCACCAATGCCAAAGCCATCCGTCGGGAACCTGTCGCGGGCCCCGCGCAGGCTCCTATCAGTGAACCCGCTTGCGTGTCCCAGCTGAATCAATGGCCTGTGCAGATCACGCTGGTGCCTGTGAACGCGCCCTATTTTGACAACGCCAACCTTCTCATCGCTGCTGACTGTGCCGCTTATGCCTATGCCGGCTTCCATCAGGAGTTCATGCGGGGCAAAATCACCCTGATTGGCTGCCCCAAACTGGATGACGGCGATTACAGTGAGAAGCTCACCGCCATCTTAACGGGCAACAACATCCGCAGCGTCACGGTGGTTCGCATGGAGGTGCCCTGCTGTGGCGGCATTGAGCACGCGGTTAAAACGGCGCTTCAAAACGCTGGCAAAATGATTCCCTGGCAGGTCAAAACCCTTTCCACCGATGGCCAAATCCTGGAGGATTAATTCCTCCGAGCATGCTGTTAAAGCCCATTCATCCCAAAGGAGGGCGTTTATTCATCAAGCCGCTGTTTCAATTGGCGGATTTCCTCGGGCATATCCTCCGGTTTCATCGCCTTGGGCACCGCAACGGTGCCCGAGGCGACGGCCCTGTCATAATACCAACACTTGTACGTAAGTCGATCCAGCGTTTTTTGAAGCGCTTGGATCTGCTCCTGCACAACTGCTTTTCGTTCGTAAAACATATCCCGTCGCTTGCGCAAAGTGCTATCACCCTGAGCATACCAATCGATAAAGGATTTGATTCCCTTGATGGGCATCCCGGCGGACTTCAAGCACTCAATTAGTTTGAGCCATTCCATATCCTCGTCCCGAAAGGTACGTACCCCGCTTGCGCTCCGTTCGATAAAAGGCAGCAAGCCTTCCTTGTCGTAGTACCGAAGCGTATAGGGGGTGATCCCCATCTTTTTTGCCGCATGGCCAATGGTATAGGGCATGCTCCCACCTCTATCTCTGTTTTCTCCACAAGTCTTGACTTATAGTTAGCTCTAAGTCGTAGGATAAGGGTACAATGTTGTGCATGTTTTGTCAAGGCAGTGAGCGGGAGCCATCCGATCCAGAAAACCATCAAGCGCTCTCTTCACAGCATGCATTTTGAAAGGGAGGAATGGGACGATGGAATTTACGAAACTGGGCAACACCGGGATGGATGTGTCACGCATATGCTTGGGCTGCATGAGCTTTGGCAACGCCGAAGGCTGGTCTCACAACCCATGGGCGCTCAGCGAAGAGGACAGCCGGTCCATTATCAAGCGCGCACTGGAGTTGGGCATCAACTTTTTTGATACTGCCAACGTGTACGCTTACGGCGTTAGCGAAGAGATTCTTGGCCGCGCCCTCCAGGAATATGCGAACCGTGACGAAATGGTTATTGCCACCAAAGTGTTTAGCCGCATGCACAATAGACCCAATGGCGCGGGGCTTTCACGCAAGGCGATCTTAAGCGAGCTCGACAAGAGTTTACAACGCTTGGGCACGGATTATGTGGATCTGTATATCATCCATCGTTGGGATTACGAAACGCCCATTGAAGAAACCATGGAAACGCTGCACGATGTGATTCGTGCCGGAAAGGTGAGATACATTGGCGCTTCCGCCATGTACGCATGGCAGTTCCAAAAGGCCCAATACGCCGCGAGAGAGCACCGCTGGACGCCCTTTGTGTCCATGCAAAACCACTTTAACCTTTTGTACCGGGAAGAGGAACGGGAAATGATGCCCCTATGCATCGACCAGCAGGTCGCCGTCACTCCTTATAGTCCGCTTGCCTCTGGTCGGCTTTCTCGAGACCTTGCCACGACCACCACGCGCCTGGAGACAGACTCGATCGCCAAGATGAAGTATGGGGCCACCGCTGATGTGGATCAGCCCATCGTGGAGCGGGTCGCAGAAATCGCCCAAAAGCATGGGGTAAGCAGAACCCAGGTCGCACTGGCTTGGTTATTGCAAAAAGCTCCCGTAGCCGCGCCTGTCATCGGCGCCACCAAAATCGCCCATATGGAGGACTCCGTCGCCTCCCTTGCCGTGAAGCTTACGCCAGAAGAGGTCTCCTACCTGGAGGAGCCGTATGTGCCCCATCGGGTCGTGGGGCCGATCTAAGCTGGCAGTCAGCGGCCGGCGTGGAAGAAATAAGCAGCCAATCACCTAAAATCATGGTATAATGAAAGTTGCCTGGCAGCAACGGTCGCTTGCGGGACTGCCTGCTCTATTCACAAATGAAAAATACCATTAAGGAGGAAATCCCATGGGTGATTTGAAATCTGCACCTTTTTTCCTGAAGGATGAGGATATTGCCTGGGTCAACCAAACCATTGACAAGATGACACTGGAGGAAAAAGTAGCGCAGCTTTTCTGTTTGATCTCCTACGCCAGCGATCCAGACTATCTGCTGCATCTTGCCAAAGAGGTGAAACCCGGTGGTCTCATGTGCCGGCCCATGCCCAAGGCCGAAGTTGTGGAGACCATCCGTACCCTCCAGGCTCATTCCGCCATCCCCATGCTGATCGCCGCCAACCTGGAGAAAGGCGGCAACGGCATTGCGGACGAAGGAACTTTTCTGGGTTCGCCTCTGGAGATTGCCGCCACCAACAATGACGAGATGGGTGCGCTTCTAGGGGAAGTTTGTGGTAGCGAGGGTGCGTCCCTGGGCTGCAACTGGGCCTTTGCACCCATCATCGATATCGATCACAACTTTCGCAATCCCATCACCAATACGCGTACCTTTGGCTCGGATCCGCAGCGGGTTATGCGTATGGGCGTGGGGTATGTGAAAGCTGTCCAAAAACATGGGGTCGCCGCCTCCATCAAGCATTTTCCCGGGGATGGCATGGATGAGCGGGATCAACATCTGGTTACGTCCATCAACTCGCTGAGCACGGAGCAGTGGGACCAGACATACGGCATGATCTATCAAGCCTGCATCGATGCGGGCGCCATGACCTGCATGATCGGCCACATCATGCAACCCGCCTATTCCAAGGCGCTAAACCCGAAACTGACGGATGCCGATATCTTGCCCGCCTCCCTTTCCTACGAGTTGGTCACCCAACTGCTGAAAGAAAAGTTGGGTTTCAACGGTCTGGTGGTTACCGACGCCACTACCATGGCTGGCATGGTCATCCCGATGCCCCGTGAAAAAGCCGTACCCCAAGCCATCGCCGCGGGCTGTGATATGTTCTTATTTGCCCGAAACCTGGAGGAAGACATGGCCTATATGAAAAAAGGGGTGGAGGATGGCACCATCACCCAAGAGCGCATGCACGACGCACTCACCAAGATCCTGGGCTTGAAGGCCGCGCTGGGGCTGCACCAGCAGCAGGCGGATGGCACGCTGCCGCCTACGCTGGATAGAGCACTGCCGCAGGGCATGCTGGCCAAGCATCAAGGGTGGGCTAAGGATTGCGCTGACCAGGCCATCACTCTGGTCAAAGAGGAGCAGGGCGTGCTGCCACTCACCCCGGCGCGTTACCCAAAGGTGCTCTTTTATGCCATTGAAAGTGAACAGGGCTTTGCCTACTCGGTACGCAAGGACGTGGCCCAGAAGTTTAAGGAGAGGCTGGACGCGGAAGGCTTCGATATCGATGTATTCGATCCGGCCAAGGGCATGGAAGGCCTGATGACACCCTTTAGCGCCATCACGGACAAGTACGATCTCATCGTTTACCTGGCCAATATGTCCACCAAGAGCAACCAGACCATCGTGCGCATCGAGTGGGCACAGCCCATGGGCGCCAACGTGCCTGTGTATATGACCAGCGTGCCCACGGTGTTTATCTCCGTGGAAAACCCCTATCACCTTGTGGATGTGCCCCGGGTCCGGACGTTTATCAATGCTTACGCCTCCACCGACACCGTGTTGGATGCGCTGGTGGATAAACTTACCGGGCGCGCTTCCTTTAAGGGAATCAATCCCGTTGACCCCTTCTGCGGCATGTGGGATACAAGGCTCTAAAGTCGGAAGGTACATGAAAAACCCCTGCGGTTCCAAACCGCAGGGGTTCCCTTTTGGTATCCAACGATTGCTTTGATCCTGTGAGCGGTAAAACGCAGATCCCTGCCTTTCGCCCTGGGCAAAGGAGCAGGGAAAAATCCAACCGCCCCACTTTCTCTCCCTTACCCCTCGTTGATCTTTGCCACCATGGCTTCCAGCTGCTCATAGGTTAGCTGGCTATCGGCAAAGCTGAGTACGCCGCGAAGAGGCATGTACTGCATCATCGCTTGCAACATTTCCACGGAAATGGCTTCTTCCGCCGCTTCGCTGCGCTCGTCTTGTTCCACCCCCACGCCAAAGCCTTGCATCATGCTATCCAACAAGGGCTGCAACACGGCGCGGGCTTTGGCGCTCTTCATCAGGTCCAGGAAGATGCTGTTCACGGTGTAATGCACGGGCAGCTCCACGGTGCTTTCCACCGTTACCTGGCCGCA
Organism: Eubacteriales bacterium; assembly: GCA_031556815.1. Taxonomy (GTDB): domain Bacteria; phylum Bacillota; class Clostridia; order Christensenellales; family Aristaeellaceae; genus Limiplasma. The sequence goes on along the minus strand of JAVBSI010000055.1, from coordinate 6,274 downwards.
AAGGGCTATATCACGGGAGCTACTGCCCACCTCAATGGTAAAAACGCCGGTTTCCACGTGCCAGTCATGGATTTGGACGTTCCAATAGGCGAAAGCGCGCTTATTCAAGGTAAAGGTGATTGTCTTCGTTTCACCGGACTTCAGGGCCACCTTCTCAAAGCCTTTCAGCTCACGCACGGGACGGAACGCAGTGCTTTCCACATCACCGATATAGAGCTGCACCACTTCCTTGCCGGGAACCTTGCCTGTGTTGGTCACATCCACGGTCACGATGAGCTCGTCGGTGTCCTTGATCCTCTCGGCGCTACATTTCAGGTTTTGGTAGGCAAAGCTGGTGTAGCTGAGGCCAAAGCCAAAGGGAAACAGGGGTTCCACCCGCTTCTTGTCGTAGTATCGATACCCCACAAAGATGCCCTCACCGTAGACTGCGTGATCCCCCTCGCCGCCGTAGGTCAGGAAAGAGGGATTGTCCTCCAGCCTTTGCGGGATGGTTTCGGGCAGGCGCCCAGAGGGGTTTACCTCTCCAAAAAGGATGTCCTTGGTTGCGCCGCCCACGGCCTGGCCCCCCAGATACGCTTCCACCACCGCCTTCACTTGCGGCAGCCAGGGCATCTGAACCGGGGACCCGTTGTAGAGCACCACCACGGTGTTGGGGTTAGCCTGCGCCACCCGCCGGATCAGCGCATCTTGGCAGGGCGGCATACACATATCCGTCCGATCATAGCCCTCGCTCTCAAAGGCATCCGGAAGCCCAGCCACAACCACCGCCACCTGGGCCGCTTTGGCGGCCTCCACAGCCTTGGAGATCAGCTCTTCATCGGGCTCCACCACCTTCATATCATAGCCCTGGGCATACTGTATCCCTGCCACACCCTCCAGCGCGTCCATCAGGCTGGTGACCTTGAAACAGTTAATGTGCGAGCTTCCACCGCCTTGGAAACGGGGCGTCTTCGCAAACTCCCCAATGACGGCGATGGTCTGCCCCTGGGTGAGCGGCAGGAGATTGTCCTGGTTTTTCAGCAACACCATGCACTCCGCCGCCAACTTGCGTGCCAGCTCATGCTGGGCTTCCATGTCCCATGGGGTTTCGGGCCTCTTGTGTTGCAGGTAGCGGTCGGTAATCGTCAAGATGCGCTCAACGGCTTGATCTACAATCTTCTCCTCCAGCTTTCCAGCCTTCACCGCATCCACGATGCGCTTGTCATTCCCGCCACCGGAGGCAGGCATCTCCAGGTCTAGCCCCGCGGCAACCCCAGCCACCCGGTCAGCCACAGCGCCCCAGTCGCTAACCACATAGCCGTCAAAGCCCCACTCGTCGCGCAAAATTTCGGTCAGCAGGTTGTAGCTCTCGGAAGCATAGGTGCCGTTCAGCCGGTTATAGGAACACATCACCGTCCAGGGCTTGGCGTTTTTTACCACATTTTCAAAAGCCGACAAGTAGATCTCCCGCAGGGTACGCTCATCGATCACCGAGTCGGAGGACATGCGCCGGTTTTCCTGGTTGTTGGCGGCAAAGTGTTTGAGGCTAGTGCCTATGTTGCGGCTTTGGATCGCCTTCACGATGGCGGCGCCCAGTTCCCCCGCCAGATAGGGGTCCTCGCTAAAGTATTCAAAATTGCGGCCGCACAAGGGAGATCGCTTGATATTGACCCCCGGCCCCAGCACCACGGAGACCTCCTCGTGCTGGTAACTGTCGCCTATGGCTTCACCGATCTGGCGAAGCAGATCCCGGTCAAAGCTGGCGGCGCTTGCGCAGGCGGGGGGAAAACACACAGCCTGGATGCTGTCATTAATGCCCAGATGATCGGCGCTGGTGTCCTGTTTACGCATACCATGGGGGCCATCGCTAACCATCACGGATGGAATGCCCAAGCGTTCAATGGGCTTCGTATGCCAAAAATCCAGCCCCGAACATAGAGACGCCTTTTCTTCCAGCGTCATTTCTGAAATCAGTTTTTGAATTTCCATTTCTTCTCTCCTCTTAATGCAATGATACAGTATTCAAATCCCAGGGTTCATAGATCTTGGGCACATCGCTAATCAGCCGCTTGGTATACTCCGCCTTGGGGGTCAAGATCACCTCGTCCGCCGTTCCGCTTTCCACAAACTTGCCGTGCTCCATAATGTATACGCTATCCGAAATGTAATAGGCCAGGCCAATGTCATGGGTAATGAAGATGATGGTCATACCAATTTCGTCCCGAAGGTTCAGCAGCATATCCAAAATGGTAGCGCGGGAACAGGCGTCGATCATGGAGGTAGGCTCATCCGCCAATAGAATTTTGGGTTTGAGTAAAAAGATACGGGCGATCATCAGCCGCTGCATCTGGCCGCCGGAGAGTTCAAAGGGGTACTTGTTGGTGAGCTCCGCGAACTTCAAATTCACAAAACTGCAAGCCTCCGTCATCATTTCCACTTTCTTGTCCCTTGGCAAATGACGACCCCCACGCATGTGGATGCAATCCAACAGCACAGTATCAATTTTGTTGAACACATTAAAGGAAGAGAAAGGGTCTTGAAAAATGGCTTGGATGCCTTTCCAATACTCATGCCGCTTGTGGCGGCTGGAAATGTCCCGGGGCTTACCCTGGAAAAAAATCTCCCCTTCGGTCACGCTCAACAATCCCAGCAGCATTTTGGACAGGGTGGTTTTTCCGCTGCCGCTCTCCCCCACAATGCTGATGAGCTCCCCCTCGTGGAAGGCAAAATCCACATGATCCACAGCGCAAGTTGTCTTGTCGCCCAAGCCAAAAATTTTGGTGACCCCTTTGCCGCTGAGGCACAGGGGTTTTTGCGTCACATCATTTGTCTTCATGGGCGTATTCCTCCCTCAGATGCTCGACAGAATGTCCGCAGCGATAGATCCGATTGTCACCAAACTGAATGCTGGGGATGGAACTGACCCGGCAGGTGGGCAACACAAACTTGCACCGTTCCGCAAAGCGGCAACCCTCCGGCGGCTTTTTCAGGTTGGGCGGTGTTCCTGGAATGGCGCTGAGCTTGTGCTCCCGGGTGCCCTCCTCCGGCACTAAAATAGACTTCATCAATCCTCTGGAATAGGGATGGATGGGGTCAAACACCATCTCCTTCGCGGTCCCCTTTTCTACGATCTGGCCCGCATACATCACCATGATGTCATCGGTGACGTTGTACAGCAGTGGCAGCTCGTGGGTAATAAAGATCATGGCTTTGATGAAACCCTTATCCATCATTTCACGAAGCATTTTGATGACCATCTTCTGGCTGGTCACATCCAAGGCGGAGCTAGGCTCGTCGGCGATCAGCACTTTGGGCTTCAGGATGGTGGAAATGGCAATAACCGTGCGTTGCTTCATGCCGCCTGACAGCTCCACAGCGTGTTTGTCCAAGGCGTCCACGGGCAGGCCCAGCTCGGCGAAGCGGGCCTCCGCCATTTCGTTGATCTCCTTTTTGCTACGCTCCGGGTGGTGGGCCAACACAACATCCTCAATAAACTTTCGGATCTTACGGGTGGGGTTCAGCGCGTTCATGGCCGCTTGAGGGATGTATGCGATTTCTGACCCCAGCACGTTTTTGCGCACCTCATCCGGGTCCATGCCGGAGATGTTCTTGCCATCAATGAAGATTTCGCCGCTGATGTAATGCAGCGGTGGGAAGTAGTAGCCCATGAGGCTCAACGCCAGCGTGGATTTCCCACAACCGCTTTCCCCGGCGATGCCTAAGGATTTCCCCTCCTCGATTTTCAGGGAAACATGATCCACGGCGTACACATCCTCCCGAAAGCGGGTGATGTATTTGGTGGTAAGGCCCTTGACCTCCAAAATCGTTCTGCTCATATCCAATCCTCCCTAATCTCTCAAGGTGGGGTTAAACACCTGGTCAAGCCCCGTGTTCATCAAATTCAACGAAAAAGAGATGAACGCGATCAGCAATACGACCGGGAAATAAGCCCACCATGAGCCGTTTAGGTGCGCAGAATACAGCATGGACCAGTTCATCATCAACCCCAAGGTAGGCACCTCCGTGGTCTTGGGGCCAAGCCCCAACAGGGAGAGCTGCGTTTCCGCCAAAATGCCGGAGCTAACCTGAAGGATAAAGGCCATCACCACATAGCTGGCAATGTAGGGAAAAATATCTGTGAGGATAATGCGGCCCAGGCTGTGCCCCGACAGCTTGGATAGATTCACATGATCCCGGTTGCGAAGGCTCGTGACCTGGGCGCGCACAGATCGGGTGGTCCAGGCCCAGGAGGTCAACCCAATCACCACGGCAACGGTGCTCGCCCCGCGCTGATCTTGCCCCACGGAATAGGAGATAAGGATCAACAGCACAAACCCGGGAATAACCGTGAAGATATTGGTGAAGAACATGACAATGTCATCCACAAGCCCACCTAGATAGCCGGCCAGAAGCCCCAGCAGCAGGCCGATTAGCGTAGCCACGGTGCCGGCGATGATACCCACCATGATGGAGGTGCCGCAGGCTGCCACCAACTCCTTAAGCACATCCCGGCCAAAGGTTTCCGTACCCAGGGGCAAATGCTTCACATTGGCCACATCCGCCACATTGATATAATCGGTGGTGGTGATCTTTGCTTTTTCCACCATTTCGCCGGTTTCGTCATTGTGAGAGGAAACCACCAAAGTATCGGCCGTGTTGGCGGCCAACAGCTTGTTGTTCAGGCGCACATAAAAGTTGCGCATGGCTTTGGTCATGCCCTTTGGCGCGATGGCGGGGTCATAGTTGGCACGCCATAGGGCCAATAAAGCGTCGGTATCGTTAATATCCAACCCTTCCACGCTGACCCCCGCTTTTTCAAACCAGCCCACCATGCTCACCCGATCCTCGGCGCTGATCATTTTAGCGATCCGCTTGTCCGCCGCATCCGGTAGCTTGAAGGTGCTGGTCTCCGTGCCCACGCCATCATACAGGGACACATAGGTGCCGGGCTTGGCAAAGGTGCCAAGGCCGATCATTTCCAGGGGATCTCCGGGGTTGAACAGGGGATATATAAGCATCGTCAGCAAAATGACCATAAAAATGCAAAATCCAATCAGGAATTTGGGCGAATGGAAGATTTGATGTAAGGTGTTTTTCATTCTGCTCGCCTCCCTTACTCAAATTGAGCGGCTTTAACGCGCGGATCAATAAAGCCGATGATGATGTCCAAAACGAAGGTGGTCAGCAACACCATGATGGTGATAATCAGCGTGGTGGCCGAGATCAGCGGATAGTCGGACATGGTGATGCCCTGGTACATGGTAGTGCCAAGGCCGGGGTAACTGAATATAATCTCGGCAACCAGCGCGCCACTGATCATGGTTCCAATCGCCAAGGCCAGGCCCGTCACCTGGGGGAGCATGGCATTGCGAAACACATAGCCCACAATCTTGCGGTCCTTGATGCCCAAAAAGCGAGAGTATTTCACATAATCGGCATTCAACTCGTAGATGGACATGGAACGCATACCCACCGCCTGCCCACCGATGGAGACCAGCACGATAGACCAGAAGGGCAGTTGATAGTGGGTAAAGACGGACTGAAAAAACTTCCAACTCAGGTTGGGCAGCATATCAAAAGCATAGCCGCCCGACGTGGGCGCAATCTTCAGGTTGACCGCAAAAATAACCAGCAACGTGACCGCCATACCAAAGGCTGGCACGTTGCTTAAAAAGAGGGTGATGGGCATGAGCACTTTATCATAGCCCTTGCGGATATAAGCAGCCAGAGCCCCCAAGATATTACCCAGCAGCCACCCCACGATAATGGCGGGGAACTGCAAGCAAATGGTCCATACAATGGCGTTGCTAATAATATCGGATACTTTGCGGGGATACTGGCTAAAGGAGGTGCCCAAATCCCCTTGAAAAAGATTCCTTACAAAAATACCAAACTGCTCCACCAAGGATTTATCGGTACCAAACTCCTTTTGGTACTGCTCATAAATTTTCTTCACAGCGGAAGCGTTGGTCATACCTGACGCCGTCCGTGCAGTGATGGCCGCCACGGGATCGCCTGGCATCAGGCGTGGCAAAAGAAAATTGAGCATAACCGCAAAAACAAAAGTGACCACAAACCATAAAATCTTTTTGCCAAAGTATTTCCGGTACCCTTTCATGGGCGATATCCCCCCTCTCAAAATCCCGTATTCATTTCCCGGATAAGGGAAAGCCATGCCCTATACAGTGGTAGGGCATGGCTCCCCATGCGGAAAAAATGCTTACGGGGCCACAAGCTCCAGGTCATAGAGCGCCGCGATGCCATAGCCGTCCGTGCAGTCGGCGGGCGGAATGTT
>JAVBSI010000007.1:0-26577 GCA_031556815.1 Eubacteriales bacterium | reverse complement strand
GCATGGACAACCATCATGACAAAGGGGTATCTGCCTTCTCCGGGCATCGGCCTTCATGCTTTCGCCGCTTTTGTCAAAGGGTATGTACTGAGGGTCGCGTGTCATTGGCTCACTCCTTTCCGTAATGAACGGCAACCATGCAAAAGCAATTGAGCCTGCACGCCCGGCGATGAAAAGATTGAGCTGCAAGGGCAGACGATAGTTTCGCATGGCTGGCCACCTGCGCCGATCCCAGAATCCCCGTTGCAAAAACCCCCGGGCTAGGCATTTTGCCTGCCCGCAACCTGGGCGCGGGCAGGCGCATGGCGATATGCTGGTATTCTGTCACGCTCACATCGACGTGGAACCCGGCTGGCTGGATGTGATTGGCAACGTGATGGATGTGAAGGGCGCGGCTGCGGTAACGCCGGCGTTTCGCGCGTTGGACCATCATAATCCGCTGTCCCGCCACGATGCGCTGCGCGCGGCCATGAGTTTGGTTGCACCCAACCAGCCCATGTGCGGCAGAACATTTTGCACACTTAGCGCCACCTGCTGGATGCCGACCCACAGTCAGCCCTTTGAGGCGCCCTTTTTGTCCGGCGCGTGCTGGGCGGTGCGCACTCAGGCTTTTAGCCGGGTGGGCGGCTATGAGGCGGCGTTTCGCGGCTATGGCGGTGAGGAGGAGGAGATCTCACTGAAACTGTGGCTGAACGGATATACGGTCTACGGCGCGCCAAGAACCTGCGTTTCACACCAGTACCGCACAGCCCCGCCCCCTCCCATTCACTTGGGGGATGTCCTACACAACCGCTTTGATACCGCGCTGTGCCATTACAACCAGCAGCGGGTGGAGCGCCTGCGCCGGGAACACCGGCACGTGCCGCTGGCCGAGGCGGCCTACGCCCAGGTGTTTACAGAAGAGATCATCCAAACCGTCCGTTCCCAGCGGTTTGCCGTGCGCGTCCGTGACGATGACTGGTTCTTTGCGCATTTTGGGTTGAATCTATAGCGAAAGGATAAAAAAGCAGGCGTGTCAAGTTTCCGCATGACTTCGCCCGCAGGCAACCGCAACGATTCGCAGGTTATTCCGGCTTTTGCTTGCGCCACAGCGTGCTGCGGCTGAGCCCCAGGCTTTGCGCCGCCGCGGTCTGGTTCATGCCGCATCGGCGCAGTACATGCTCGATGATCTCCTGCTCGATTTGCTCCAGGCAAAGGGAGGTATCCACCAATAGCTCGCGCTGATCCGCGCTTTGTGGCTGACGCAGGATGGGCATAAGCTCTTCTCGGGTGAGGTAGGCCTTGCTCGCCCGGGTGATGGCGCGCGTGATGACGTTTTGCAGCTGAGCCTCATTCAGGGGCCAGGCATACTCCACCAAAAACCGCATGGCGTCCGGTTCAAAACCCACCACTTGCTTACCGTATTTGCTGTTGCACTTGCCCACCATCATGCTGCATATGGCGGGGATGCTGTCCGCGCGCTTGCACAGGGGCGGAATATAACAAGAGGGGCCGCACATCTGCCGGCACAGCGCGTCTGGGTAATCCTGCTTCACGGCGAGGCTGTCCGGAGATTTGGTGGAGGAAAAAATCAGCAGGCAACGGTGATCCTCGCCGATTTGCTTCAAAAAAGTGGAAAGCCTATGCGCGCCTTCCAGGCCGATCATCTGCACATCATGAAAATACAGCGTCACTTGCTTTTTTTGAGCATAGTCGTGCAGCAGGCTTGCGCATTGCGGCCAGCTTTCCTCCCCGAAGGCGTCGCTTTTGACGGTGATAAAAAAGCAATCACCCTCCCTGTCCGCCATCAGGCGGCAATGCAAATGCTTGGCCAGTAGTTCCCGCTCCGTACCGGGGTCCCCATAGACGCACAATACACGGTTTGCGTCGCTTAGGCCGATCATGGTTTCCACAGCCTTTGCCGTATCCCGGTCGTACAGGCAATACGCTTTCTCCACAGCAGTCAGGGGCTGCACTGAAAAATGCGTGGCGTGGTCAGTTTGCGGCATACGCTCCAAAAACAGCACATGGTCGGCCGCCTCGCCTTTGGGCAGGTTTTTTTTAAGAATGGTATAGATCTGCTTGTCATGCTGATAGAGGGTCTCTCCCTCCTGCCCGGCGCAGGCGGCCAGGAGCTGGTCAGAGGACAAACCGCTGGATTGGAATGCCGGGTTTTGATATCTAACGGCGCCGCTGGAGTCCACATAGAGGATGGCTTGATCGGACGCGTCCAGCATGGAAAGATAAGATGAGGCTTCCTGTCGAAGGGCGGAAAGGCTGTTGAAGATGGAAAGAGCATCGTGCAAGGCCTCTGATGCGCTTTCCACGCCGGAGTTGACCAGCAGCGCGTTCAGGCCCATGGCCCGAGCCGTGTTGACCGTTACCACATCGCCTACGATCAGGTTGCGCCCTCTTGCCACCAGCTCCTTCAGGACGGCTTCCACCTCCTGCTTGCCGCTGATTTCCACAATGGGAAAATCAAAATGAAGAATCTCCGCCACCGTGAGCGCCGGCCGCGTTACATTGCCAAAGCCTACAATGGCAAACGCGTCCCCGCTTTGGCGCGCGGTCTGAATGATGCGCAGCATATCCAAGATGGAAATGCGGATCTGCACGACCGGTATGCGCGTCATTCGGCTGATCAGCTCCGCAGTGCCGCCCCGGGAAATCAGAATGTCATATTTGTGCAGCACATCAGGTTGAAGGAGGTGTTCAGCGGCCTCCAGGTTGGCCACGATCACATCCAACTTAACCGAATGCAGTGCTTTGGCCGCTTCTAACAGCGAATTTTTGAGCCCCTGATACGGAGCGATTGCGAGGATGTTTGCTTCTTGAGGCATATGATCACTCCCAGTATGGTTATCGCCAGAAGTGTATCATAATAAAACACAAAAATCCATCATTTCAGAAGAAAAGTCCATCGAAAATTTATCTTATATTGATTTTTGTTCTATTATGAAACAATTTTTTTCATGTCATGTTTTTTTCTCCACAATGTGTTGACAAATGAAAACGATCGTGATAGCATAGCCACATAAGCGATTCTAAAATAGTAAACGTTTCTTTGGAGGACAAAATCAATGGCACACCCAGAAGAAAAACCGATTTTAGCAATTACAATGGGGGATATCTGCGGCATCGGTCCGGAGATTGTCGTCAAAGCATTGCAACATGAAACAGTTGATCAATGTTGCAGGCCTCTGGTTGTAGGAGATATGCGCATGGTGGCGCGCGCCATGGAAGCATCCGGCATTGTGGATGTGGCGATAGAAGAAGTCAAGGATATTCGCTCCCATTTGTTTCAAATTGGAACCATTTCGGTATGGAATGTGCCGCTTCAACTTCAAGGCCCTGCGCCCTATGCAGAGGTAACGGCCATCGGCGGACACGCGGCCTATACCGCCATCGCCGAGGCCATCCGCTTGGCTATGGAAAATCAGGTGGACGGTACCGTTACCGGCCCGCTTAACAAGGAAGCGCTTAACCTGGCAGGCTATCATTACAGCGGCCATACCGAGATTTATGCCCACCTTACCCACACCAGTAGCTACAGCATGATGTTGGTGGACTATCCCTTGCGCGTGGCGCATGTATCCACTCACGTTTCCCTGCGGGAGGCCTGTGATCGGGTGAAAAAAGCTCGTGTTCTAGAGGTCATCCATCTGGCCTATCAGGCCTGCGTGGATCTGGGCATCGAAAACCCGCGGGTGGCGGTGGCAGGGCTGAACCCCCATTGCGGCGAAAACGGCCTGTTTGGCACAGAGGAAATCCAGGAGATCGCGCCCGCAGTTGCGCAAGCCCGTGCCCAAGGCTTGGATGTGACCGGCCCGCTACCGCCGGACACCGTGTTTTCCAAGGCCAGAGGGCGTATGTTTGACATCGTCGTGGCCATGTATCACGACCAGGGGCATATTCCCCTGAAGGTGCTGGGCTTTGTCTACGATGAAACCAAACGGGAATGGAGCTCTGTGACCGGTGTAAACGTCACGCTGGGCCTACCCATCATCCGCACCTCGGTGGATCATGGCACCGCGTTCGAGCTGGCAGGCACGGGAAAAGCGTCTGAATTGAGCATGCTCAACGCCATCTCTATGGGCGCGTCCATGGCGCGGGCTCGATTGAGAAAACGATAGAGGTAAGCGAGGCATTTCCATGAAGCAGAAAATAGTGATTATGGCGGACGATTTGACAGGCACCTGCGACACCAGCATTAAGTTTTTGCGGAGCAACGCACGCATCAGCGCCATCGTAAACGTCAAGGATTTTGAAAAGTCCAGCCTGGATGTGGAAGATGTGGTGGCCGTCAACACCGAAACACGTGGCGCGACGCCCCAAGCCGCTTACGATTGCCTGTATGCCCTCACCCAAAAGGCTTCCGCCGCGGAGACCACCCTGTTTAAAAAAATCGATTCCGTGATGCGCGGCAACATCGCGCAGGAAATCGACGCGGTGATGGACGCCGCCGATTTGCAGCTTGCCATTGTATCTCCAGCCTATCCGGACAACGGCCGCCAATGCGTAAACGGCTTGCTGCGGCTTCGGGACAACGGGGACTGGACGCAAACGGACAAAAGTTGGCTGGACGTGTTGGGGGAAGGTAAGCGCAAGGTTTCACTGGTGGACATCGCCCAGGTTCGCCAAGGCAGCGAAACCATTTGCGCGGCTATTGCCAAGCACTATGCCTTGGGCATCGGCGTGGTTGTGGTGGACGCGGAAAGAAATGAGGATCTGCAAAGCATAGCCGTTGCCATCCGCTTGCTGAAACGCAGCATGCGCATTTTGCCTGTGGGTTGTGCCGGCCTGGCCGCCTTTCTCAGCGAGGAGCTGACCCGCGAGGATGACGGGTTCATCTTTGTGGTGATGGGCACCAATCATCCCACGACCCGCCGACAGATCGATTATCTGGCCCACCGCGACGACCTTACCTTTTACACCATCAACGCGGAAGAAATCCTGGGCGGTGGCGGCCAACGCGCAATGCAGCGTGTAATTGACCAGGTGACACGGGATATGGAGGAACAACGGATAAAAATGGGCATTGTGCTTACGGTAAACGCTCTGGAAACCGAGAGCGACGTGGACGACCCGCCCGTAAGCCAAGCCATTTTGCATACGCTAAGCCAAACAGCCAAGGCCATCTTTGACCGGTATTTTTCCCTGTTTGACAAGTTTCTTATCTCCGGCGGCGACACCGCCAACGGCGTGCTGGACGCTTTTGGGATCCGCTGCATTCACATGCTTTCCGAGCCGCTTTCCGGCATCGCATACGGCTGGGCCAACCTGCAAACCGCCATTCCGCGAAAGGTCTGGATCGCCACCAAATCCGGAGGTTTCGGAGAAACGGATACGCTGGACGAGCTGATCGATTATATGTCCCGCACGGACGTGAAATAAAGGATGGCCAAAAAGGGAGTGACCGCCATGTATTCATTACAGATTCCGTCGGAGGTCGTTTGCGGCGCGGGCGCATTGCAGCAGGCGCTGACCCATGCACAGGCTTCGGGCGCCCAGCGCGTAGGGTTGCTGGTGGACAGCGCCGTTTGCGCTCATCCAAATGTACAAGCCCTTGTGGAAGGTCTGCGGTCCCGCGCCAAGGCCGTGGCCCTGGTAAGTGAGATTCCCGCCGAGCCATCGGTGGCCCAGGTGCTGGAGGTTTATGAAGCGCTGAATCAGGCCTGTGAAGACGTGCAACTGATCATCGCCGTGGGCGGAGGAAGTACGCTGGACATCGCCAAGCTCATCAGCGCCATGCTTACCAATCCCGCTTACCGGGATGATGTGACCGACGTGAGCCGCATCACCGCCGACGCGTGCCCGCTCTACGCCGCGCCCACCTCGGCGGGCACAGGCGCGGAGGCCACCATCAATGCCATCGTGCTGATCCCTGAAAAGAAGGTCAAGCAGGGCGTGATTCACCCTTCCTTTCTGCCCCAAAGGGTTTTTTTGGACCCGGAGCTCTCCCGCGGCCTGCCTCCTCACATTACGGCAGCCACAGGATTAGACGCTTTTTGCCATTGCATCGAAACCTATATTTCTCGCAAGCATACGCCCTTTTCACGCCTATATTCCATGGAAGGCATGCGGCTCATTACCCGTTATCTTCTCAGAGCCTACCGGGACGGCAATGACATGGAAGCCCGGGAAGGCATGCTGATCGCGGCGTTTTATGGCGGGGTCGCCATACGCTGTTCCAGCACGGTGGCCGTACACGCCCTCAGCTATCCTCTGGGCGGAGCCTACCATATCCCCCATGGCATCGCCAACGCAATGCTGCTGCCCTACGTGATCGACTTCACCATGGACGCGCTGGGCGAGGATCTGTACGCCATCGCCGAGGCCATGGGCCTTGATTTGCCTGCCCATGACCGCGCCGCCGCGGAGAAGGTGGTGGTTGACGCCATCTTTGGCCTAACCCGAAGCCTGAGCATCCCCGATCGACTATCCGTGTTCAACGTTCCCGTGTCTGATTTGGGCTTTCTGGCGGAGTCCGCCTCTGGCGTACAACGTCTGCTGGACCAAAACCCCAAGACCATGACCCTGGAGGACATTGCGGGGGTCTATGCCAAGCTGTTCGAAGAGGAGGAAACCCAGTCGTGAGTACGGTAGCCCAACTGAAAGGCCACGCCAAGGACCTCCGCCGTGACATCTTGGAAATGGCGCATCTGGCAAAGGGGCCCGCGCATCCCGGCCCCTCCCTGTCCTGCGCAGACATCCTGGCGGCGTTGTATTTTGACGTGATGAACGTGGACCCCGCGCATCCCGACGCGCCGGACCGAGACCGGCTGCTGCTGTCCAAAGGGCATGCCGCGCCCGCCCTATACGCCGCGCTGGGACTAACGGGATATTTCCCCCGCGACTGGTACGCCGATCTGCGTGGATTGCATAGCCGCCTTCAGGGCCACCCCGCCTTTCCCAAACCCCCCGGTGTGGATATGACCAGCGGCTCCCTGGGCAACGGCCTGTCCATCGCGGCGGGCATGGCGCTCAGCTTGGGCCTTCGCCAAAGCCCCGCCACCGTTTTCTGCATCATGGGCGATGGCGAATTGCAGGAAGGGCTGATTTGGGAGGCGGCGCTGTACGCGGGAGCCAAAGGGTTGGACAACCTGGTGGGCATCGTTGATAACAACGGCTTTCAAAGCTGTGGCGCCACCAACGGCATCCTGCCCCTGGGCGACATCGCTGGAAAATTCCGCGCCTTTGGCTGGAAGGCGGAAATGGCGGACGGACATGACATGGCCCAGGTAACGGCCGCGTTGCGCGCCGCCAAGAAGCGCCAGGGCATGCCGGTGGCCATCATCGCCAATACCACCAAGGGAAAGGGCGTTTCCTTTATGGAAAACAACAACGCCTGGCACCAGCACGCGCTGGATGACACAGATTACGCCCTGGCTCTGGGAGAGCTAAGCGAAAAAGCCGCCCCAAAGGAGAACCGTCATGGATAAGGTCTACGATACCTTGGCAACTCGAACAGCCTTTGGCCAAGCGGTGCTGGCCTGCATGCAAAGCGACCCCCAGCTGGTGGCCATAGCGCCGGACACAAGTTCCTCCATGGGTTTTGACGAGGCCACGCTGGAATTTCCAGATCGGGTGTTTAATATCGGCATCGCCGAGCAGAACATGGTAAACATGGCAGCGGGCATCGCTTCCACTGGCCGGAAAGCCATAATCGGCACCTATGCCCCATTCCTGACCCTCAGAGCACTGGAGCAGGTGCGAACCTTTCTGTGTTACCCCAACTTGCCCGTGGTGATGGGCGGTGCCATGGCCGGGCTTGCCGGCGGTATCGAGGGGCCCACGCATCAAGGCTGCGAGGACATCGCCGTGATGCGCTGCCTGCCCAACATGCGGGTCATCTCTCCGGCGGACGCCCAGGCAACCTTTGCCCTGACCTGTCAGGCCGTCCAGGAGAACGGCCCCGCATATATCCGCCTGGGACGTTATCGGCTGCCCAAGGTCTATGGTTCCCAGGACCGCTTTACGCTGGGACAGGCCAAACCGCTGCGACAGGGCAAGGATGTAACGATTCTCTGCTGTGGAAGCATGGTGTTTCGAAGCCTACAGGCCGCGGAGAAACTAGCGGATACGGGCATCAGCGCCGCTGTGCTAGACATGCACACCATCAAGCCCTTGGACAGGGAGGCCGTGCTAAACGCCGCCCTTGCCACAGGCGCGTTGGTTACCGCCGAGGAGCACAGCGCGACCGGCGGCCTGGGCGGAGCAGTGGCGGAGTTGCTAAGCGCCGAAAGGCCGACCCCCCTGGTGCGTGTGGGCGTTGCCGATACCTTTGCGGAATCGGCCGATCAAGAAACGCTGATGGATGCCTATGGGCTAAACGTACAGGACATTGTACGCGCCGCTGCCAAGGCCGTCGGCATGAAAGGCAGATGAACAACCATGGAATGTGTGCGAAGGGATGAACTGACGCCTCGCACTCTTGTGGGAAGACAGCTTTGGCGGGTATACGGCGAGGCCGCCGCCGTGGAGGACGATCTCAGCTTCGGTTTCGCGCGCTTTTCACCCAAGCATGGGGTCATGAAGCCGCACCATCACGAGCGCGAGTGGATCTACGTGCTGGACGCCAGCAAGGCTGTGGCGCGCTATGGCGACACCTTTGACGGCATGGATTCCCTGCGGGCGCTTAGACCCGGCGACTTTCTGCGCTTTGAGCAGGGCGAGTGCCATGTGTTTGAATTTGAGGACGACGAGGGCTATCTTGACATCCTTTGGGGCTTTGGGTTGCCCATGAACCATTCCGTGGAAGCAGAGCCGTAACCATCCAAAATATCCGCATCGAAAGAACAGGGAGGATCTCCATGATGAAAGAGCAATTCGCAGGCCGGAAACGGCTGGATGTGAAAAAGGTTTTGAACCACTACGGCGTTTTCCTGGCGCTGATATTGGTATGCATCCTGTTGTCCTTCCTTACCCCGGCCTTCATGACCAGCCGGAACATCATCAACGTGGTCCGGCAGGTGTCCGTATACGGCTTGCTGGCCATCGGCGTGATGCTGGTGGTGCTTACCGGCGAAATCGACCTGTCGGTGGGCTCCATCGTGGCGCTGAGCGGCGTGGCGGCAGCGCTGGCCGTTAAGAGCGGTGCGCCCTGGTACCTCGCCCTGATCCTGGGCCTGGGGTCGGGCATGGCAGCCGGCCTGGTGAACGGTCTGTTTGTAACCTTGGGCAACGTCCCCTCCTTCATCACCACCCTGGGCATGCAAGGCATTGCCAGAGGCGTGGCGCTACTGCTAACCAACGGCTATCCCGTCAGCGGCCTGGGAGACGATTTCAGGTTCATCGGCAGGGGCTCCATCGGCTTCCTCCCGGTGCCCATCATCGTGCTACTGGCATGCTCGCTGCTGATGGCCTTTGTAACCAAACGAAGGGATTTCGGCCGCAACCTGTTTGCCATCGGCGGCAGCCGCAAGGCTGCGCTGTACTCCGGCATCAACGTCCGCAAGGAAATCGTGAAGGCATTCGTGCTCAGTGGCTTCTTTTCCGGCCTGGCCGGCGTGGTGCTTACCGCCCGCCTGGGTGCGGCAGAAACCGTTGCGGGCGATGGTTTTGAGCAGATCGCCATTGCCGCTGTGGTGATTGGCGGCGCCAGCCTGGCGGGCGGCAAGGGCAACATGATGGGCACGCTGGTGGGTACGCTGATCATCGGCGTCATCAACAACGGCATGACTTTGCTCTCCATCCAGACCTACTGGCAAAAGATCGTGCAGGGGGCCATCATCGTGCTGGCCGTGCTGCTCAACACCGTGCAGATCCGCTCCAGAAAGCGCAAAAAGAGCAGTCCCGCACTGAAATGAGGAATTAATGCATGTGCATTAATCAATAAAAAAGGAGGAACCAACCATGAAAAAGACCCTGTCAATCCTCTTGGCTGTCGCGTTGATTCTTGGAATGCTCTCCGGCATGGCCATAGCCGAGGAAGGCTACAAGATCGGTGTTGTGGTGCCGCGCCTTTCCAACCCGTTCTTCGGCCGCGCCGTGGAAATCCTGCAGGCGTATGCAGCAACCCTGGAAGGCGTGGAGCTCATCGTGCAGGACGCCAACGATGATTCCGCCACTCAACTGAGCCAGATCGAGAACATCATCGCCATGAATGTCAACGGCGTTGTGTTCGCCCCCGTCACCTCCGACGCGCTGATCCCCGCCGCCGACTCCCTGGAAGAGGCGGGCATCCCCTTCGTCACCGTTGACCGGACCGTGAATGCCACCAGCATGCTGGCCCACGTGGGCGGCGACAACGTGGTTGGCGGCGAAGTAGCCGCGCAAGCCATGGTGGACCTGTTTGGCGAAGATGAAGTGACCGTGGCCATGCTGCTGGGCACCCTGGGCGCCAGCCCCACCTTGCTGCGTCAGGAAGGCTTCCACAAAATCATCGACTCCCACACCAATTTCAAGGTGGTTGAGGAATCCGCCAACTATGAGCGTTCCACCGGCATGACCGTGATGGAGAACATCATGCAGGCGTATCCCGACCTAAAGGCCGTATTCACCCAGAACGAGGAAATGGGCCTGGGCGCCATCGAAGCTCTGGAAGCTCTGGGCAAGCAGCCCGGCGACGTGAAGGTGATCGCGTTTGACACCTGCACCGAGACCCTCAACGCCCTGAACACCGGCTGGCTGTATGGCAACATCGAGCAGTGGCCGGATCAGCAGTTCCGCACCGGTCTGGACGTCCTGCTGGCCTTCCTGAAGGACGGCACCAAGCCCGCCGAGCAGAACGTGTTCCTGGCCCCCTCTCTGATCACCAAGGACAACATTAGCGAGTCCGAGAAATATGAGGATTTCGTTGCCGAATACGGCGCGCAATAAGCGCTTCTTAACACCGCACGCAGTACCACTGACGGCTGAGGCGCCAACCAAGGAGTAAGATATGAGCTTTTTTGAAGTGAAAGATTTGTGCAAAACCTTTCCGGGAGTCAACGCGCTGGACCATGTGGATTTTTCCATGGAAAAGGGTGAGGTTCACGCGCTGTGCGGAGCCAATGGCGCGGGAAAGTCCACGCTGATCAAGATCATCTCCGGCGTATATGCGCCCGATAGCGGCGAGATGTTCATGGAAGGCAAACCCGTGTCCTTCCACAACCCAAGCATGGCCTTCTCAGCAGGCGTGGGCACGATATTTCAGGATTTTGAACAGGCTCAAAACCTTACGGTAGCTGAAAACATCGCCCTGGGCAAGCTACCAAAACGAGGGGGTATGGTTGACTGGAAGGCTGCCACGGAAAACGCGCGTAAAATCCTTGCGCAGCTTCACATCGACATTGACCCGGAGGCTATGGTTGGCGACCTCGGCGTCGGCGAGCGGCAGATGATTGAGATCGCCCGCGTGATCTCGCAAAACGTCCGCCTGCTCATCATGGACGAGCCCACATCCTCGTTGTCTAGCGAGGATGTGGAGACTCTTTTCAACCTGATCCAAACGCTTACCCAGCGTGGCATCAGCATTCTGTATGTATCTCACCGCATGGAGGAAATCTTCCGCATTTCCCACCGCATCACCGTATTTCGGGATGGCCGCAAGCAGACGTCGTGCCCTACGCGGGACATCAACCTCAAAGAAGTCGTGCAGGCGATGATTGGCGACCAGAACCATCAGATTCAGCACGAGCAAAGCCACAGGCAGGCGGAAACCCTGCTGAGCGTGAAGAACCTGAAAAGCAGCTTGATGGCAAAGCCCGTTTCCTTCAAGGTACAAAAGCAGGAAATCCTTGGCCTGGCAGGGCTGATGGGATCGGGACGCACGGAACTATTGTGCACATTGTTCGGCTTGGGCGCCGATCTGGAAGGCGAGGCCATACTGGACGGCAAACCCTACGCGCCCAAAGTGCCCCATGACGCCATGAACAGCGGCATCGCCATGGTAGCCGAGGACAGGCACAACGCGGGTGTGTTCCCCAACCTGAGTATCATGGAAAACATCGTGATCTCCTGCCTGCCCACAGTACACGTCTACGGTAGCATCAGCCGCAGCAAGGAGCGGCAAATAGCCCGCAAGAGCATTGCTGACTTCCATGTGAAAACAGTGGATGAGGACGTTCTGGTAAGCACTCTCAGCGGCGGCAACCAGCAAAAGGTTGTGTTTTCCAAATGGCTGGCGACAAAGAAAAAGCTGCTTTTGCTGGACGAGCCCACCCGCGGCATTGATGTGGGCGCCAAAGCTGAGATCTATGCCCTGACAAACGAGCTGGTTGCGCAGGGACTCACGGTGATTCTGGTATCGTCTGAGTTGAAGGAGCTGCTGGATGTCTGCGACCGCATCCTGGTGCTCAACAACGGCGCGTTCGTAGAAGAAATCGAAAGGCAGAACTTCGATTACAATCACATTACCGAAACCATGATGAATGTGTAACAATAGGAGGAACCAATATGCTGGACATCGGAACGAAGAAGATCCCGCTCATCGACGCTCATTGCCACATTTGGAAAAAAATGCATGGGTTCAGGTTCAAGGATGTTCCCATGGAGCCCATCGGAAACGGAAGGGTTCGGGTGGGGGAGAAAATCATTCAATTTATGGCCCCTCAGTTTGTGGACAGCACCTCTCCCCTTAGCGTGCTGGAAACCGAAATGGAGAACACGGGCGTGGATAAGGCCTGCCTGCTGGAAACCCCCTGCTATGGCGAGCAAAGCGAGTATATCGCCGCTGCCATGGAAAAATGGCCCGGCCGCTTTATGAGCACCGGCTGCGCCAACCCCTGCTATGGGAAGGACCGCTTTTTGCAGGAAGCCAAAGCGGCTGCCAAGCAGAAAAACTGCCGTGCGTTAAAATTTGAAATGCCCGATACGCCTTTTGTCGCGGACGACCCGGACAACGCCTACATTTTTGAGTTTATTTTGGAAAACGGCCTGTATTGCATGGTGGATATGGGCTGGGGCACGGGTCCCTTTGATTATCCCATTGAAGCCTTTGAAAAGGTCGTTGCGCGCTACCCCGACCTGACCTTCGTGTTCCCCCATCTGGGCGTCAGCCGACTGTGGGACCCGAGCGAGTACCCTCGCCTGGAGACCCTCAAGCGTACCTTGGGGCTACTTGATAAAAATCCCAATGTATGGTTCGACATCGGCGGCCTGCCCATGCTCACCGGTTTCTTTGAGGAATATCCTTTCCCCTTGGCCAACAGCGCGCTGAAATGCGTCAAGGAGACCATCGGCCTGGACCATGTGATGTTTGGTTCGGACTACCCTGGCAGCACGCCGTTTTGCACGTACAAGCAATCCATTACCGAAATTTCCATCCACTGCGCTGATTTCCTCAGTGAGTCCGATCAGGAAAAGCTGTTTTACCAAAGCGCGGAGAAGCTCTGGTTCACCTAAGCGGGGATTGGAGAGCGTGCATAGACCAAGGTGGTTTTGCCATATGAAAAGCCGGTTGGAACTCGAGGTCAAATCTCCCAACCGGCTTTTTTGATGGGATCGTATGGCTCGCGGGCATCCGCAATGGAACAATGATTCGCCGCATGGGCCGTAGTTGCGCCCAGAGCTGTCGCCTCTGGCGCGCAGGGGCGGCGGTTATAGCCTATAGCGCCTCCCGAAATGGAGCAGGCATCAATAATGAATAAGGAACTGGCCTTTAGCGGCCGGGACTTGGGCTAGGATCCAGCGTCGCATCTTCCGCCCGGATATAGCCAAAAGTGCCATCCGCATCCATTGTTGTGCCCGTTGTTTCCTGGGAAACCATCACATAGAGCCAGCCGTCTGGCCTTTCTAGGCATATTTGCAATTTGGTATCCTTCGGCAGTTCTGCAACACTTTTGGCCTTTTCCTTGGGGCCTTCCAGAAGGGGGATGGTTTGAGCGGCCCGGGCCATTTTTTTGTCTGCATATAAAAGCATAGCGCCAAAATCAAATTCTGTTGGCATCTTGACGGTTGCGCCTGGAACCCAGCCCTCTTCCTGGCCAATGCGCACAAAATACCATGGCGTGTCGATGGTACCGCTTTTCCGTATGACATGCAGGAGCGCGCCGGGGTGAACGGCGCCAAGGCTTTTGCCGCACGCATCGGGTTGGTCCCGCAGTTCGGCGCCGTAGGAGCCGACAATATCCGTTTCTCCAAATTGCATCCAGGCTTTCTCGGATATCTTCCGGTACATTTTCCCCTCGTCCTTAGGTCTATAGGAAGAGATGGACACCTCGTCTTCATGTATATACCCGACCGTTCCACCCCTATCCATGGTCCAGCTGATCCGGCCCCTGGGCACCATCACGCAGAGCCAGCCGTCGGTTTTTCTCAGTAACACATGCATCCGGGCGCCCTTGGGAAGCTCCGCCAGGATTTCGGCGTTGCCATTCGGGCTTTCCCGAAGCAGCCGGACTTGTTCTGTCCGGGCGGTGGGCGCGGCATCTTCCCATAGTATTTTGCTAAAAGGCTCATCATCCGTTGAGGGGCTTGCAAAACTGCTAGATACCCAGCCTGTCTGCCTGCCAATGCGCACCAAGGACCAGCGGTCAGAAGGATTGAGGGGGTTGGTGAAATTCAGCAGCACTTCCATCAGCGTGCCTGGACTAATCAGGCCCTGGATTGTATCCACTGCCGTGGTGGGCAGCAAGCGCAGCCTCAAATCACCGTCGCAGATGAGCAGGTTTACGCCGGAATATTGCCTTCTCGCGGCCTCGGCCTTCCGCAAGGCTTCAGCTTTCAATGCTTCCAAGGCGGCCACATCCAGCGCAGGGGCGATGATGCTTTTGCCTACGGTCACGCCCTCTTTTTGCACATAACCGCACAAGCCTTCCATGTCAACGGCCCAACCGATTTCATTCCGGGGAACCGTCACATAGAGCCAGCCGTCATCCTGCTCGCCCAGCACGTGCATCATAGCGTCCTGGGATAACTCCTTCAGGGTGGAACTGTCCAAATCAGGGCTTTCAAGAAGGGGCAAGCTGCCCGTGGCGCGGGCTACGGGAACCGGAGAATGCCAGCCGGCCGAATCCTTGCTACCCTCTTGGGGAAATTCCACATAGGTGCCGTACATCCAGCCCGCCTGCTGGCCCACGCGGACCTGATACCAATTACCCAGCGACGAAAGCTTCGTGTCTTCGTTTGGAGTCTCCCCAAGCACCTCCATGGGAACACCCGCGCTTATCATCCCAAAGCTTTGGCTTTCTGTGGTGGGGCGCGCCCGAAGCCTCGCGCCGGATGAAAAGGCGAAATTCTTTCCCTCAAAGGTTGTCCAGGATGCGTCGGCGATCCGCCGCGCTTCCCCCTCGCTCGTGGGGTAGGCTGTAATATCCTCCATATAGGAGGGCCATATAGGTGCGTAAGCAGGGTAGACCTCATCAAAGCCGATGATTACATCTTTTCTCCGCACATAACCGCTTATGCCTTCCATGTCAACAAACCAGTTGAGCTCGTTTTGGGGAACCATCACGTTTAGCCACCCGTCATCCCGCCTTGTCAGCACGTGCATCAGGGCGCCTTGGGGAAGATCCTTTAGGATGGAACTGTCGGAATCCGGGCTTTCCATAAGCGCCAGGCCGCCGGTGGCGCGGGCTACAAGCACCGGAATGGAGCAGAGCGCCGCATTCTTGTCCTGTTTTTGGTAGTCCGAATCAACGGCGATCGTCCAAGCTGTCTCCCGCCCAACGCGGACATGATACCAAGCCAGCTTATCCCCGGTTTCGTCTGGCCCTTGCCCAAGCACCTCTAGGGGCATACCCAGGCTTAACCAGCCCAGAAACGTACTGTCTGCCGAGGGCCTCTCCCGAAGCCTGGGGGTAGAATAGTTAACAATGGCGATATCCTTCTTAATAGAAGGCGCCAAGGATTCCCCAGCCATCTGTAGCGCATCCTCTTTAGAAACATCCCGCATGGAGGAAGGCCACATTGGCGCATTTGGCACATAAAGACCATTGGAGGAAGAATATTCGTCCACTGTGTAAAACATTTCATATAGGTTGGTTTCGGGAAGCGCCATCACGCGATAACCACGATCTGACAGGATGACGACGCCCTTGCCCTCGCTATCTACCCGTTCATAGCTGCGGATGACGGCGATGCCGCCGTCGTCCCAAAAACCATAACTTTCCGTGCCGCCCTCCGGTATGGGATAAACGATGGTGAACTGAAGTCCGGGTATATGGTCATCATCAAGCCATTCTGAAAGCTCCCATGACGACGCATTCGCAGCTTTGCGCACAGTATTGATCCCAATGGTAAATTCCCGCCCTGGGAGCAAGGCCTTTGCGCCCAGGTTTTCGGTTGCCCAAAGCCCATACTGGCCCTGGCGCAAAAAAACCAGGACACGCTCTCCTTTCTTCTCTATCGCCATGAGCGCCATGGCGGTAACCGCGTTCGGATCATCCACCACCACCGGCTCTCCCGCACCATCCAGCTCTACAGGAAAGCGGTAAACGGCCCCCCGGTAGCAGGTATATTCGCCCAATCCGCCTTGCTCCAGTGCTTTGAGCAATTCCTCCGGGCAGTCTTTTGCGGCGAAAATGCCGTGCCCGGTGAGGGGGGCACCGTCCACGTCCACGGTTTCGGCCTTTGCCAGGCCGCCGACCAGGGGGAGCAGAAACAGCGCGATCAAAAGGATCAGGCTCTTTTTTAACATGTTCATCGGAAACCTCCTTGTCATTCGTGTTGGAACATAGCAGCTTTGGGCCGTCGGCTATACAGTGCAAATGTGCGGGTCCCAAAGGGAGGCCGGATGTTTTATGATAAAAGTGTAACATAGGCTGGGTATGTATTGACAGAAAAGAGGCTGACCCCGAAGAGATTTAAAACATGTTACAGCCCGGCAGTCAGCTCGGAAGCTGATTGTAACGGCATTTGCTTTCGGCCCTCGGTATGGACGGGCTTTTGTGAGAAAAATCAGTGGAATGGTTTGTTCTTGGCTTGCGCCCACTTTGGGCAAAATGATAGACCCCTTGAAAATCAAGGGGTCTGGTGGTGGGATTAGTAGGACTCGAACCTATGACCTCCACGATGTCAACGTGGCGCTCTAACCAACTGAGCTATAATCCCAAGCAGCGAGAAAATCATAGCATATTTCGCTGCCGAATGCAACACGAAATTGCCGCTTGGGGCGTTCACGGCAGAGCGCAGTTTACCTGCTAAGCCAATCCCGGCTCACTCCGGCTCTTTTTCTCCCTTGTGCTCATCCTTCTCCATTTTCACCCGGCATCCCGATACCACCGCGGCGGCAGCGGAAGCCACGGCCAGATAAGGCGCCACCACCGCGGCGCCCACCGCCAACGGCAGGCTTACGTTCAGCACCGTTTTGTTTTGTTCGTCCTCGCCCTTCTTTTCAATCACCAAGCGGTGCTCAAAGGCGTTATGGAGAAAAGATTTCACCTTTTTCCCCGCTTCCTGCGCCTCACCGCGCCAGGGCTCCTCGGGTTTGGCTTCCGCATGCCCCTGCCCACTTTGCTGGTACAGACGGCCCTGCGCCTCCAATGCCATCAGGGCACGGATCACATCTCCCCCGTTCTGTTCCAGCAATGTGGCCGCCTCCTCATAGGAGACATTGGCTTTCCCCCGCAGCGTTTCAATATCACGCAGCATATCTTCACTCATCGTCTCTTCCTCCATGCTTTCTTTTGATTTTGACTGCCAAAATTAGCATACCACAACCCTGGCGTTCTTGCTTGAGACTGGGTTTAAGATTTCATTAGAAGCAGCTTAACCTTTGTGCGCCATGGCGATGCCACGCAGCCACGCGGAACGCTCAGCGAGTAACAGGCTTAGTAGACCGACGAACGCCCATCCTCGTCGCCTGGCAAAACAAAAAATCCGGCCAACAGGCGGCGCCTGTCAGCCAGATTCAGGGTGTCGGTTCGGGGGGCTTTCAGCGCGGTGCTTTCCCGCGAGGCCACAGCTCCCGGCCCATAAGGCCCGCGCCGCAGCCCAGCGCGGCCAGCAGCAAAACAGCCCAGGGCAGCCAGCCGCCAAAGCCGTCCCCGGTCCTGGGCAAGACCGAGCCTCTTGGCCGCAACGCAAGCATGCCCGCCGCGCCCACAGTCTGGCGATTGACGGGGTGGCTATCCGTCACGAAGGCTTTGTAATACCGGCCGTTCAGGGCGGCGGAGGCGGTTACGGACAGGCTGGCCGTGGCCGTGCCGCTGTACGCGCCGCCGTTGGTCAGCAGGGTGCCGCCGGTACCCAAGACGTCCGCGTTGGCGGCGGCCTGGTTTGGGTACTCCCGCCAAGCGTAGTGATAGGCTCTAATCCCCCCGGATGCCACGGCGGTAAAGGTGGCAACAGCGCCCTCCGGCACGGTCTGGTTCCCCACGCTCACCGTCAGCAGGGGGTCGGCCAGCTGCAGCTGTTTGTTGTCCACCGGGTTGATTTCCGACAAAAGGGTGCCCATGTAGTGGAAGTACCCTGCCTCCGCCGCGGTGAGAGGATTGGTTGCCTTTTGGGCGATCAGCGTGCCCGGAACGTCGGTTGCCACCGGTGCCACATTGACCCGCGCGCCGGGTAAAAGGCCCGTATCGGTCACACTGATCACACTGGGGCCGCCATCCCACCGCTCCAGGCTGTTGTCCCCATCCGAAGTGCCGATTTTGGCCGTGCCTTCCACGCTGAAATTTATTGTTGTGTACACGCCACTTCCACCCAGAGTGGCGGTATTGCCCGTGATCACTCCGCCGCTCATTGTTTGGGTGATGCCGCCTATATACAGTCCTCCGCCCCATTCTCGGGCATGGTTGCCCGAAATCGTTCCGCTGATCATGGTCAGGGTACCCCCAATCGCATACACCCCACCGCCACTGTATGCGCTGTTCCCGATAATCGCCCCGCCATTTATCGTAAGGCTACTGTTGGCATCGCCATCTAAAAGCACCCCACCGCCACCGGCATTTATATTAGCATTATTCTGGATCACTGCCCCGCTTTCCAGGATCAGGCCGCCCCCGTCACACCACACCCCCCCTCCATTGTTCCCGTTCCCGCTGTCCCCATCCAAGATCAGGTTATTCAGCGTCACGCTGCTGCCCTGTGTACTTTTTAACATGTATTCATGAAAGCCGGCGGCCCGTTTGAGGGTAAAGGGCCCGCCCGGCCCGCTTTGAATCGTGACAGCCTTGCCTGACACGACCACCACCGCGTACCAATTGTCAAAGCTGGCCGTGACGTTGATGATATCCCCGGGGCCCGCCATATTCACGGCAGCCCCCAGCTCCGGAAAGGTCGCCACGTTAATTACGGCCGCCAGCGCCCTGCGCGCGGGCAAGGCAATGGTCAGCGCCACCACAGCCAAGCCGCAGGCCAGCGCCAAGGCAGTCAGGCGGCGCGTCGAACCTGGGCGCTTCTGGCTCGATTTTTGGGTAACGCCTTGGTTTTGCTTTGGGCTTTGGGTTGGATTTTCGTTTCGGTTTGTTCGCATACAGGCTTCCTCCTCCCGGATTGTCGCCGTAGATGATAGCTAGCCTACGCCAGGATGCGCAAGCTATGGCCGCGATGACCCCAACAATGGTGAAATTTACGAAAGCATGGACGCATGATGCGATAAATGGTAAGTATAATTTTATCTTATTTTTGCCAAAAAAACAATCATAATAATACAACAAATTTTTGCAAGGTCCATCCTCGCTTCCTCATCACTTTCACGGCCGGGGCAAAGCCGCTGCAAAATTTGCCCAACCCGACCTTTCTTCTCCCAAAAACCCTTGCATTCATTCCGTCCCTGTGTTATGATTGTTTCTGCGGTTTTGCGAAATCGCAAAGCATGCGCAAAAGAGGTGAAATCGAGCATGAAAGAAAAAATCCATCCCAAGTATGGCAAGGCCACCGTTCGTTGCGTGTGCGGTGAGACGTTCGAAACCGGCTCCGTCAAACCGGAGCTGAAGATCGAAATTTGCTCCAAATGCCATCCCTTCTTTACCGGCAAGCAAAAGCTGGTGGACAGTGGCGGACGTGTGGATCGCTTCAAAAAGCGTTTCAACATGGAGTAATCCGTACATCAACAGGGCGGAGGCGTATGTCCCCCGCCCTTTTCCATACCCGTGCAACAGCAGGCAAACCATACCAGGCGCGGGCGGCAGGAATACAACCTCCCGCGTCGAAGACTATCCTGGTGCCTGCCCACGCAGGTCAGCCGGAAAGGAAAATAACTCGTTATGATAAAAGGGAAAGAAGGCCCCACCAAACGCGTAGATATCGGCGGGCAAGCCGTGATGGAGGGCGTGATGATGAAATCGCCGGACGCCATTGCCGTGGCCGTCCGCCGCCCCAACAAGACCATCGTGGTGAAACGCACCCCCTACCACTCCCCCGCCGAAAAGCACGCGTGGATGGGCTGGCCCTTTGTGAGGGGCATCATCAACATGGGCACCATGCTGTCCATGGGCATGCGCACCTTGCAGCAAAGCACCGAAATGCTGGGCGCCATGGACGAGGAGCCCAGCAAATTTGAGCTGTGGCTCAGCAAAAAGCTGGGCAAGGGCGTTGACAAGATCATCATGGGCGTTGCCATCGTATTGGCGATAGCGCTGTCCATCGGCCTGTTTTTCATGGTACCAGAGCTGTTTGCCCGCCTGCTGAAAGGCCTGTGGCCCGACCCCGGCATGAACTGGCTGATCAACCTGCTCAGCGGCCTGCTGCGCATCGTGATCCTCATTGGCTATATCCTGTTTTGCGCCAAGGTGCCGGATGTACGCCGTACCTTCCAGTACCACGGCGCGGAGCATAAAACCGTCTATTGCAACGAAAACGGCTTGGAGCTAACCCCGGAAAACGCGGACGGCTTCAGCACCCTGCATCCCCGGTGTGGCACCAGCTTTTTGCTGCTGGTGTTTGCCATCTCCATCATCCTGTTTACCTTGCTTGGATACCAGGGCAGCAACTATTTTCTGCGTCTGGGCAGCCGCCTGGCGCTGCTGCCCATCGTGGCGGGGCTGAGCTATGAGGCCCTCAAGGGCCTGGCCCACAGCAACGCGAAGATCGCCCATTTCCTGCGCTGGCCCGGCATGCAGATGCAGCGCCTCACCACAAAGCCCCCCACCGGCGACATGCTGGAGGTGGCCATCGTGGCCATGAACGTGGCGCTCCACGGCATGCCCAAGGCCCCGCTGACCTCCGAAGGCTACGCCGTGCTGGACGACTACCGGGAAAGCGATCCCAGCTATGTGAAACCCATCGTGGAAAAGGCCGACGGCGGCGATGTGCCCACGGGTGAAGACCCCGCGCCCCAGGCGTAAACCATGACCATCCAGCAAGCCCTTAGGCAGGCCGCTTCCGCCCTTCAGCAAGCCTCCGTGCCGGACGCGAACACCGATGC
This sequence comes from Eubacteriales bacterium, assembly GCA_031556815.1. Taxonomy (GTDB): domain Bacteria; phylum Bacillota; class Clostridia; order Christensenellales; family Aristaeellaceae; genus Limiplasma. The sequence goes on along the minus strand of JAVBSI010000007.1, from coordinate 5,366 downwards.
CGCCTGGCTGTTGGCCGATGCGACCGGTTTGCCCCGTATGGAGCTTCCCTTGCATGGCGGCCAAGCCCTGACCCCTCAGCAGGAGCAACGATTTTCGTCGCTCCTGCTTTCCCGTTGCTCCCGCCGGCCTCTGCAATACCTGCTGGGCGTACAGCATTTCTACGGCCTGCCCTTTGCCGTGGACGCCCGCGTGCTGATCCCCCGTCCGGAAACAGAAACCCTCTGCGAGCTGGCGCTGGCCTTTGTGAAGACCCTGCCCAACCCCCAGGTGTTGGATCTATGCACGGGCAGCGGCTGTATCGCCGTGGCCATTCGCCGGCAATGCCCCGCCGCCCGGGTGACCGCCGCCGACATCAGCGCCCAGGCATTGGCGCTGGCCCGGCAAAACGCCGACGCCAACGACTGTGACGATATCCGCTTCCTTCAAGGGGACCTCCTTGCCGCTGTGGCGGGGGAGGCGTTTGACTGCATTGTGTGCAACCCCCCCTACATCCAAAGCGAGGCTTGCAAAACCCTGCAACCCGAGGTGCTATTTGAGCCGGTGCTGGCTCTGGACGGCGGCGCGGACGGGCTGGCCTTTTATCGCCGCATCGCCGGGGAGGCCGCCAGTCATCTGCGCCCGGGCGGCCTGATGGCCCTGGAGATCGGCGACGCCCAGGGGGAGGCGGTTTGCGGCCTTCTGGTGGCTTGCGGTTGGGAAACCATCACCCTTCACCGGGACCTGGGCGGCCTGACGCGGGTGGTAACCGCCTGCGGCAGCACGCCCACGTAGCGGCCCTGCCGACCGCCCCATTACAACAGCGCAAAGGAGCATCCCGGATGTTTGAGAAATTTGATTGGATGAGCGGCCGCTATCAGGAGCTTTGCGAGGCGGTAAGCCAGCCGGAGATCATCGCCGACCAGGCCCTGTGGCAAAAGCTGCTCAAGGAGCACGCCGCCCTGGAGCCATCGGTGCGAGCCTATGAGGCCTATTCCCAGACCCTTCGGCAAATGGATGAGGCCAAGGAGCTGCTTTCCCAGCCGGAGATGGCCGACGTGGCCCAGGAAGAGCTGGACGGGCTGCTGGAGCAAAAGGAGCGGCAGGAGCGGGCGTTAAAGCTGATGTTGCTTCCCAAGGACCCAGACGACGAGCGAAACGTGGTGGTGGAGATCCGCCAGGGCGCGGGGGGCGACGAAGCCGCTCTGTTTGGCGCGCTGCTGCTGCGCATGTACCAGCGCTATGCCGAACGCAACCGTATGCGGGTAGAGCCTGTAAACTACAACATGACCGAGCTTGGCGGCGTGAAGGAAGCGGTGTTTAGCATCTGCGGCGGGGGCGCGTTCAGCCGCCTGAAATATGAAAGCGGCGTACACCGGGTACAGCGGGTGCCCGCCACCGAATCCAGCGGGCGCATCCACACCAGCACCTGCACCGTGGCCGTGCTGCCCGAGGCCGAGGATGTGGAGATCACCATCAACCCCAACGACCTGCGGGTGGATGTGTACCGTTCCACAGGCCACGGCGGGCAATGTGTGAACACCACGGACAGCGCCGTGCGCATCACCCACCTGCCCACAGGCCTGGTGGTGACCTGTCAGGACGAAAAAAGCCAGATCAAGAACCGGGACAAGGCCATGCGGGTGCTGAAAAGCCGCCTGTACGACCGGCTGCGGGAGGAAAAGGATGCGGCCTACGACGCCCATCGCAAGGGGCAGATCGGCACCGGAGACCGCAGCGAGCGCATCCGCACCTATAACTTTCCCCAGGGCCGGGTGACGGATCACCGCATCGGCCTGACGCTGTACCGCATCGAGGACATCCTGGACGGGGATCTGGACGAAGTCATCGACGCCCTGCTGCTGGCGGAGCAGGCCGAAAAGTTGAAAGAGCTGGGGGAATCAAGCTGATGAATACCCGGTTGCTCTCTCCCACGCCAGACCACATTGCCCAGGCCGCCGCCCTGCTAAGGGCCGGGCAGCTGGTGGCCTTTCCCACAGAAACGGTCTACGGCCTGGGGGCCAACGCTTTGGACCCCGCGGCTGTGGCAGCCATTTTTGCCGCCAAGGGCCGCCCCGCAGACAACCCGCTGATTGTGCATGTGGCGGACCCACAAGCCGCCCAGGCCCTCTGTTTCATAAACGACGACGCCCGTGCCCTGATGGCGGCCTTCTGCCCCGGCCCGTTGACGTTGCTTCTGCCCAAAAGGGACGCCATCCCCGCCGTGGTCAACGCCGGCCTGCCCAGCGTGGCGGTGCGCATCCCCAGCCATCCGGTAGCCTTGGCGCTGCTGCAAGCCGCCGGGCTGCCCATCGCGGCCCCCAGCGCCAACGCCAGCGGCAGCCCCAGCCCCACCGCCGCCGAGCATGTGCGCCAGGATCTGGGTGGCAAAATCCCCTTGATCCTGGACGGCGGGCCCTGCGCCGTTGGCCTGGAAAGCACCGTACTGGATCTGACCGCCACATCCCCCACTGTGCTCCGCCCCGGCGGCATCACCCCGGAGATGTTGCGCACCGTGCTGCCGGATGTGCGGGTGGCACGCAGCGTGCTACGGCCTCTGCGGGAGGACGAAAAAGCCCTCTCCCCGGGCATGATGTACCGTCACTACGCCCCCAAGGCCAGAATGATCTTGGTGCGGGGCCAGCCAAGCAACGTGCGGGCCCGCTGCGCATCTCTCTACCGCCAGGCGTGTGAAAAGGGCGAAACCGCCCGTGTGTTTGCTTTTGAGGAGCATGTGTCCGCCTACGAGGCGGAAGGGGTGCCAGCTGTTACCCTGGGCTCTCTGGCCCATCTGGATTGCCTGGCCCATGACCTGTTTGCCCTGCTGCGCCAAATGGACCAGGAGGGTGTGGAGCTGCTGCTATGTGAGCTACCGCCACCCACCGGCCTGGGCCTAGCGCTGCGTAACCGCCTCAGCCGGGCGGCGTCCTTCCATATCCAGGACGCGGATCAGCCCCTCTGACCGGCATGGAAAGGAGCCTCTCATGACAAACGTGCTTTTCCTTTGCACCGGCAACACCTGCCGCAGCCCCATGGCAGCCTGCCTTTTTAACGCCTACTGCCAGAAGCGGGGGCTGCCGCTGGCCGCCGTCTCCGCCGGGCTATACGCCCAGGAGGGCGCTGCCGCCTCACTAAGCGCCCAGGCCGCCATGCAGGCGCAGGGTCTCAGCCTGGCGCATCACCGCGCCCAGCCGCTCACCCTGGCCTTGGCCAAGGAGGCGGATCTCATCATGGCCATGAGCCCGCAGCACGCCACCCTTTGCCAGGAGCGTTTTCCAAATCTTTCCACCCCGATGCGCTGCTTCGCCCCCGCCATCCCCGATCCTTTCGGCGGCTCCCCACAAGCCTATCTGGACACCGCCGCATGCATGGACCCGCAGATCAAGGCCCTGGCAGATCTGTTGGCTTCGGCCCTCTAGCCAGCCTTGCAAATCCTTGCCAGGCAGTATATAATGATTGGATCATGCTGGCCCCCGCGCCCATTGCTTATGCCAAAGGAGCCCCAAATGAACCTGTTTGAAAACGACTTGCCGTTTTTCAAAGGAAACCTGCACTGCCACACCACCGTCAGCGACGGCCTACTCCCCCCCGCAGACGTCGTTGGAACCTATGAGGCCCTGGGGTATGATTTTTTGGCCATCACCGACCACCGGCGACTTTCCGCCTCCGGGAGAAGCGATCAGGGCATGCTGCTTCTGTCCGGCATGGAGATGGATTACACCCTGCCTGGAGAGGTGTTGCACATCATCGGCATCGGCATGGACGAGAAGTACGCCCGCAGCCGCAGCCGGAATCTGGGCCCTCAGGAATGCATTGATGGCATGCGTCGTTACGGCGGCCGCGCCATCGTGGCGCATCCGGCCTGGTCGTTAAACACCACGGCCACCCTTACCAGCCTACGAGACGTGACCGCCGCCGAGATTTACAACTCCGTGTCTACCCACCCCTGGAACGCGGATCGGGCGGATGCCAGCCTGTCGCTGGACATGGCCGCCGTTCATGGCAGGCCCTACCGCTTCGTGGCCTCGGATGATTCTCACCACTACAACGGTGAAGCGGGCCGCGCCTTCACCATGGTACAGGCCCGTGAGCTTTCCCTCCCCTCCCTTTTGCGTTCCATGGATCAGGGCTGCTTCTATGCCAGCCAAGGCCCCCGCTTTGAGCAGATCACCCTTACCCGGGACAAGCTGTCCATCCGCTGCTCCCCAGTCAACACGGTGATTTTTTGCAGCAATTTGGTATGGGCCAAAGGCCGTTGCGTTTCCAACCCTGGCCAAACCCAGGCGGAGTATGACCTGAATGCTAACCAAGGCGAAACCTTCATCCGCTGCCAGATCATCGACGCTCAGGGAAAAAGCGCCTGGTGCAACCCCATCTTCCTTCCCAGCACCCAGCAGGAGGTTATCCCATGAGACATCCCCGCTTCCCCCGCTTCCTTGCCCTGGCCTTGGCGGCCTTGCTGCTTTGCGGCCTTGGGGCCTTCGCCTTTGCCAAAGACCAGACCATCCAGATTTCAGCCGCGCAGTATCCTGTCGCCCAGGAGGGCAAGTACGCCTCCCTGGAGGAAGTGGCCGTGTACCTGTATGCCTTCGGCCAGCTTCCCTCCAATTTCATCACCAAGCGGCAGGCCATGGATCTGGGTTGGGACAGCCGCAAAGGCAACCTGGACCAAGTGGCCCCAGGCTGCTCCATCGGCGGCGATCATTTTGGCAACTATGAAAAAAACCCGGATCTGCCCGCCGGCCAACAATGGACGGAATGTGACATCGACGCCGACGGCGGTTTTCGGGGCGCGCAAAGACTGGTGTTTACCCGGGACGGGCTGCTGTATTACAGCGACGACCATTACAACCACTTTACCCAGGTGCTGATCCAGCAGGACGACGGCGTCCAGGCGCCGCCAGAGGCCCCAGCCCCCACGGAGATCCAGGAGGACGGCGCCTACACCTCCAAGGAGGATGTGGCGGCCTTCATCCAACAGTTCGCCATGTTGCCCTATAACTACTACACCAAGGCAGAGGCCAAAGCCCTTGGCTGGACCGCCCAAAAGGACAACCTGGGCTCCTTGGCGCCCGGGTACGCCATCGGCGGCGATCCCTTTGGCAATCGGGAGCAACGGTTGCCAAAAGCCAAGGGACGCGTGTGGTGGGAGTGCGACGTGAATGTCGCGGACGGCAAGCGTAGCCGGGAGAGGCTGGTTTTTTCCAATGACGGCCTTATCTTTTTTTCCCAGGATAACTACCAATCCTTTGAACAATTGTATTGATGGGAGGGTGGAACCATGAAGGAACTTACGCTGGATATCACCCCTTATGAAGACAAGATCACCCTGCACCAGTACCTGAAGCAGGCGCTGGATTTTCCCTTTTATTACGGTGCAAACCTGGAC
>JAVBSI010000019.1:0-18822 GCA_031556815.1 Eubacteriales bacterium | reverse complement strand
GGAAATCCTGGAAGGCTTCAAAATCGGTATGTTCACTGGCATGGTGGTGCCTGTCATCCCTTGCTCCGCGCTGTCCGGCGTGGGTGTTGCCAACCTGCTGGACGTGATCGCGGACTTCCTGCCTTCTCCAAAGCGTGCGGTGTACCAAGGCGTGAACCCCAAAAACAACGAAGCGATCCAGCGGGCCTGCAACAACGAGGAGCCTTTCTCCGCCTTTGTGTATAAGACCATCGCCGATCCTTTCGTGGGCAAGCTATCCTTGTTTAAAGTCATGAGTGGCAGCCTTTCCAGCAGCACCAGCCTATACAATGCCAACAACGACAAGGCTGAAAAAATCTCAGGCATTTTCGTGTTGCGGGGCAAAAAACAGACCAATGTGGACAGTCTCAATGCCGGGGATATGGGCGCGTTGTCCAAGCTGCAATATACCGCCACCGGCGATACCCTTTGCGATCCTGCCAAGCCCATCCAATATCCCGCCATCGGCTTCCCGATTCCCTGCATCAGTAAGGCCGTGTTTGCTAGCAAGCAAGGCGAGGAGGACAAGGTGTTTGGCGGCCTGGCCCGCCTGATGGAAGAAGATCCCTCCATCAAGATCGAAAAGAACGTGGAAACCACCGAAACGCTCCTTTCCGGTCAAGGCGAACTGCACTTGGACGTGATCAAAAACAAGCTGTCCAGCAAGTTTGGCGCCAAAGCCGAGCTGGAAGATCCCACCATTCCCTACCGGGAAACCATCAAAAAAACCGTGAAGGCCCAAGGACGCCATAAGAAACAATCCGGCGGCCATGGTCAGTTTGGCGACGTGTGGATCGAGTTTTCGCCCATTGGCGATACCAACCAGGATTTCGAGTTTGTGGATGCTGTGGTGGGCGGCGTTGTGCCCCGCAATTTTATCCCCTCCGTGGAAAAAGGCCTGCGGGAGAACCTCAAGCGCGGCGTATTGGCGGGTTATCCCATTGTGGGCTTGCGCGCCAAGCTGTACGACGGTTCCTACCACGCGGTGGACTCCTCAGAAATGGCCTTTAAGACTGCCGCCCGCATTGCCTACAAAAAGGGTTGTATGGAAGCCGGTCCTGTGCTGCTGGAGCCCATCATGCACGTGGAAGTGCTGGTGCCCGACGAGTACATGGGAGACATCATGGGCGATATGAACAAGCGCCGCGGTCGCATCTTGGGCATGAACCAAGTGGACGGCCTGCAGCAGTTGGTGTCGGAGGCTCCTTTGGCCGAAATGTTCAAATACGCTACGGATCTGCGTTCCATGACCCAAGCGCGCGGTTCCTTCACCATGGTGTTTGAGCGCTATGAGGAAGTGCCTGGCAGCGTGGCCCAGAGGATCATTGAAAATGCGAAGAAGGAAGAGGAAGAGGAAGAATAATCCTTCTACGCATTCAGCGAAAAAAGCCCTTCCCAAGTGGGAAGGGCATTTTGAAATCCAGGAGGTCGGCATGATTACCACCGTATGCATGAGCCCATCCTTTGATAAAACCTCGACCCTGCCCCGGTTGGAAGTGGGGCAGGTGAACCGGCTGGAGGATGTGCGTTATGATGTGGGAGGCAAGGGACTAAACGTGGCCATGGTACTCCGGCGGCTGGGGGTTGACGCCAACTGCGTTAGCTGCTTGGGTGCAACAGACGAAGCCATGTTCTTGGACATGCTGGGTGAAGACGCGTCCGCGTTCCATTTTCTCTCCTTGCCTGGCAAGACCCGCACCAACTTAAAGCTTTTGGAGACCCAAAGCAATAGCGTTACGGAATGTAACGAGCCGGGATTGCCTATGGATGCTACCCAGCTTCAGGCTTTCATCGGGCTGCTCCATCAGGAGGCATCCCAAAGCGATTATGTAGTGTTAAGCGGAAGCCTTCCTGCAGGTTGCGGGGAGGACACCTATCTGCGGCTGATGCAGGCTCTACCCGAAAAAAAGTGCGTTCTGGACGCCTGTGGAGATGCACTGCTATTGGGCATTCAGGCGCGCCCGTTTCTCATCAAGCCCAACCTGCCGGAAATGGAAGCCGTGGCAGGGCGGGAGCTGCGTACGTTGCGGTCCATCCGAGACGCGGCGCTGGAACTGGTGGGCGCAGGCGCTCAGCACGTGGTGGTGTCCATGGGAAAGTATGGGGCGCTGCTGACCGATGGCAAGCAAACGCTGTTTTCTCCAGCGGTAACAGTGGACGCAAAATCCACCGTAGGAGCAGGGGACGCCATGTTGGCCGGTATGCTGATGGGGCTGGAAAAAGGCGAAAGCATGATGCGCGCCTTCCGCTGCGGTATGGCTGCCGGGGCAGCTAGCGTCATGACGGAAGGAACCCAACCTCTACGTGCTTCAGACTTTGCGGCTCTGCTCCCAAAAGTGTCCCTGCAGGAAGTGTAATCATGCTTCGATTTCTATTTTATCAGCGGTTGTTGAATCTGAAATGCGCTCCGGACGACCGCATCGCCTTGCGCCTTAGCAAAGTGGAGCGGAACATGCCCAAGCTAGGCCCGGATGTGCTATGCCTTCACTTTGCCATTGTGGATCTGCGGCAAGGCAAAGCAGCGGGCGCTATCGGCATCCGTATCGGTGAAAGCGACGCGTTGTTTTACCTGGGGCATATTGGCTATCATGTAGACGAGGCTTTTCGGGGGAACGGCTACGCCTTTCGCGCCTGCAAGCTCTGCCTTCCCCTGCTGCACAAATTAGGCATGACGTCTGTATGCATCACCACCGACGAGGATAACCTGCCCAGCATTCGCACATGTGAAAAGCTAGAGTGCCGCCTGGAGTGCGCTGTGGAGGTTCCTGATTGGTGCCGCCAAAGCTTTGACATCAGCCATCAAAAACGTCGATATATCTTAACGCTGGCATAGGCTAAAGTGAGGGGAAGTCACCCGCGGGCTTTTCATTTTGAATGATTTGGGGTAGAATACCATGGGATGATTTTGAAAGGCGGTGAAGGGGTGGAAATGATGATCTCCGGGTGTCCCATCTTTTATGAGATCCACCGCCATGCCAATGATGCCGCGCCTGTGGTGCTGCTTTTGCATGGTTGGGGTTGTGATAGCACCATCTTCTCTTTTATCGCCAGTAGCCTGTTGGAAGGCGCCACGGTTATAACGCTGGACTTTCCCGGCCATGGCAAGAGCGGAGAACCCTCCGAGCCTTGGACAGTGGGGGACTTTGCGGATATGGTGCGCCGGCTGCTGTCCGAGCAGCACTTTGCCCAGGTGGACATCATCGCCCATTCGTTTGGTGGACGGGTGGCCCTATGGTTGGCTAGCCACTCCCCAACGTTGGTCCGAAAGCTCATTTTGACCGGCGGTGCAGGCATCAAAAAGCCTGTCTCCAGCAGCCAAAGCAAGCGCACCAAGCGTTACAAGCGTTACAGTCAATGGCTAAATCGCATCAAAGCTATCCCTGCCTTTTCTGCGCCAGCTGAAAAATGGCAGACCCGGCTTCGCAACCACTATGGTTCACCGGACTATGTGAAGCTGGATGAAATCATGCGGCAAACCTTCGTAAAGGTGATTTCCGAAGACCTGCTTCCGCTGCTGGGCGATATTCAAGCCCCAACGCTGCTGGTGTGGGGCAGCGCTGACACGGAAACCCCGCTATGGATGGGCCAGCAGATGGAACAGAACATCCCCGACGCCGGGTTGGTGATCTTGGAAGGCCGGAGCCATTTCGCTTTTGTGGAAGAATGGCAGCGCTTTGTGCTAATTGCCAAACAGTTCTTACTGGAGGATAAGGGTTGATGTCGATTTTCCTTTGGTTGTTGCTTCTTACGCCCGTTTGCTGTTCTTTCTTTGCAGCAAAGGGCTTATTGCACTATTTCCAACTGGAAAGCTATCAGTTCCCGGGGTATTTCAGAAGCCTGACGCGCAATAAATTACATGCTTGGATGCCCGGTCTGTGGGTGGCCTGCAGCACCTTTATACTGCTCTATCTGTTTGATCTATGCACCAGGGAAGATCCCTTTGCCTTGATGAGCATCTGCGCTCAGGCTCTGTTGCTTCCAGCAGCCGCTGTTGTGGGATGGGGCATCGCTAGGCTATACAGCGAAAAGCAAGCCAAGAAGCCCATGGTATTCACCGGCCGCATGAAACGGCTATATGTGGTGTATGGTTTGACGCTGGTTCTTTTTGCGCTGGGTTTACTCCAATACAGCCCCATGAAAACACCAGTCCCCCTGTCTTTATGGACTCTTTTCTTGCCGTTGGTGGTGGCGCTGTCCGGTCTGCTGGCCTGGCCTCTCGAGAAGCTGATCAGCGAGCTGTACTTCCGGGATGCTCGTCGTAAGCTGCTTTCCATCCCTGGGCTGACTCGTATCGGCATTACCGGAAGCTATGGTAAAACTTCGGTAAAACACATCCTTGGCGCGATGCTTTCGCAGAAATATCCAACGCTGATCACCCCGGCCAGCTTCAACACCCCCATGGGCGTATCCAAGGCCATCCGGGAAAAGCTCACCCCCACCCACAAGGTGTTCATTGGAGAGATGGGCGCGCGCCATGTGGGGGATATCCGGGAGATGTGTCGGCTGGTGCGGCCCACCATCGGGGTGCTGACCTCTGTGGGCCCTCAGCATTTGGATACCTTCAAAACCGTGGAAAGGGTGGCCAAGACCAAGTATGAATTGATGGAAGCGTTGCCCAAAGACGGCCATGGTTATTTCTTTGATGATCAGGGCGTCTGCAAACAGCTCTATGACCAGCTGCAAAAGCCCAAGTCCATCGCCAGCATGACACCGGGAATGGGGGATTGCTGGTGCGAAAACATCACCATTTCTCCTGAGGGCAGCGGTTTTGAGCTGCATGTGAAGGGCAAAGAGGGTATCCATTGCCAAACCCTTCTGCTGGGAGAGCATGCCATCCAGAACATTCTGTTGGCCGCCATGGTAGCCAGCGACCTGGGCGTGGGTCTCAAGCAAATCGCCGTAGCCATTTCCCAGCTGGAGCCGGTGAAAAACCGCTTGGAATTGATCCGCAGGCCTGGCGGCTTCACCATCATCAACGATGCTTTCAACAGCAACCCCATGGGCGCCAAAGCCGCGCTTAAGGTATTGGCCTCCTTCCCTGCGCGGCGCATCGTCATCACCCCGGGCATGGTGGAACTGGGAGAAAAAGAAGCCGACTATAACCGGGCCTTTGGCCGCGACATCTCCGCCAATGCGGACATCGCCATCATCATCGGTAAGAAACGGGCGCTGCCCATCATCCAGGGCCTGCAAGAGGGGGGCTTCCCCCAGGAGCGGATTTTCCAGGTGGGAAGCTTGGCGGAGTCCACGCAGTTGCTCCATTCCCTGGTGCTCCCCGCTGATACCGTGCTTTACGAAAACGATCTGCCCGACAATTACCAGGAAGCGTAAGGAGAAATAGTCATATGAGCAAGATTCAGCTGGGTGTATTCTTTGGCAGCCGCACCTGCGAACATGAGGTTTCGATCATCAGCGCGTTGCAGATGATGCGCGCTGCCGACCGCCAGATTTATGACGTCATCCCCATCTACATGAGCAAGCGGGGGGAGTGGTTCACCGGCGATCCGCTCTTTGACATCGCCACCTATTCTCCCTTTGATGAAAACCGCAAAGGACTGCTTCGCGTGTCCCTGGATCTCACAGCGGGCAGCGGAGCCCTCACCGCCAGGATGCCCGCCAAGGGCCTCTTGGGGAAAGAGGAGCAAAAGATTGTTGCCCGGCTGGATTGCGCCATGCCTGTGCTTCATGGCATGCATGGCGAAGACGGCACCCTACAGGGATTGTTGGAAATATGTGACATCCCCTACACCAGCTCCGGGGTGGGCGCCTCTGCCATGGGCATGGATAAGGTGTACATGAAGGACTTTTTTAGGGGCTGCGGCTTTCCGGTGCTGCCCAGTTGCTGGTTTTTGCGCAAAGTGTGGGAGGCGGATGCCAAGCAGGTGATAGCCCGGATCGAAAAAGAACTGGCCTATCCTGTGTATGTGAAGCCCGCGCTGCTAGGCTCCTCCATCGGGGTCAGCCGGGCGGAAAACCGGCAACAGCTTCAAGACGCACTGGAACTGGCTTTCGAGTTTGACCGGAAGGTGCTTGTGGAAAAGGGTCTTACCGAACCTTTGGAGCTCAACTGCTCTGTACTGGGGTATAATGGGCAGGCCAAGGCCTCCGATATTGAAATGCCCATCACCGGCGGCGACCTGCTTTCCTTCCTGGATAAATATGGCAGCAATTCAGCCAAGGGTATGGCCTCCTTGAAGCGCGTGTTGCCCGCGCCCATCGAAGATGAGCTGCGAGATGATATTCAGGCCCTCTCCATTCGCATTTTCAACGCCATGGACTGCAAAGGTGTAGTGCGCATCGACTATATGTTTTCCCCCCCGGAGAATGCGCTGTACATCACCGAGATTAACACCATCCCGGGTTCGTTGGCTTTCTACCTGTGGGAGCCTGCTGGTCTTCCCTATGGCCAGTTGATTGACCAGATGGTGCAATACGCCATGGAAGCCAAGCAAGACAAAGAAAACAACAATTTTGCCTACACCTCCGATATCCTCAAAAACATCTCCCTGGGAGGAAAGGCGGGCGCCAAAAGTAGCGCCAAAGGCCAATGAGAACACCAAAGGAGCCATATGATCCAATTATCAGAGATTCGCAGTCCCGCTGACATTCAGGCTCTCAGCCTGGAAGAGTGCGTAGCCCTCGCCGACGACCTGCGCGCCAAAATCATCCACACCGTGTCCCAAAACGGCGGACATCTGTCCTCCAACCTGGGCATGGTGGAATTGACGTTGGCACTGCACCGCGTATTTCAAGCGCCAAAGGACAAGATCGTTTTTGACGTAGGGCACCAATCCTATGTCCACAAGCTGCTCACGGGTCGGTACGACAGCTTTGATACCCTGCGCACCTTTGGTGGATTATCCGGTTTCCCCAAGACCAGCGAGAGCAGCTACGACTGTTTTGAGACCGGCCATGCCTCCACGGCGATTTCCGCAGCGTTGGGAATGGCCAGAGCCCGGGATGAATTGCAAGAAGATCACCATGTGATCGCCGTGGTAGGGGATGGCGCGCTGACCGGTGGCATGTGCTACGAAGCGCTGAACGACTGCGGTAATGACACCATCAAGACCCGGCTTATCGTTTTGCTTAACGACAATGAAATGTCCATCGCCAAAAACGTGGGCGGAATGAGCCGATACCTTTCCAAGCTACGGGCCAGCGCAGGGTGGAACCTGACCAAGCGGAAGGTAAAAACCAGCCTGCAAAAACTGCCCGGCCTTGGCGCGCCTTTGCAATTCATCATTCAAAAGCTGCTAAAATTTATCAAAAGCATCTTTATGGACGAGAGTTTTTTTAGCACATTAGGCCTGCGGTATATCGGCCCGATCGACGGCCACGATCAGGCTACTCTGGAAAAAATCTTACAGCAGGCCAAGCTCTTTGAGGAGCCGGTGGTGATCCACTGCGTTACCAAAAAAGGCTATGGCTATTACAACGCGGAGCGCAAGCCGGAAAAATTCCACGGTACGCCTCCGTTTTTGATTGACAATGGGGAGACTCCCAAAAGTGATGAGGTGTCCAACGGACGGATCGCGGTGGATACCCTAATTCAGATGGCACAGGAGGACTCACGCATCAACGTGGTCACCGCTGCCATGCCTTTGGGAACCGGCACGGCACGGTTTGAGCAAGTATATCCCGCCCGCTTTTTTGACGTAGGCATCGCCGAAGAACATGCCGTCACCATGAGCGCCGGTATGGCCCGCGGCGGGCTACGGCCTTTCTTCTTTGTGTACTCCACCTTCTTGCAGCGTGGTTTTGATCAGGTACTCCATGATTGCTGCATGCAGAACCTGCCGGTTAAGCTGTTGATCGATCGGGCCGGGCTGTCCAATGAGGATGGCGAATCCCACCAGGGCTTGTATGACTTTGCTTACTTGCATCCAATGCCTAACATGACCGTGCTTGCCCCGGCGGATCAAGCGGAGTTGCAGGAAATGATCCGGGCAGCCCATCTGCTGGAGGGTCCCTGCGCCATCCGCTATCCCAAAAATGCCATTGCTTTGGAGCAAAGCACACCCGGAAAACCCTTTGTGCTTGGGCAGTGGCAAAGCCTGCGCCCCGGAGAGGACGGAACGCTTCTGGCCGTGGGTTCCATGGTGCAACCCGCTCTGCATGTGGCGGAAGCGCTAAGACAACACGGGCTCTCCCTGGAAGTGGTTAACGCTTCCACGATCAAGCCCTTGGATGTGGACTGTTTGATTAGACTGCAAGCCAAGGCCAAGCCCGTCTTTACCATTGAAGAGCACGCGCTGCTGGGTGGTTTTGGCAGCTGCGTGCTGGAATCCCAGGCGCAACTAGGCTTGACTTTGACTGTGCATCCCATCGGTGTGGGGGATCTGTTTGTGCCCCATGGAGATCATGAGAATTTATTGCGCTTCGTAGGGCTGGACGAGGATTCCATCTGTCAACGCATTGCAGCCAGCATGACAGCAAAACCCTCCCTGGAAAAGGCCCATGGGTGAGAAGATGCGGGCGGACGTGGCCCTTCTAACGCGTGGCCTGGCAAACAGCCGGGAGCAGGCGCAGGCGCTCATCATGGCTGGGTTGGTGTATCTGCGAGAAGTGAAAATTGAAAAGCCTTCCCAGGCTGTGGACGATCTGGCAGCGCTTCATGTCAAGAAACCCTTGCACCCCTATGTAGGCCGTGGGGCTTTGAAGCTGGAAAAGGCGCTGCGGGTTTTTGACGTGGATGTGAGCGGTGTGGTGGCTCTGGACATTGGCGCGGCGACCGGGGGCTTTACGGATGTGCTGTTGCAAAAGGGCGCGGCGCACGTATATGCCATTGATGTAGGCTATGGCCAGCTGGACTGGAAACTCCGCAGCGATCCACGGGTCACGGTGATGGAACGGATCAACGCCCGCTATCTGACCCGGGACCATTTTTCGGGCCCAATGCCCACCCTCACCGTGATGGATGTTTCCTTTATCTCCGTAAAACTCATCTTGCCGGCAGCAGCCGCATTGATGGAGGCAAAGGGCATGTTCTATCTCCTTATCAAACCTCAGTTTGAGGCGGGGCGGGAACATGTGGGCAAAAAGGGCGTGGTACGCGACCCGGATATCCATCGGCAGGTGATTGAAAGCATTGCATCCTTCGCACCCTCCATTGGGTACCGGATGTCCAAGTTGGATTTTTCACCCATCAAGGGGCCGGAAGGCAACATCGAATATCTCACGGAGCTTCGTCCTCTGGAAACCTCTCATGGAGGCGCGGATGGGCCAGTAGCGTCCATTGCTGTCGCCGCTGTGGTAAAGGCTGCCCATGCCCAACTATCCAAATCGTGATTGAATGATCATACAGCGTATGCTATAATTCCTTTGAAAGGTGGCATGGCTGCGTTGAAAAGTGTGTATCTGGTGATGCATCAAAGCAAACCCAACGGCGAAAAGCTTCTTTGCCAGGTGGTGGAAGCCTTTCGTGCGGTGGGCATTACTGTGCATGCGGAGCCGCTGCTTATTGATAAGCTGGGTAATGAGGCCCCTATGCTATTTTCTTCCGCAACCGATCCAGGCAATCCGCCCATCGAGGCGGTCATCGCGCTGGGCGGGGACGGTACGCTGCTTCGTGCCAACCGGACTGCCCTTCATTTTCAGGTTCCGCTGCTGGGCATCAACGTGGGGCGTATCGGGTTTTTAGCGGAGTTGGAAATGGTGCAACTGGAGGAAGCTTGCTGCCGCCTTCGGGATGATGACTTTGAGCTGGAATCTCGCATGATGTTGGAAGCGACGCTGGAGGACGGCACCGCCCTGACGGCCCTCAATGATGTGGTCATACATCGCGGCGGCTCACCCAGACTTATCACCTTTCAGGCCTGGGCGGACCAGCAGTTGACGGGACGCTATATCGCGGACGGTATCATCATTGCCACACCCACCGGCTCCACGGGGTATTCCCTCTCCGCGGGCGGGCCCATCATGTGCCCCGATGTGGACTGCATCATCTTATCACCCATTTGCGCCCATTCCCTTCAGCATAGACCTGTGGTGACTTCCTCCCAGCAAACCATCGTGGTGGAGCTTGATCAGGAAACACGGCAAGCCCTGCTGAGCATTGATGGCCAGGATCCTCTCGCCCTGCAAGGCAAACAGAGGGTGACCATCCGGCGGTCCACACAGAATGCGCAATTCATTCGCCTTCATCAAAAAAACTTTTTTAACCTGATTCGACACAAGCTCGCCGAGTGGAGTTGCTAAGTCACAAGGAGGATACCAATGAAATCATCGCGACAGCTTGCGATCTTGGAGATCATCCGGAATGCGGACATCGAGACCCAGGAGGATCTGGCCGACCGCCTTCGCAACCGTGGCTTTCAGGTGACCCAGGCCACCGTTTCCAGGGATATCAAGGAGCTTCGGCTGCTAAAGGTGTTATCCGGCACTGGCCTGTACAAATATGCGACTGCCGACAAGGCCGGAGATGGTGTGAGCGAACGCTTTATCCGCATGTTCAGCGAATCCGTGCTGGGGATCTCCTATGCCTATAACCAGATCGTGGTCAAGACGCTGTCCGGCAGCGCAAACATGGCGGCTGAGGCCATTGACAGCATGAACTGGCCGGAGATCATGGGTACCTTAGCCGGGGATAACACCTTCTTGTTGCTTATCAGAAGCGTGGAGGAAGTGCCCTCCGTGCTGGAACGGATGAACTCCATGCTGCGGTAGTCCGTACAAATGTTGCGCGCAAAGGATGTGAAGGGTGCATGCTGGTTTGGATGACAGTGCGCAATATCGCGCTCATTGAACATGTGCATATGGATTTTCATCAGGGCTTGCACGTACTGACAGGTGAGACCGGCGCGGGCAAGTCCATTGTGGTTGATAGCATCAATTTGGTGCTGGGGGAGCGGGCCGACCGCGGGCTCATCCGCGCCGGTTGTGAGAAGGCGTCTGTGGAAGCCCTGCTGGACATTTCCCAAGCGCCGCAGGTACAGGAGCTGCTGGCCGGCCAGTCCATTGAAGCGGATGGGCACATGATGTCCATCCAGCGGGAGATCACCACCGGCGATCGCAACCTTTGCCGCGTATGCGGGGTGATCGTGCCGTTGGCCTTCCTCAAACAACTGACGGAACTGCTGGTGGATATCCATGGCCAGCACGAACACCAAAGCCTGCTGGATGTGAAGAACCACTTGGGCTTTTTGGATTCTTTTGGGGATGCCGCTTACAAGGAGCAGCAGGCCAAGGTGGCAGAAAGCTTTCACATATGGAAAGCCAGCAGCCAGGCCTTCAGCACATTGCGGAAAGAAAGCGCCCAACGGGAGGAGCGGCTTGCCTACATCACCAGCCGGTTGAAGGAACTGGAAGCCGCCCAAGTTGAGGTGGGGGAGTTTGCCAAGCTTACCGCCGAGCGGGCCAAGTTTGCCGGCAGTGAAAAAATCAATGCCAGTTTAGAAGATGCCTATCATGCGGTTTTTGCCGGGGATGGGGCGCAAAGTGGCGCTACCCTCCGGCTCAAAACCGCCGCGGATGCCATGCAAGCCATCGCTTCCTATGATGAAAAATACGGTGCTCTTGCCGCTCGGTTGAGCAGCGCTTACTATGAAGTTGAGGAAATGGGCCTGGAGTTGCGCAGCGCTCTTGGTGAGGTGAATTTTGATCCAGAACGCAACGAGGCCGTTCAAGAACGGTTGGATCTGCTGCGTCGCTTGGAGCGCCGTTTTGGCCTGGAAGCAGACCAGTTACCCGACCAGTATGAGGAACTCAAGGATGAGTTTTCACGGCTAGAAACCATGGAAGATCGCCTCCAGCGATCCGAAAACGACTACAAAGGAAAGCTGGCCGCCTACCGCCAGGAAGCCGCTGTTCTTACCGAAATGCGCATGGCCCTTGCCAAACGGTTTGAAACCATGATGGAGGGCCAGTTGCAGGACCTGGGCATGGCCAACACCCTGTTTGAATGCGTGTTCTCCGTGCCCGGCACCGAGGACAAACGGGTGGTGCCTACGGAGCACGGTGACGACCATGTGGAGTTTTTTATCGCCCCAAACCCGGGGGAACCGCTGCGGCCCTTATATAAGACCGCTTCCGGGGGTGAGTTGTCCCGCCTGATGCTGGCACTTAAAGCGGCTGGGGCTAGCCGTAACTTGATCCCATGTATGATCTTTGACGAGGTGGATACGGGCATCAGCGGCCATGTGGCCTCTGTGGTCGCGGAGAAAATGACCCAGATCGCCCGCTACCGCCAGGTGATTTGCGTGACCCATCTGGCCCAGATCGCGGCCATGGCCGACACGCAGTATCGAGTGGAAAAGCATGTGGTGGAAGATCGAACCCTCACTTCTGTGGAAGAGTTAAGCCAGCAGCAACGGGTGGAAGAAATCGCCCGGCTTGTGGGCGCTGTGGATCAGCATGCCCAAAGCGCCCTTGCCCACGCCGCCAACATGCTTGCCTCCGCCCGGGACGATAAACAACAGCAGGAAGCATAGGAGGGTTTGCCCTCCTTCATCCCACCGCCAAGCACCCTGCCGCCAAAAGATAGGCTGTCAGTTCCGTTTTTTTATGTTATACTATTTCAAACTATGTCACAACACAGGATGGTTGTTGAACACCCATGAAGGAAGGAACGAGCGCAATGAACCTGTTTCACAAGTTCCCTGGGGGCATCCATCCCCACGAAGGGGTTGGGGGAAAAGCCGCCACCTCGGCATTACCCATCGTAACGCCGCCTCAGCCGCCCAGGGTCATCATCCCTTTGCGGCAAAACATAGGCGCGGCATGCAATTGCTTGGTACAAAAGGGCGATACCGTCAAGGTGGGGCAAAAGATCGGCGAGCCGGTGGGTGCTTGTAGCGCGGCAGTGCATGCGTCTGTATCCGGCACGGTGGCGGCCTGTGAACCCTGCATCATGCCCGATGGCACCCAGCAGTTCTGCGTGATCATCCACAATGACTTCCAAGATGCCTGGGAGGAACTGACCCCTGTTTCCCATCCGGATAGCTTGTCCCGCAAAGAGCTGGCGGATATCGCCCGTGAGGCCGGTATCGTTGGCATGGGCGGCGCCATGTTTCCCTATGGGATCAAGCTGGCTGTTCCCGACGACAAAAACATCGATACGCTGATCCTCAACGGTTCGGAGTGCGAGCCCTATTTGTCCGCCGATCATCGGCTGATGTTGGAGCATGCCCAGGAAATCGTCAAGGGTGCTTTGCTCATTCAAAACGCGCTGAAAATTAAAAAAGTGCTGATCGGCATCGAAAACAACAAGCCGGACGCCATCCAGGCTATGAAAGAGGCCAGCGCGCAGCAGCCATCCTTCCATGTAGCCGGCTTGCCTGTGCGCTACCCGCAAGGCGGTGAAAAACAGCTGATATACGCTCTCACCCGGCGAATCGTCCCGATGGGCGGCCTTCCCCTTGATATTGGCGTGCTGGTATGCAATGTGGCGTCTTGCTTGGCGCTGTGCCAGGCGGTGTATGAGGGCAAACCTATGGTTCAGCGAGTGGTGACCGTGGGGGGATTGGTGAGCCACCCCGCCAACTATTGGGTTCGCATCGGCACCACCGTGGACTGGATGTTGGACACCTCCGAGGGCCTATTGCCCAAAACACGCTTGCTCACCTATGGTGGGCCCATGATGGGCCAAGCCATCAGCCGGCAGGATATCCCAATCATCAAGGGATGCTCCGGTATTGTGGCGCTGGACAAAGGCGCCGCCCTTCAGGATGAGGCCCCCTGTATTCGCTGCGGCCGTTGTGTGGACGCTTGCCCGGTGAAGCTGGCCCCCGCTTTCATTGATCTTTTGGCCCGTAAGGACCTCTATGCCGCCGCCGAGCAAGCCAATGTGATGAACTGTATGGAATGCGGGATTTGCTCTTGGAGTTGCCCAGCCAGCCGTAACCTAACCCAGTGCATGAAGGTATGTAAAAAAATGATCAAGCAACAACAGGCCGAGGCTGCCCAGAAAGGAGCGCAATAAGATGCAACGAAAGCTAGCGGTTTCTTCCTCTCCTTTTCTGCGCAATAAAGAAGTCTCCACCCAGGGCATCATGCTGGATGTCATTTTGGCATTGTTGCCCACCGTTTTGGCGGCAATTTGGTTCTTTGGCGTGCGTGCGGCGGTGTTGATCGGCGTGGGCGTTGCCAGCGCTGTGGTGGCGGAATGGTTCTATCAGCGTATCTCCCATCAAAAATCGACCCTCTCTGATTTGAGCGCTGTGGTCACCGGCCTGTTGCTCGCTTTCAACCTACCCTCCAATGCCCCCTGGTGGATGGCCATGGTAGGCTCTGTGTTGGCCATCATTCTGATCAAGCAGATCTTCGGCGGCATCGGACAAAACTTTCTCAACCCTGCGCTGGGGGCCCGCACCATTTTGATGCTGTCCTGGGCAGGGCTCATGGCTGCCACTGCCGCGCCCAACGGCGGCGCTATCTTTGGTCTGGGCGGTGGGGCCATGGACGCTGTTGCCGGTGCCACCCCGTTGGCGGACGGCGCATCCGGCTACTCCTTGTTTAACCTCTTTATTGGCAATGTTCCAGGCATGCTGGGGGAAACCTGCAAGTTTACCTTGTTGTTGGGCGGGTTGTACCTGCTGGTACGGGGTGTGATCGACTGGCGGGTTCCCGTGTGCTTTATACTCACGGCCTTGGTGCTGTTTTGGATCCAAACGGGATGCTTCTATTCCGTGGAAAGCGGGCCCAACAACGCATTGTACCAGCTGATGAGCGGTGGGCTGATCCTAGGCGCAGTGTTTATGGCAACGGACTATGTGACCTGTCCTATCACCAAATGGGGCAAGGTGATTATGGGCGTTGGCTGCGGCATGATGCTCTTCGTGATCCGTGCCTTTAGCGGCGCGTATCCGGAAGGCTGTTCCTTTGCGATCTTGTTTATGAACGTTCTGGTGCCCCTCATCGACAAATGGACCGCCCGGAAGACCTTTGGCTTCTCCCGTAAAACCCAGAAGGAGGTGAGTGCATGAAAAAGCAGAACCTAGGAACCGTTTTCATGAATGGTATCATCACCGAAAACCCCACGTTGCGCTTGCTTCTGGGCATGTGCCCCACGCTGGCCATCTCCACCGCTGCGTCAAACGGCGTTGGAATGGGTTTGGCCACCACGATCGTGCTGATATTTTCCAATCTTTTTATCTCCGCGCTCCGCAACATCATCCCCGATAAGGTTCGCATCCCCTCCTTTGTAGTTGTCATTGCGACCTTTGTGACCATCGTAGATTTGGTGTTGCAGGCCTTTATTCCTTCGCTGTCCAAATCACTGGGCATCTATATTCCTCTGATCGTGGTGAACTGCATCATCTTTGCCCGGGCAGAAGCCTTCGCCTTCAAAAACCCGGTGATACCCTCCCTCGTGGATGGCCTCAGCATGGGCTTGGGCTTTACATTGGCCCTTACCATCCTTTCCTCCATGCGGGAAATCCTCGGCAATGGCACTTTGTTTGGCGCACAGGTGATGCCCGCTAGCTACGTGCCCATGACCCTTGTGGTTCGTCCTTCCGGCGGATTCATTATGCTGGGTATTCTGTTGCTGTTGGTCAACGCCATTACCAGTAAACTCGAAAAGTGGCAACTTAGCAAAGCGAAGGAGGAGATCGCATGAGCAATTTATTCATGATCGTCATCGGCAGCGTGCTGGTCAACAACTTCGTGATGTCACAATTTCTAGGCATTTGTCCGTTCCTGGGTGTGTCCAAAAAGACGGATACGGCCCTGGGCATGGGTATGGCCGTCACCTTCGTGATGGGCCTGGCCTCCCTGTTTACCTATCTGATTGAAACCTTCCTGTTGATTCCTTTGGATCTGAAATACATGCAGACGATTGCCTTCATATTGGTTATCGCGGTGCTGGTGCAAATCGTGGAAATGGCACTGAAAAAAATCAGCCGTTCGTTGTATCAAGCGCTGGGTGTTTATCTGCCGCTGATTACCACCAACTGCGCCGTGCTGGGCGTAGCGGTCTTAAACAGCCGCGAGGGGTATAACCTGATCGAGTCTGTGGTCAATGGCGTCAGCGCAGCTTTGGGTTTCACCCTGGCCATCGTCATCTTTGCCGGGATTCGTGAGCGCCTGGCCATCAGCAACCTCCCCAAATGGATGGACGGCTTCCCCGGCGCCCTGATCACCGCAGGTTTGATGTCCATTGCATTCCAAGGATTTCAAGGGCTGATCCATTAAGAAAGGCGGGCTGACCCATGAACGGAATTATCATCGGGGCCGGCGTGCTGGCCGCTCTGGGACTGATCTTTGGCTTGTTGCTTACCTTGGTCAACAAGGTTTTTGAGGTATCGGTGGACCCAAAACGAGATGAGATACGCGCCGCCTTACCTGGCGCCAACTGCGGCGGATGCGGTTACCCTGGCTGTGACGGGCTGGCAGATGCCATCTTTGAAGGCAAGGCCGCCGTGGATGCTTGTCCCGTAGGGAGCAAGGCCGTTGCGGATCAAATTGCGGAGATCATAGGCGTGGAGAAAACCCCCGCTACTGTGCGCAATGTTGCCACTGTAGTCTGCCAGGGCACCTTGGACCGCTGTAAGACCAAGTTTCCCTACCATGGCATCCAGGATTGCGTGGCTGCCACCATGGTCAACGACGGCAACCGGGCCTGTCAGTACGCCTGTCTCGGCCTTGGCACCTGTACCAAAGCATGCAAGTTTGATGCCATCCACATTGATGACCATTCCAAGATCGCCACAGTGGACCCCCAAAAATGCCAAAGTTGCGGTGCGTGTGTAGCCGCCTGCCCCAAGCACGTACTAAGCCTTCAGCCGGAAACGTTGCCTGTGCGCTTGCTGTGCCGGGCTGCTGAAGAGGGCTATTTGGTCAGCGATAACTGCAAAATCGGCTGCGTGGGCTGTGAGATCTGTGCGGATCAGTGCAAATTTGGCGCGATTACCATGGTGAACCATCTGCCTCAGTTTGATATGAGCAAATGCGTAGGCTGTATGATGTGCGCTGAAACTTGCCCTACAGGAGCCATCTGGGGCGATTATGACAACCGGAAAATCGCTGTGATTGATCGCAAGGATTGCATCGGTTGCGGTCTGTGCAAGCGGGTCTGCCAGTTTGAGGCCATATCCGGCGAGGTCAAAAAGGTGCACGAGGTAGGCGCGGCCTGCACCGGATGTGGCCAATGCGTGCCAAAATGCCCCAAGAAGTGCATCACCCTTCGCGTGCGGGAGCATATGCGTGACGCCAACGCAAAGGTAGGAACCAATTCTAAGGAGCCCGGCATTCCTAGGGGAGTGGATGTACAAGCATGACCATCCAAAAACTGGGGTTTATTGGCGCCGGCCATATGGCCGGCGCCATCATCAAAGGGATCGTACAAAGTGGCTTTCTGCCTGCGGAAAGCTTGATTTTGTTTGATGTCAACGCCGCCTGTTGCCGGCAATGGCAGGATGCCTATTCCCTCAAAATCGCGCAGAACAACCATGCTTTGGTAGCAGCCTGTGATGCGGTGGTGCTTGCCGTCAAACCTGTTCATATGCCGCAGGTGCTCCAAGAAATCCAGCAGGATGCTCCTTGCAAGCGGATCATCTCCATTGTCGCGGCTTGGACACAGGCCATGCTTGTTAGGACGCTGAGCGCAGATAGTGGCGTACAGGTGTTGCGAGTGATGCCCAACACCCCCGCTTTGGTAGGGGAAGGATATACGGCCCTGTGTCAGGAAACTACCTTTGACTCGGAGAGCTTTGCCTGGGCGGAACGTTTGTTTCAAACGCTGGGCAAGACCGCCGTGTTCCCGGAAAGGCTGTTTGACGCGGTGATCGCTGTCAGCGGCAGCAGCCCCGCCTATGTATATCAGTTCATTGAAGCCATGGGGGATGGCGCGGTGTCGCTGGGTATGCCCCGACAGGAAGCCTACCAAGCGGCGGCCCAGGCAGTGCTTGGCGCGGCCAAAATGGTATTGGAAACTGGGGAGCATCCCGCAAAATTAAAGGACGACGTATGTTCACCGGGAGGCACTACCATCCAGGCCCTGCGTGTACTGGAAAGAGGTGGCATGCGAGCAACCGTAATGGACGCCATGCAAGCCTGTGCTGAGAAAAGCAAACAACTGGCAGATCCAGGAGAGCCCAATGCAAAATAGTGACGAGGGATCATAATGACTGAGGCCAAAAAGACCGTGGAAATCTATACGGACGGCGCTTGCAGCGGCAATCCTGGCCCTGGCGGTTGGGGCGCCATCCTGAATTTTCGGGGTAAAATCAAGGAGCTTTCCGGCCATATGCCCAATACCACCAACAACCGAATGGAGCTTTTTGCGGTGATTAGCGCCCTTGGCGCGCTAAAAGAACCCTGCGCTGTGGACATCTATTCCGACTCCAGCTATGTGGTAAATGCCTTCGCAGAGGATTGGTTGGGGAACTGGCAAACCAATGGATGGATGACCAGCGCTAAAAAACCCGTTGAAAACACTGATCTATGGAAATTGCTACTGCAAATCATGAAAATCAAAAAGCACGAGGTACGCTTTCACAAGGTGAAAGGCCATGCGGATGATCCACTGAATATTCGCTGCGACGCGCTAGCCAGGGCAGCCATTCAGGAATACCGACGGATGAATGGGGAAGAAGACGCAGGGGAGGAGAGCCCTCCACAAGCCTCCGTCCCCCGTATGCCGCCGCAATCCGAAGCGCCACCGAAAACACGCTAAGATTGGTGTAGTGCCAATCCTCACAAAACCCCAACAACTAACGGTTTATCTGTTGGTTGACGGGGTTTTTCTTTCGCGTCCAATGGGGCGGAAAGCCCTTGACAAAGGCCATTGGATAGGATATACTCCATTTGTACTATTCGCTAAAGAATACTTTAACGAATAGTACAAATCTTAACTATCCGCCATGA
>JAVBSI010000088.1:0-36790 GCA_031556815.1 Eubacteriales bacterium | reverse complement strand
GAAAAGCCGCTGGGCAGCATATCCTGGCTAAGCAAGCCCGGCTGCCAAAGCTCCGGATAAAGTTCCGGATACTCCGCGCCTGGGAAGGTTTGGTTAAAGTCACCGCCGGCAATCACATAATTCCCGTTGCGATATTCCTGCTCCATGATCTCAATGGTCTGCTCCGCCTGAATGCGCTTGCCGATGCCGTCGTCATAGGCATCCATGTGCAAGTTGATGATGATCAGTTCTTTGTCACTATCCTGGATGGGCATGCGTTCCACCAGCAAACAGCGCTTCATGTTGGCAACCCGCACAGGCCAGGCAAAAGGCACGTGCAGGCTTTCCCGGGTGGCCTGGCTGACCTTCAGGTTTGTCAGGGTCATCAAGCCGCTTTCCACCTTGCCAATAGGCGGTATGGGAATCGGCACAAAGTCACAGTTGAAGTTGTAAGCAAAGGCCGTCGTCATGGAAAGCCCGTGCTTCAAAAACTCTACCTCATTCACGTAATGGCTCCGGTAGGCGTTCAAATCCACTTCCTGTAGAAGGTACACATCCGCTTTTTGCTGGGACAGCGAACCCAAGATGCCCGTCAGGTTTTCCTCCACGGTGGCCCGATCCTCCGGCCGCACCATGGCGCCGCCGTCCATAAAAAAATCCTGATCCCGCCCCAAGCAAGCATAGCCTACATTCCAGCTGAGCATGGTGTACTTGCTGCCCAGGGCCGGCACATCCTGGCGGGCAGCCAAGTCCAGCTGCAGGCCTTCAATATCCTGGGGCTTATATTCGGTCAAACTCAAATAACCAATCAATCCCACCGCCGCAACGATCACCACCAGCACGACGATCAACAAAAACTTGAGAAGCTTTCGGATTCCATACATCTTTCGTACCCCCCATATAAGCACTTCTTTTTTTCAATCACTTCTGCATTGATTATAGCACATTCGCATTCTCTGTCAACGTTTCATGCCACAGCACCAGGTGACTGCAAGGTTCTCCCCTTTCAGCCCCGTGCTTTTATACCTCCACTGTTTCCCACAGCACATCCCCTATGCCCATGCGCTCTACGCTTCGATATCCCAGGTTTTTCAGCACCGGCAGCATATCATCCAGGCCATAGCCCAGCCATGCCGCGTCATGGCAATCCGAGGTCACGGTCACCTTACCGCCCATCTCCCGCCAAGCGCCCAGCAGTTCCATGGATGGGTAGGGTTCCTGCATATCTCCCCGTGCCATACCCCCGGTGTTCACCTCCAGCACGCCGCCTGAAGCAAGAGCTCTTTCCAAGGCTGGCAGAGCGATACGGCGGTAAGCGGGCGCCTTTGCATCAAAAAGCCCGCCCACCACGGCGGCCTTGCGTACCAGGTCAAAATGACCGATGATCGCCGGCCTGTCCGCCAGCAGCATGGCCACATGGGCATCAAAATAGGCCTGGGCCATGGCCATCCAGTCCCCGCGCAGTACCTGCGCCACATAAGCCTTCAACGCCACAAAATCCCCGTCCACCGCCACTGCCTGGCCCTGAAAATCCTTTTCCAGATAATGGGTGGAACCCAGGATATAGTCAAACTGCTCTTTGTTTTCCTCCTTTTTCGCTTGGGGTACCATGCCATCCTGCTCCAGCCCCACCCATAGGCGAAGGTTTTCCCCGGCAGCCAAAAGCTCCTCCGCCAGGCGACGGAGTTCCTTTTCGTAGGCATTCTGCCTGCCATCCCCCATGGAATACGCACCGTCAAAGCCTTGGTCCGCATGGCCTGAAAAACCCAGGCTCACGAATCCCAGCCGCCTCGCTGCGGCCAGCATTTCCCTCGGTGTGCTTTTCCCATCACAGTAATGGGTGTGTGTATGGGCGTTGGATCGAAACTTCACTTCATGCGCTCCTGCTTGACCTTATGATCGATCACATGCCGCCGGGCTAGCTCCCTGCCCACTTCCTCCAGCGTGATCCCCATCTGGGCCATCAGCGCCATGACATGATAGGTCAGATCGCCGATTTCATAAATGGTCTCCGCTTTATCATTCTTAGCGCCGGCAATCAACACCTCGGCGCATTCCTCTCCCACCTTTTTGAGGATCTTTTCCTGCCCTTTTACAAACAGATAGGTGGTGTAGCTGCCTTCTTTGGGGTTGGTCTTCCGGTCCTGAATGATGTTCATCAGCCCCTTCAGTGAAAAGGGCTTTTCCTCATCGGACTCATACAAATCGTTATAAAAGCAGCTTTCCTCCCCGGTATGACAGGCAGGCCCCGCCTTCTTCACCTGCACCACCAGGGCGTCCCCGTCGCAATCCGCCGAAACCGCCATCAGCTGCTGGGTATTACCGCTGGTCTCCCCTTTACGCCACAGGCACTTTTGGCTGCGGCTGTAAAAGCAGGTGCGCTTTTCCTCAAAGGTAATGCGCAGACTCTCCTTGTTCATATAGGCCAATGTGAGCACCTCATGGGTCACATAGTCTTGCACAATGGCCGGGATCAGCCCATTTTCATCAAACTTTAGCTTTTGCATCCACTCATCCATACTCCACTGCACGCTTATTCCTCCACCAGGCGCATCTGCACGCCATTTTTCTGCAAATATTGTTTTAACTGCCGGATATCCACTTCCCGGGAGTGGAAAATGGAAGCCGCCAGCCCTGCGTCCACGCAGGGTAGCTGGAACAACGCCAAAAAGTCTTCCTTGCAGCCCGCCCCACCGGAGGCCACAATGGGCAGGCTTACAGCCTGACCGATCCTCTCCAGCAACTCCAGATCAAAACCCTTGCGCACGCCGTCGGTGTCAATGGAGTTAATCACCAGCTCGCCCGCGCCTCTGTCCTCGCCCTGCCGGGCCCATTGCACCGCATCCAGGCCCGTATCATGCCTGCCCCCCATGGTTACCACATGGAAAGCATTCCCCACCCGCTTTACGTCCATGCTGAGCACGACGCACTGGTTGCCATACCGTTTGGCGGCCTCGGCAATCAACTGTGGGTGCGCTATGGCGCCGCTGTTGACACTCACCTTGTCCGCGCCGCATTTGAGCACTCGGTCAAAATCCCCCAAGGCATTGATGCTCCCCCCCACCGTCAGGGGGATAAACACCTCCGCCGCTACCGCTTTCAGCGTTTCCGCAAACAGGGGCCGACCCTCGGCGCTGGCAGTGATATCGTAAAAGACCAGCTCGTCCGCGCCAGAATCGTTATAAAACCGGGCCAGAGCCACAGGATCGTCGATATCCCGCAGCCCCTCAAAGCGTACACCCTTCACCACGCGACCATTCTTCACGTCCAGGCAAGGAATGATCCGCTTGGTCAGCATGGCTTCAGCTCCCCTCTGGCGATGCCCATTGCGCGCACCAACGACAGCTTTCCTGTGTACAGCGCTTTGCCCAATATCGTACCGTATACACCCATTTCCCGCAGCTTGGCGATCTCGTTTTCATAGGAAACGCCGCCGCTGGCGATAATTTGCAGCCCTTTGATGCGTGTCAACTTTTCATAAACGGCCATATTGGTACCTGTCAGCTGCCCATCCATGGCAATGTCGGTGTAGATTACCGTGCGCACACCTGCATGCGCCAGTTTTTTGCAAAAGCGCTCTCCGTGGATCTTGCTAATCTCCTGCCAGCCGTGGATCGCCACCATGCCATCCTTCACATCGACTCCCACGGCGATTTGCTCTCCATAGCGCCTCACCAGCCTTTTCACCAGGGGGAAATAGGTGACGGCCATCGTGCCCAGAATAACCCGATCCACGCCCAGGGCCAATACGGCTTCCACGTCCGCTTCCGTACGGATGCCGCCTCCCACCTGGGTCAGCAGCGGCAACTTGGCGATCTCTTCAATCACACGACGGTTTTTGGGATCGCCTTCCTTGGCGCCATCCAAGTCCACCAGATGCAAACAGGATGCCCCAAGCCGCACAAAACCTTGCGCCACCTGGATGGGATCCTCGGAGTATACGGTCATGCGCTGGTAGTCCCCTTGGGCAAGCCGCACCACGCGGCCTCCGCGAAGATCAATGGCAGGAAAAATCAGCATGCAACACCCTCCTTTGCAAACTCGCTGAGGATCCTCAACCCAACTTCCCCACTCTTTTCAGGGTGGAACTGCGCACCGCAAACATTGCCGTTGCGAACGATGGCGGGGATCACCGCGCCTCCATAAAGTGTCGATGCCACCAACGCCTCCTGGCAGTCCGTAGCCAGGTAGGAGTGCACGAAGTATACATAATCGCCTTGGCGCACGCCCCGAAGCAGCGAATCTTTCGGCCGATGAAAGGTTAGGTCGTTCCAACCCATATGGGGTACCTTTAAGGGCTCTTTGAGCAATTTTGTGAGGGGCCGCACCGTGCCGGAAATCAGCCCCAGCCCCGAATGCTCTCCATATTCCAGGCTCTGCTGAAAGAGCAACTGCATCCCCAGGCAAATCCCCATCAGGGGCTTTCCCTTCACCGCTAATTCCCGCAGCAGCCCGTCCAGCTTGCGCAGACGCAGCTTTTGGGCTGCCTCGCCAAAAGCCCCCACCCCGGGCAGAATCATCCGCTCCGCTTTTCGCAGGGTTTCTTCCTCCCCCGTTACCAGCGCATCCTCGCCAATACGCGCCAAGGAACAAAGAAGGGAGTACAGGTTGCCAACGCCATAGTCCACCACTGCGATCATTTTTTTGTTTCTCCTATCGAGCCTTTGGTGGACGGAATTTCGTCCGCGAACGCTTCCTCCACCGCAACGGCTTGCCGCAGCGCCCGCCCAAAACCCTTAAAAACCCCCTCGATGATGTGATGGGTGTTTTCCCCCGCTAGCTTTCGGATGTGCAGCGTGATTTCCGCCGCCCTGGTCAGCGCCAAAAAGAACTCCTTCACCAGCTCCGTGTCAAAGCTGCCCACCTTGCGGGCATGCAAGGGCACATCAAAGCCCAGATAAGCCCGGCCGCTGATATCCACCGCCACCATGCACAGCGCCTCATCCATGGGCAAAAGTTGGCTGCCATAGCGGGTGATGCCACGCTTTGCGCCCAGCGCCTCCTTGATAGCCAGCCCCAAGGTAATGCCCACATCCTCCACGGTATGATGGTCATCCACCCGGGTGTCCCCCTGGCAGCTTACCTGCAAATTGAGCCTTCCATGGCGGATCATCAATGATAACATATGATCCAAAAAGCCGCAATCCAGCTGTCCTGCATACTGTCCCGTCCCGTCCAGTTCCAGGGTCAACTCCACTGCGGTTTCCGTGGTTTTGCGGCTGATGGCAGCGTTCCTCATGGGGTCTCCTCCTTGACGAGTTCCTTGGTGATCCTCACCAGCTCCGCCATCTCCTCCGGCGTGCCGATGGAAATGCGGACATGTGCTTCCAGCGTGGGCGCTGCAAAATAGCGAACCAGTACGCCGCGGGCCTTTAAGCGAAGATAGTAGGCCTCTCCCCCCAGTTTGGGCGGTTTTGCAAACAGAAAATTGGTTGCGGAGGGAAGCACCTCAAAACCCAAAGCCCGCAACTCCTGGGCGGTTTGATCCCGCTGGACGCGGATCCTTTCCACACAATCCTGAAAATAGGCCGGGTCCTCCAGGGCAGCGATGCCCGCTTGCAGGGTTAGCGTATTGATGGAGTAAGGATTAAAGGAGTCCTTCACCCGCTGCAGATCCTGGATCATCGCTTCGCTGGCCAGCGCGTACCCCAGTCGCCCTCCCGCCAGGGAACGGGACTTGGAAAAAGTGCGCACGATCAGCAGATTGGGATATTGGGTCAACAGCGGCAGTGCGCTTTCCCCTCCAAAATCAATATACGCCTCATCCACCAGCACAGGATGCTGGGGATTTGATTCCACAATCCGCCGGATGTCGGCCAAGGGCATGGCCAGCGACGTGGGCGCATTGGGGTTGGCCAGCACCACGGCCTTACCCGCGTGGCAAAATCTGTCCACAGGGATCGAAAAGTCCCCATTCAAGGGAATCATGTGGGGCTGCGCCCGAAACAGTTTGGCAAAGATCTTATAAAATCCATAGCTGACGGTGGGAAAGGTGGCGGGGTGCTCCTCATCGGCATAGGCCATAAACGCGAAAGCCAGCACTTCGTCCGAGCCGTTACCTACCATTACATTCTCCATACAGATCCCATGTTCCTTTGCCAACGCCGCCCGCAAGCGCAACGCCGTTGGGTCCGGGTATCGGTTCAGGGTTGAGGCGTTTTGCCGGATGGCTTCCAGCACCTTGGGGGAAGGCGCGTATGGATTCTCGTTTGTATTCAGCTTGATATAGGCCCGATCCTGGGGCTGTTCCCCCGGCACATAGGGGGCCAGCTTCTCCAGCCGCGGCAACAAAAAATGGCTCATGCCTGTTCCTCCGCCGTTTCCAGTCTGGCCGCCACAGCGGCGGCATGGGCGGTGAGCCCTTCGCTGGTGGCAAAGCGCAACACATCCTGCGCCACGCGTTCAAAAGCCTCTTTGGTGTAATACAGATAGCTGGAGCGCTTGCAAAAGTCGTCCACCCCCAGCGGAGAAGAATACCGCGCCGTGCCGCCGGTGGGCAAGGTGTGATTAGGCCCGGCCAGATAATCGCCTAGAGGCTCCGGGCAATACCGGCCCAAAAAGACGCTTCCCGCATTGGTGATGAGCGGCAAAAGTCCGAAAGGCTCCTCCATGCAGATCTCCAGGTGCTCCGGCGCGATCTCGTTGGACAGGCTGACCGCTTCCTTCAGATCGTTCACCACCAAGATGCGGCCCAGGCTATCGATGCTTCTCCGGGCAATGGCCTCCCGGGAAAGCCCGGGCAGTTGCCGCTCCAATTCAGCCTGCACCTGCCTTGCCAAGTCCCCGCTGTCCGTCACCAGCCAAGCGGCGGCCAGCGGGTCATGCTCCGCTTGGCTTAGCAGATCCGCCGCCACATGGACAGGGTTGCTGGCGCCATCGGCGATCACCAAAATCTCACTGGGACCGGCTATCATATCGATATCGATCAGCCCCTGGGCATAGCAAAGCTGCTTGGCTGTAGCCACATACAGATTGCCTGGTCCCACCACTTTATCCACACGTGGCACGCTCTGCGTGCCATAGGCCAGGGCGGCAACCGCCTGTGCCCCGCCCAGCTTCACCACGATTTCTACGCCGGCGATCTTCGCCGCCGCCAGGATCACCGCCGGCACGTTGCCCTCCTGATCCGGCGGGGTGGTCATCACCAAGGTTTTAACCCCGGCCAGCTTGGCGGGAACGGCATTCATCAGCACAGAGCTGGGGTAACGGGCCGTGCCCCCAGGCACGTACAAGCCCACTTTCTCCAGGGGCAGCACCCGCTGGCCCACCACCACACCCGCCTCTTTGGCATCCATGAATCCCGTGCGCTTTTGTTGCGCGTGAAACCGCTGAATGTTCACTGCCGCCACCTCCATGGTGGCAAGCAGCGCCTTATCCACCGAGGCATAAGCCCGATCGATTTCCTCAGGGGTAACCAACAGCCGCCGCAGCCTTGCGCCGTCAAACTTCTCGCAATACTCCAGCAGCGCCTCATCGCCCCGGGCCTGCACCTGTGCCAAAATCTCGGCAACGGCAGCGCTGACATCCTTCTTTTCTTCCTGGGCACGGTTTAAGAGCTGCGCCACAGGCTGGCCCTGGTATGGGATGATTGCGATCATGGATCTTGCTCCTTCTTTTTGTTCCCCAAGGATAAACCCTGCACGACAGCCTTCACCAGCGCCTCAATGGCTTCTGCGTTAAACTTCATGGACGCCTTGTTTACAATCAGCCGGGCACTGATGGGCACAACCTCCCGCGTGACCTCCAGCTGATTTTGGCGCAGGGTGGCGCCGGTCTCCACGATGTCTACGATGACATCGGATAGGCCCAGTAGCGGAGCTAACTCGATAGAGCCGTTCAGCTTAATCACTTCGATCTCCCTGCCCTCCCCAGCATAAAACCGCTTGGCAATGGCCGGGTATTTGGTCGCCACCCGCAGGGGCCGCTGTAAGTCCTCCCGAAACCCTTCCTTGGCGGCCTCCGCCATGTAGCATTTACCCAGGTTCAGATCCAGCAGTTCATACACATCGTTGCCATCCTCCAGCAAGATGTCCTTGCCCACCACGCCTACATCCGCCGCGCCATGCTCCACATAAATGGCCACGTCCGCGGGCTTCACCAGCAGGTAGTTGAACTCTCCGCCGGGATCGCTGATTACCAGTCGGCGATCCTCCTGTTCCATGGCGGCGCAGGAATAACCAGCATCGCAGAAAAGCTTATATACCTTATCGCCCAAGCGGCCTTTGGGCAAAGCGATGTTTAGCATTCACTCCACCTCCCCAAAGCTGCCATTTTGAAAGCGGCGGGTCTCCTTCGCCCGGATACCCTTGGGCGGCGCTTTCACCGCCATCACTCGCAAGCCCTGCCGCCGCAGCGCATCCACCGCCAGCATCACCTGAGCCGCTGGGTTTCCCTCCTGATACTGGGCCAGCACATCCACATCAAAGGATGCGAATTCGGCCAGCAAGCGCGTCACTTCATCCAGGTACAGCGCAAAGCCGATCCCACCCCCTGCCTTGCCAAATTTACGCATCAGCGGGTCATACTGGCCGCCGGAGAGCACCGCCCGTGGCACGCCCTTCACATACCCCTGAAACACCAGCCGGTTATAATAGTCCAAATCATGCAGGATTGAGCCGTCCAGCCGGAGCTCTTCGCAGAAGCCCAAGGGTTCAAGGGCGTCATGCAGCGCCCGCAGGTCCTGCACAGCCCGGTCCATCTCCTGGCCAATGGCCAGCTTTTCCGCCTGTTGGAGCCCCTCTTTCAGCGGCGCGGACAAGCTCACCGCCGCGATCAGCCGCTCCGTGTCCCGCCCAGGCACTTTGAGTTCCTCTAGGGCCTTGCGAAGCTCGTGACCGTTCTTTTGGCGGATTAGCGAAAACAGCTTTTCCTTTTGCTCATTGTCGATGCGCAGCGTTTCCATCAAACCGCCTACAAAGCCCATATGACTGAGCTCCAGCACAAATTCTACCCCCACGGCGCGCAGGCTTTCCACCGCCAAACGCACCATCTCGCTGGCGCCATACAGGTCTACATCCCCCAGGTATTCCACACCCATTTGCTCGATCGCGGCGAACTCCTGGTTCGTCTGGGAAACCCGGTAGACGCTCTCTTTATAGTATAGCTTTTCCACGCTCTGGCCATCGCGGCGGGCATGCTTCACAATGGACAGCGTCACATCCGGTTTGAGCGCCATGAGTTTGCCATTTGCGTTGGTAAAGGCCAGCACGCTTTCCGTTTTCAAAAAGCTCTTGTTCTCCAAATACAGGTCGTATTCCTCAAATTTTCGCATGGGAAAGCGGGCGTACCCAAAGCTCTCATACAAAGCGCGAAGGGCAAACACCAGCTTCTCCTGCGCACTGAACACCTCTGCTTGCATGCTCATCCCATCCTTTCACCTGCTTAACCGCTGCAGTATAGCACGGATGGACGCTTTAGTCAAGTGCTATGGTAAATCGATAAATTGCCGTCGGCAAAATGGCGGGTTGCAACCTCACGCCTCCCATCCCCTTCGCTACAACGCCACATCGCGCAACACATCACAAATTTTCTCACAGGCATGGCCATCGCCAAACGGCTGCGCGTCCTCGGGCCACACAGGTGTTACCGCAAGTTTTGCCAAAATTTCCTGCCTATCAGGCCTGGCCAACTGGTTGCAATGACCCACCAGCGTTTCCGGCCAAATGGGTTCATCAAAAATGGTCACACAGGGTATCTTCGCAAAAAAAGCTTCCCGCTGCACCCCGCCAGAGTCCGTTACCACTCGCTGCGCATTGGCACAGAGCCAAAGGCTATCCAGATACCCCACGGGTTCCAGCAACCGCACCTTGTTGAGCCCCAGCCCATCATATAGACGCAACGCCCGTTCCTTGTTTCGGGGGTGAACCGGGCACAGGGTAGGCGTTGATAGGCCCTCCATGGCACAGAGAATCTCGGTCATGGCCTCATCCGTCCGGGTATTTTCCTCCCTGTGGCAGGTGAGGTAGACAAATCGCTTCGGGACATCTGTAGGCTCTCCCCGCAGGCCTGGCAATGACTCAACCTCTCGGCTCTTCTGCGCCCCCTGGTAGCGCAAAAACGCATCATACATTGGATCGCCCACAAAATATGTTTGATCTCCCAGGTTTTCTTTTCGCAAATTCTCCACGGAGCTGGGCGTACATGCAAACCGTATCGTAGCCACATGATCCGTTACAATGCGGTTCACTTCCTCCGGGTTTTGCAGGTTGCCCAGTCGGTTGCCGGCCTCCACATGAAGGACGGGAATATTCAGTTTTACCGCCGCCAGCGCCGCCGCCAGCGTGGAGTTGGTATCCCCGTAGACCAGCAACGCATCGGGCTGTTCCTTCTGCAGCACTTCCTCGATGGCCATCAGCATGCGAGCCGTCATCTGCCCATGGGTGCCGCCAGCGATGCCCAGATTGTACTCCGGCGTAGGAATTTGCAGCTCGTCAAAAAACACCCTGGACATTTGGGGATCATAATGCTGCCCCGTATGCACCAAAACCTCCCGATGCTCCCTGCGCAGCACCCGTGACAATGCTGCCGCTTTGATAAACTGCGGCCTTGCGCCTACAACCGTCACAATTTTCATGGGATTCCCTCCTCCATCCGCACGATCAGTTCGCTGGCGATTGCAGGATATGCGTACCGTTCCATCTGCGCAGCGTTTCTCTCCTGGGCCAAGGGCTGGCCCAGGCGGGCGCGCTGGACCATCATTTTGAGATAATCCAGCAATCCTTGGTCGGCGGCCTTGGCATCGGCCTCTTCCCAGCAATAGCCCAAACCGGTTTCACGGATGACCTGCCCGGCTGCGCTATTTGGAATTTCGCCGCTCACGCAGCAGACCACAGGCTTTGCCATCATCATGTATTCCAGCAGCTTGCCTGTCAATACCCCAACCCGCTCTTTCGTGTTCCAGGCGGCCATCAGCAGCATATCCACCTGCTGTTGCAGCGCCAGGGCTTGTCCCCGGTTCAGCCTGCCCAAATCAACTACCACTTCGCCCATTCCTGCGGCTTTCGCCTGAGCTGTAAACACATCGCCTTCACCACCGGCATACAACACCTGTATGTCCTTCGTAGCAACGGTCCCCCCCTTGACCAACGATTGCAGCGCTTCAAAAAATGGGGTCATGTCCTGTTTCCCCCGATAGATCTGCCCACAATACGCAAATCGCAAAAACGCACGGCTCTTTGGCATCGCCAAAGCGGGCAGATCCTGGATGTCCTCCACATCAAAACCATTGGGGATCATCCACCCTACATCCGCCAGTTTCATGGTGTCCAGCAGGCCTTGTGAACCCGCGCAGATTCCATCCGCCCAAGCCCGCACCTTCCGGATGTATCGCTTTTTCGCTCCACGCAGCCAGGCGACGGGCATTTGAACCTCATCCCTAAAATCCGCGATCCATCTCTCGGCAAGCCCGTTAGCTTTTACCTTCTCCGCGATTTGATGGGAACTAAGAGGACCATAGCTGGACAGCACCACATCGAAGCGTTGCCCCATTTGCCGTAGTGCACGCCATCCCCGACGGGCAAAGCTGCGGTCTGCCCCATAGCAAAGCGCTAGATACACCGCATTGAGGATGCGGCGGCGAAACCCGCCGAAGGCTCTGCGCGGCTCCGCAGACACGCTTGCGGAGGGCACCGCCCCAGGCGCTTGGCCAACCCCAACGTCTCTTTTTCGCTGGCCATAGGCCCGGATGGGGTTCCATTCCCACACCACATGGACATGAGGCAATTCTTTCAGATCGCGTACCAACGTAGGATCCTGCCTCTGGCCGCTACCCGGGCCGCACAGCACCGTGACCTCATGCCCCATACGCGTCCAGTATTTGGCCAGCTTGGTGGGACGGATTGCCCCGATGGTGTTTTGCGGCGCAAAACAATAGCTCACCACCAAAATCTTCAATGGTTTAGTCATGGAGGTGTTCTCCTCCTTGCGCGCACAGCTCAGGCGGAAAAAGGAGAGGCAGCAGCACCTGGCTACGACAGGTAGCATTCCAGCAAGCCTGCGCCGCGTTGCGCAAAGCCTGCACTCGCTCTGTAGGCAATGCCACAAAAGCCCGCAATGCTTGCAAAACCCCTGCCACCCCCTGCTCAGGCTCATAGAGCATGCCCACCGTATCATCTACCAGTTCGGGGATGCCTCCTCCCCGAGGACCAATCACAGGAATGCCAAAACGCATCGCTTCCATGATGGACACCGGCACCCCCTCCAGGCGGCTGGTGTTGATGAATGCATCAAAGGCTTGGCTTTCATAGGTCGCTTGTACCTTCTCGTTTGGGATGCTTCCCGTGATCTCATAGGTCACCCTGGTTGAGGTGCCCAGCCTTTGCTGGGCATAGGCCCGCACCTTCGCCTCTTGTGGGCCGCCGCCCATGTGCAGCCACCGAAGCGGCGGCCCCTCCCATAGGGCCAACGCATCGATCAACAAGGGCAGCTGCTTGATCTCCACGATTGCGGCGCAACTGACCAGGTGAAATATGCCCGTTTCTTTCAGCAACGGCGCTTTGCAGCCTTCCACCGGTTTCCCGGCCGAGCCAATGCCCACCACGTTCAGCTTTTCAGCGGACACCTGATCTGCCATGTAATGCAAATATTGATTTTTTGCATACTCGCTGATCAGATACAGGCCATCCGCCTCACGGGCGATGAAGCGCTTCATCAGGTAAGGATTGACCGGGTTCCGCTGAAGATCGATATCGTAGGCATGACCCCGCACTATCAAACGGACGTTCTCATGCTTTCTCTTGCTCAAGGCGGCTGCATAGGCTTCATAGCTCATCCAATAGGCATATAACGTGGTGTGATTGATATCGCTGCTTTTCAGCAGCTTCTCCAACCACATGTGCAGCTTTCGCCCACGTATGGCAAACAAAACCAGCTTGATCGCATGCGTCACAGAAAGCTGGCGGCCACGCGCCATGTGCCTCAATTCATCCCAAAGCTCCCGGGTCAGCCATGGGCAAAACAACGCCGTCACGGTAGCCAACAGACCTGCCGAGACCTTCAACCTTTCGCCAGCGGAGGCGGAAAAGCCCGTGATATCCGCCACCCCTTCATGGCAGACCAGCCACAACTTTGCAAAACGGCTTTGCAGCCACGGCAATTCCTGCAGCATAAACGCATCTGGCATGCCTTTAGCGTCTATACCACAATTGCTTAAAAAGACCAGGGTATCGTTATGCTCCATGCTGCACCCTTTCTAAAACAGAATGCATCGTACTTTCCCACGATAAATGTTGCCGGGCATACTCTTGCATATCTACCCCAACATCGCGATCGTTTTTGCTCCTTTGCGCAAACGCCACCACAACCTCCATATCAATGGGGCTGTCATCGTTTTCGAACTGAAGGCAAAAACGGGGGTCGTCCGGGATGGAAGGGTCATCCACCGCATAAAGGAAAGGCAAGCCACGGGCCATAAACTCTCTGGATTTCAACGGCATGGCCCGGGATAGCCAGCGGTACATTCCCAGGCTACTCACGCCTACATCGCACCTGGCCACCAAAGCTTCCAACGCCTCTCCGTACATTGGCCCATGAAAAACCACCTGTTCCTGCAATCCACAGTCTTGGGCCAGCTGTTTCCATGCCGCCAGGGAACCGTCTCCATCTCCGCCCACCATATGCAGCCGCACCTGCGCCGTACCCCGGTAGGCCGCCAACGAATGGATGATCCGATCATAGCCATGCCAAGCCGACATACTGGCCGGCGCCA
Organism: Eubacteriales bacterium; assembly: GCA_031556815.1. Lineage (GTDB taxonomy): Bacteria > Bacillota > Clostridia > Christensenellales > Aristaeellaceae > Limiplasma. The sequence goes on along the minus strand of JAVBSI010000088.1, from coordinate 23,106 downwards.
GCAAATGGATGACGGGGTCGTCAGCGTTTGGCCTGTGCAGTCGAAATCGGGTCCCATCCACACCATTGCTAATGTTCATGGCGGGCCTGCCGTCAATGCTCCCCCCGCAGGGCTCACCAATGGCGGTATACAAGTCCACCATGGGGTTAATACGGTTTAGTACCCGGTCCGTATAGGCAAAGACCAGCCTGCGCCACCAGGTACGATTGTTTTCGGGCGCTTTGGGGTAGGTGGGATATTCCAACACAAGCTTACCGCCCTGGTCTTTCACTGCCCTCATAGCCCCCACCGCGTTGCCAAAGGTAGGCATGTAGCGCAGATACAGCAGATCGATCTTCCGGCGTTTGAGCACTTCCTTCACTGCCGCCATCAAATCAACAAAAATAAGCGTATGGTCATATCCGGGCAGCTTAGCCCAAAGGTTTTCGCGCAGCAAAGCCTTGCCATCCGAACCCAGCAGCCACATGCCCTGCTCATCCCAGCCGATGCCATACACCTCATAGCCCAAGGCTTTCATGGCGGCCATTTGCCCATCAAACTTGGCCTTCAAATTGTGCCGTCGATGCAGTGGATATTTCATCACAAACAAAATGCTCTTCACGACTTTTCCGCCCCCTCCGTCAACTGCTCCCGGTAGAGAGCCGCCATATGCTCCCGCACTTGGGCCAGACCATAAGCCCGGATCTCCTCCCGATTGCGCTGGCCCATGGCCTGGCGCATGGCAGGTTCCAACAGCATCCTGGTGATATCCTCCGCAAAGCCCCTGGCGTCCAAGGGCGCCCGTAGCATGCCCCCCTGTCCCTGGGCGATCAAATCCGCATTGCCCCGCACCTGGGAGACCACGCAGGGCAACCCCGCGGCCATGGCTTCCATCAACGATACCGGCAAGCCCTCTTGAAAAGAGGGGAAGAAGAACACATCCGAGGCTTTTAGCAACGCCGGCACGTCGGTTCGAAACCCAAGGAAAAGAACCCTTTCTTGTCTACCAAGCTCTCTGGCCAGGGCTTCCAGTGGCTGGGTCAGCTCCCCAACGCCGCAAAACAGCAGCCATGCATTGTCTAGCAACGCCATGGCCCGCAGCACCGTCTCATGATTTTTACGGGGAATATGCTCCCCTACAGTCACCACCAAGGAGGCCTCTTGAGGAACGCCTAATTCCGCCCGTATCGCGGCAATGTCCACCAGGGCCTCAAAACGTTCGAAGTCGATGCCTACGCCGTGGACTAGCTCCACATGTCCCGCCTTAAACCTACGCGCCCTACGGTAGTCCTCCTGGTTGATGATAATCAGCAAATCCGTATACCTGGCAAGCCACCGTTCTGCAGGATAATACAGCAACCAGTTGGTCAGCGGAGCGCCGGTGAAAAAATGAAACCCATGGGCGGTGTACACAACCCGGGTTCCCTTCCTGCGGGCTGACCTTGCGCAAAGCCGACCCATCATGCCCCCCACCGGGGTATGGCAATGGATCAGCGCATATTCCTCCGTATCGATCATTTGTTTAAGCTGCTTGTAAACCCGCAGGTTACCCGTTGACAGCGGCGAGCGCGCAAAGGGCATGTCCACATAGCGGTCACAGAAGGGGACCACAACGCCGACTTTCTCCGTGTCGTTGCGGGCGCACAGATGCACCTCATAGCCCTGCTGCTGAAACCACTGCATGTATGGAAGGTGAAACACCAAGATGTGGCCCCGCAATACCGTGGCGACAAACAACACTTTCTTGCTCATGGCCGCGCCTCCGTTGCCAGGATGGTCTGCGCAAAGGAAGGCTGGGCCTCATCCGCAAAGGCCGCGCTCAGGGCCTGATCGTAGGTAAGGGAGCCGAAAAGTTTGCCAAAGTCCCCCACATGAGCGGACAACCGACGAATGAGCCCTCCAAATCCTGCGGGCTGCCACAGCTTTTTGCCGTGCGCCAGCGCGATTTGCCGCGCAAGCTCGTCCGTGCTGACATACTCTCTGTTTTGCGGGAAGAACAGCCCGCCTTGGCCGCTGGCCAGCAGCCGCGCTAAAAACGCGCAAAGGCAGCCGATATACAGCATGCTGCGCTCATTGCGCACTTTGGGAAAGACAGGCAGCTTTTGAATCAAGCCGGAAAGCCGTGGGTAGTTGCCCCGGCACCCCTTTCCATACACCATGGGAGGCCGCAGGATGGCCACGTGAAAAGAATCGCTGGCCAGGGCAACGATGGCTCGCTCCGCCTGCAGCTTGCTTTTGCCGTAGTGGGTGCACGGGGCCGGCTCCGTGTCCGCCGTGATGTGCCCACAGGTAAGGCCATAAACGCTCATGGAGCTGAGCAACACAAATTGTTCCACCCCGGCGGCCTTGGTCTTTTCCGCCACGTCCAGGGCCAAATCTCGGTTGATGGCATAATAGAGCCCCGCATTGGCCTCCGTCTCCCGCTGATGCGCGATGCCCGCCACATGCAGCACCGCGTTAAAGCTTGTGAAATCAGCTTGTTTCCAATCAGCCCCCTGCACATCCAGGGTCTGGGTGGCAAATTGGGCCGGCGTTCCATCCAAATGGGCGGCCGCCTGGGTGCCGATATAACTGCCCGCGCCTGTAATGAGCACTTTTTTCATCGTTCCACCTCCATGCGGTGGGCGGCATAGTGCTTGCCCTCCTTGCCCTCGGCGATGCCCTCTCGATTGAATACCTTCACAAGGGTCAACAAGAAGCACTTCAAATCCAGCAAAAAGCTGATGTTTTGCGCGTATTCTCCATCCCGAAGGGCCTTCTTTTCCAGGGACAGCTCATCCCGCCCGTTCACCTGCGCCCACCCGCTCAGCCCCGGCAACACCCCGTTGGCGCCATATTGATCCCGGTACGCCACCAGGTCGTCCTGCGTCCACAGCGCCGGGCGGGGGCCGATCAAAGACATTTGCCCCAGCAGAATGTTCAATAGCTGCGGAAGCTCATCAATGCTGGTTTTACGTAGAAACCGTCCCACCGGGGTAATGTACCTGCGGGCGTCCTTCAGTTCATGGGTGGGTACATCCTTAGGCGTCTCCAGACGCATGGTACGAAACTTCCAGATCATAAATTGCTTTTTATCCTTACCCACCCGCTTTTGACGAAAAAACACTGGCCCAGGGGATCCCATCTTCACGGCAATGGCCACCAGCAGGAACAGCGGGCAACATATGAGCAGGCTTATCAGCGATAAAACCACGTCCACGATTCGTTTCCAAAAGCGCTTGTACATCCCTGTTCCTCCTGTATCCACTGCGAGTTCAAGCCTGCCTGTCGGCGATTTCCTGTTCTCGCTGCGCCTCCAAAATGCGGTTCACAGCATTGATATACGCTAGGCAACTGGACTCGATGATGTCTGTGGAAACGCCTTTGCCCAGCATCACCAACGCCCCGTTACGCACCCGCACGGTGACCTCGCCCAAAGCATCCTCGCCCTCGGTCACGGCCCGAAGCTGATAGCTCTCCAGCTTACACTTGAGACCTGTGATTTGGTCCACCGCATGGAAACAGGCCTCCACCGGGCCATCCCCACAGTCCGCCCGGGTGATGATATCGCTTTCCTTTTGCAGGCTCACAGTGGCGGTGCTGGTCATGCGGTTGCCGCTAAAAATTTGAAAGGAATGCATCTGAAAGCACCCCTTGGCAGCATGCATCTGCTCGCGGAGCAAGGCCATTACGTCCCTGTCGGTAAGATCCTTCTTGCGGTCGGCCAGTTCTTTGAACTTCACAAAGGCCTGGCTCAGTTCCTGCTCCGTCAGGGTAAAGCCCAACTCCTGGGCATGCTCCGCCAGGGCATGCCGCCCGCTGAGCTTGCCCAGCACCACGCCCCCTTGCGGAATCCCCAGATCCTCCGGCTTCATCACCTCATAGGTGGCCCGATCCTTCAGCACCCCGTGCTGGTGGATACCGCTCTGGTGCACAAAAGCATTGGCACCCACCACCGCCTTATTAGGCGGAATCTCTACCCCGGCCATGCTTGCCGCAAGCCTGCTAACCCGGTAGATTTCCCGGGTCTGGATATGGTCCTGCATGCCGTAAAAATCCTTTCGAGTGCGAAGCCCCATCACGATTTCTTCCAGAGCGGCATTGCCCGCCCGTTCCCCCAGGCCACTCAAGGTACACTCCACCTGCCGAGCCCCCATGCGGATGCCCTCCAGGGTGGCTGCGGTGGCCAGGCCCAAGTCGTTATGGCAATGCACCGACAGGATGGCCTGATCCATGCCGAGGATGTGGGCCTGTACATCGGCAATCAGCCTGCCATACTCCGCCACGGTAGCGTACCCAACGGTGTCTGGAAGGTTGATGGTGGTGGCTCCAGCCTGGATGGCGGCACCACAAATCTCATAGAGAAAGTCCAGTTCGGTTCGGCTGGCATCCTCGCAGCTGAACTCCACATCCTCGCACAGGGAGCGGGCCAGCGCAACGCCACGAATGGCGGCCTGCAACACCTGAGGCCGATCCATATTTAGCTTGTGCCGGCGGTGCAGGGGGCTGGTGGCAATAAACACATGGATGCGGCTTTGCTTTGCATGTTTCAGCGCTTCCGCGGCAGCCCGAATATCGCTTTCCACGCAGCGGGCCAGGGAACAGCCTTTGCTGCTGGTCAAAGCCTTGCTCACCGCGCGGATGGCCTCAAAATCCCCAGGGCTGGCGCCGGCAAAACCGGCCTCAATGATATCCACTCCAAGAGCCTCTAAACCAAGGGCCAGCTCGACCTTTTCGTTCAGGTGAAAGCTCACCCCCGGGGTCTGTTCCCCATCCCGAAGGGTGGTGTCCAAAAACAATACCGTGTTCTGCATGGTTGCCTCCGTCCGCGCTTATTCCAGCGTGATGTGACTCATGAGCCCGTCCAGCTTCTTAGGGCCGATGCCCTTCACATTGAGCAGATCCTCCGGGAAGCCAAAGGGCCCGTTGGTCTCCCGCTCAGCGATGATGGCCTGCGCCATGGCTGGCCCCACCCCTGGCAAAGCCTGCAATTCCTCCAGAGTGGCGGTATTGACAGCCATCTTCCCCTGGCCGGCCGTTTGCACCACAGGAAGCGCAGACGGCACGCGCCGCATGGCATGGGTCTTGGCGGGCGTATCCATGCGGGCCGCCTGACCCTTGGACCTCCACTCCACATGCAAGCCTGTCCAAACCAATAGCGCGCAGGCCAAGACGGCGCAAAGCCACCTCCACCCGGCATCGGAACGGTCTCTCCTCATGCTCACACGCCCTTACGTACCTTTTGCCCGGCAGGGGTGTCCTCCAGGATGTACCCTGCCGCTTTGATGGCGTCCCGCAGCTCATCGCTGCGCTTCCAGTCTTTGTCCCTGCGGGCTCGCGCCCGTTCCTCCACCATGGCCTGCACCTCGGGGCTGGTGGCGTCCTCCTGCTTTGCCAGCAGGCCCAACACCTCGGTCAAACCAGCTAGCGTTTTCTGTCCGTAAGCAATGGCTTTTTGGCTGGCGCCACCTTGGGGCAGCTTGTGGATCTCGCGCACCAACTCAAAAATCACGCTCAGCGCATCCGCAGTGTTCAGATCGTCATCCATGGCCTGGTGAAATTGTTCCACAGCCTGGTCGCAGCCCGCCATGAACGCGGCCTCCGTTTCGTTGGGCTCCCGATCCTGCGCCGACGCCAGCAGGAAAGCCAGCTGATCCCGGGCAATGTACAGCCGCTCCAAGCTGCTGGCTGCTTGCTCAATCATCTCCCGGCTGAAATTCACAGGGCTGCGGTAATGGGCGGAGAGCATGAACATGCGCACCGCTTCCATGTCATATTCCTTTGCAATGTCCCGCACCATGAAAAAATTGCCCTTGGACTTGCTCATCTTTTCATTATCAATGTTGATGAATCCGTTGTGCATCCAGTAGTTCACATAAGGTTGGCCCGTGGCGCCACTGGTCTGCGCGATCTCGTTTTCATGATGGGGAAAAAGCAGATCCTTCCCGCCGCAATGGATATCGAAATGATCGCCCAAATACGTGGTGGACATGGCGGAGCACTCAATATGCCAGCCCGGACGGCCCATACCCCAGGGGCTATCCCAGGCGGGTTCCCCTGGCTTTTGGGCTTTCCATAAGGCAAAGTCCAGCGGATTCTCCTTTTGCTCATCCACTGAGACTCTCGCGCCGGACTCCAGCTCCTCCAGGTTTTGCCCGCAGAGGCAGCCGTATGGGGGAAAGGCTTTGACACGATAGTATACATCCCCATTGTTTTCATAGGCCAGGCCTTTATCCATCAGCTTGCGGATCATGGCGATGATCTGCGGGATATGTTCCGTGGCCCGGGGATGCACCGTGGCCGGACGGATCCCCAGGGCCTTGGCGTCCACGAAATATTCCTGTATAAACCGCTGGGCGATCTCGTCCACGGTGGCGCCCTCTTCCCTCGCCCGCTTGATCATCTTGTCGTCAATATCGGTGAAATTCTGCACAAAGGTCACCTGATATCCCCGATGCTCCAGATAGCGCCGCAGCACGTCAAAAACGATAAAAGGCCGGGCATTGCCGATATGAAAGTAGTTGTATACCGTCGGCCCACAGGCATAGATGCCCACCTTGCCCTCTTGTATGGGCTTCAGGGGCTCCTTTTGGCGGGTCATGCTGTTGAATATCTCCACGGAGGTTCCTCCTTTGATCTTTTGCAATCCGCTTACATGTCCATTGACACAGCTTGCTCCGTATTCCCCGCTTGACAGGGCATGCCTTGCTCCTTGTCCGGGCAATCCTCACAGCCCAACCGTTGCGCGTGGGTCGCCAGGCACTTCTCCAAAGTGGTGAGCCGCCGCACCAGAGCCTCCATCCGCTCCAGCATGGGGTCAGGCAGGTTCACCTGATCCAAATCCGCCTCGCCTTTGGGCTGCACCTTTTCCTTTTTCACAATACGGCCCGGGTTTCCCACCACGGTACAGTTATCGGGTACGTCCTTCAAAACGATGGCCCCCGCCCCCACCTTGCAGTTGTCCCCAATGGTAATGGGGCCCAATACTTTGGCCCCTGCCCCAATGGTACAGCCGCTGCCAATGGTGGGATGACGCTTGCCCGTATCCTTGCCTGTGCCGCCCAAGGTGACCCCCTGATAAATGGTCACGTCGTCGCCTACGATGGCGGTCTCGCCGATCACCACGCCATCCCCATGGTCGATAAACACCCGACGGCCAATCTGTGCGCCTGGGTGGATTTCAATACCCGTTTGATGGCGCGCCCGCTGGCTCAGCAGCCTGGCAAGCAAAATATGACCCTTTTGATAGAGCCTATGCGCCTTACGATGGGCCTTCAGCGCCGCCAGGCCGGGATAACAGAGCCGCACTTCCATCATGCTTGTGGCGGCTGGGTCCCGTGCCATCACCGCTTCCCGGTCTTCGCGCACCATGGCCTTTACATCGGTCCCTCCCATAGATACCCACCTTTCCCGCGTCGCAACTACCGCGCGTCGCTCCAGATGTTTTGCTCGATTGCCCCATGATTCCCGCAGAACACATCTTCCAAATGATGCAGCAGTTCCTCCTGGGCATTGATTCGCTCTTGGCCATTGCTGTTTATGCGTTCGTAGTTTCCGTCGGACTTTTGCCGCCAGGCCTTTTCATTGTCGCCCCATTGCAGGCGCAGCACATTTTCCACCGACTGCTTACAAGCCTCATCCCGGACGGGGAACATCAGCTCCACCCGCTTTTGCAGGTTGCGAACCATCCAGTCCGCCGACGAAAGATACACCTGGCTCCTTCCACCACCCGCAAACCAAAACGCCCGCGCATGCTCCAAATGGCGACCCACAATAGAGCGAACCTCAATGTTCTGGCTGAGCCCATCCATCCCGGCCAGCAGGCAGCAGATGCCCCGCACCATCAGCCGGATGGGAACCCCCGCGTTGCTGGCGCTATACAGCGCCGCGATGACCGTTTCATCCGCTAGGGAGTTCATCTTGGCCAAAATGCCGCTGGGTTTTCCAGCTACGGCGTTTTCCTTCTCTTGCTCAATCAGATGCAACAGCGTGGACTTGATCTCCTCAGGTGCTTTCACCAGCTCCTGCATGGGCTGGGAGGCGCCCCCCTCCAGCTCCACAAAAAACGCATGGGCATCCTGCCCCAGAGCAGCGTTTGCGGTCAACAGGCCAAAATCCGTATAGAGCCTGGCCGTGATTTCATGATAGTTGCCGGTACCCAGATGCAAATACCGCTTGATCTTGCCCCGCTCCTGCCGCTCCACCAAGGTGATTTTGCTATGGGTTTTAAGCCCTGGCACCCCATACAACACCTTGCAGCCGGCTTTTTCCAAGCGTTCCCCCCAAAAGAGGTTGTTGGCCTCATCAAAGCGCGCGTAGGCCTCCAGCAGAAGCACCACTTCCTTCCCGTTTTCCGCCGCGACAGCCAGGGCCTGTACGATGGGGCTGTTGCTGCTGACTCGGTATAGGGTTTGCTTGATGGTTCTTACCGCTGGGTCCTTGGCGGCCTGTTCCACAAAATGCACCACAGGATCAAAGCTGTGATAGGGATGATACAGCAAGTAATCTTTGGCGGAGACCTGTCTCCAAATCCCCGTTCCCATTATTTCCGGCAGGGGCACAGGCTCCACGGCTGGATACTTGAGGTCGCTGCGCTGCAAAAGCCCGTACAGGTTCATCATCAGCTTATTCAAATCCAGCGGGCCCGTGACACGGTAGCGTTGCTTGTCAGAAAGCTCGAAGCGCAGCATCAGCATCGCCAGCATTTCCTCACTCATGCGCTCCTCCGCCTCCAGGCGCAGTACCTGCCCCGTCCTACGGCGCTTCAGCATCTCCCGCACCGCCGTCACAACCGTGTGCCGGCCGGATGGTTCCATCGAAAAGGCCTGGTTACGGATCACCCGGAACACCGCCGTTTGTTCCACCTTGGTTCTTGGGAACAGGGTGGCCAGTTGATGCCTCAGGATATCCTCCATGCGGATCAGCCGATGCTCGCCAGGAGTGTCGGCAAGATCATACACCCGGGGCAATCCCGTGGGCAAAGCCAATGTCACAAAGCGAACTTCTTTTTTGCGGGGCTGCACCAGCTTCACAAACAGGTGCAGCTGCTTTTGTTGCGGCTCCTCCGCCGGGCCAAGCCGCTTGAGGTTCGGTTTGATCTCCTCCTTAAATAACAAGGCCTCCCGTTCCTGCAACCCCGGGGTCATGGCAAAGGTAGGATACATCTGCGCATCCTGAAGATATAACTCGCTGCGGATGCCCTCATAGAGCAGATACTGAAGGTTTTGCTGGCGCAGCATTTCTTGGTTCACCCGGCGGTAGAGCGCCCTGGCAGACAGCTCTCCCTGCACCTTGCGATGGGCCTTGGGACCCTCTGCCGCAGCCTTGATGTCGTGATAGCGGATCTGTACGAACTCGTCCAGATTGGAGGTGACGATGGCCAGGAACTTGGCCCTCTCCAACAATGGATTGACGGGATTGTCCGCCTCCATCTGCACACGCCGGTTGAACCGAAGCCAGCTGAGCTCCCTGTTGACCAAGGTTTTCCCACGCGACCTCTGCTTTCGTGCCGCTCCCATTGCGTCCTCGTCCTCCTGTGCCATCCCGCTGGCCGCATCCCAGGCATCGCCTGATAAGAGCCTTACCGAATATTATATCACAGAAAACCTTGCATGGACAAGTAAAACCCTGTTTTGCGCCTGCTTGCAAGCCCTGTTTGCGCTTTCCATGGCCTTGCATAGGGTCAAGCCGCCCCCACATAGGCTGCCTTAGGGAGGCGATGGCGTTGATATCGGCATTTTTACTTTGGCTCGTTAAGGATTGCCTGTTTTTGCTGGGCTATATCTCCGGTCAGCAAAGCTTTAAGAAACCCTTGGGCCCCGCCGAGGAACGGGAAACCCTGCTACAAATGCAAGCCGGTGATGATGCGGCCCGTCAAAAGCTGGTTGAGCACAATATGCGCCTGGTGGTACATGTAGCCCGAAAATACAAGGTGCCTGGATGCAGCTTTGACGATCTGATCTCCATCGGCGCGGTGGGGCTCATCAAGGCTGTGCGAACCTTTGACATGAGAACAGGAACGTCCCTGTCCACCTACGCGGCCAGGTGCATTGAAAAACGAATCCTATCGTTGTGGCTCCATTCAGAAACAATAAGAATAGCCGGTCTCCCCTGTCAAAAACTTTGCATGTGTGGCAGCGGATTGATGATAGCCTGTATTTTATGGTAAAGTATATGAATGGACAAGCTGTCCACGCTCCGCTGTATATCGAGAGTATTTGTTTTGGTAAAACCAAGCAACCCGACAGGGCTGAACGTTTTTTGAAGCAAAATCCGCAACCACAGGACAGCCTCGACATTGGTGACCGGATTCGTTACTTCCGCCATCGTGCTGGAAGGACCCAAAAAGAGGTGATGGATGTGATCGGGGTGGATCGCAGCACCTATATCCATGATGGACGTAGGCGTACTGTTATTGCTGGATGATTATCACCGTTTCCTCGCTGGGGTATTTCATATACGTGCGCAGCCCTCTAATACAATTCCCCCCCTGGCAACAAAATTGAGCATACAAGATTGTGCGTGTTCTGTTGCTGAGATGGGATCTCTCCCTTTCAGGTTTTTCCTGGTTTGTACTCAAAGGGGATGATTTCTGGCGGAAGTCATCCCCTTTGTCGGAGGTCTGAGATGAACAAGAGTCCACCTCCTCAAGGGCATCAAAGCACGGAGCAGGGTATCAACGAATGTTGCAGATGGAAAAAATCTTCCGACGGTGGCAGACCAGACAATTATAATTTCGGTGATGAAAAAGTGGCTTGCAGGATGATCTCACGGGTCTGCATATCGGGCTTTGCAATACGCTCCATGATCTGCGCGCCGGCGGCACGGCCCAGGTCCGCTGCAGGTTGGCAAACGGTATAGATGCTGCGCATGCCGTAGCTTTGGTAGCCGCTGTCATTATACCCCACCAAAGCGATTTTGTTTTTTAGGTTGTGCTCCGCCAGAAAAAACAGCACATCATCGGCCATTGCATTGTTGGATACGATCATGGCGGTACAGCCCGCTGTGATTAATTTTTCAACAAACTCCCCGGCGCCGTTTCGCATGGAGTTACCCATACAGACAAAGCTGTCCTCTACCGGCAAGTGATAGGTTTCCATAGCATCCTGATAGGCCTGCAAACGCTCGGTGGTGGTGGACAGGCGGGAAAGACCTGCGATATATCCGATCCTGCGATGCCCTGCGTTGATCAGGGTCTCCGTGGCGATGAAAACGGCGCGGTAGTTGGAAATGGTAATGATGTCATTGGGGCAATCCAGAAGGGCACGGTCGATGAATACGCAGGGAAGGTCGTTGGAAAGCAGGGGCTCCAGCTGGTGATAGCTGCTCATGGTGCTGGCGATGATCAGCCCATCCACAATGCCGTTGGCCAGTATTTTGATGCTTTCCATTTCTCTTTCCTGCGTTTCCTTTGTGTTGGAAACGATCAGGCGGTATCCTTTATGCCCGATGGTGCTTTCAACTTCTTCAATAATACGAGCAAAAAAGATGTTAGAAATATCAGGCGCAATAAATCCAATGAGGTTTCTGCGGCCTGTTTTAAAGATGCGTGCCATTTGATCCGGGCTGTAATCAAGCTTCTTAATGCTATCCATTACTTTTTTTCGTGTTTCTTCCGAAACAAACCGGGTATCGTTGATAACGTGACTGACGGTAGCCACAGATACGCCCGCCATGGCGGCAACTTCCTTCATACTTGAACGTGCCAATTCAATCATCCCTTTGAACAAATCCTTGCGCAAATCGTTGCGCAAACGTTTCAATCATATTATCACAAGTATTTCCAAATGTAAATGGGATTCCAAAGGAAGCAAACATGGAAATGGTTGAAAAAAAACCTGAAATTTAATGGAATTTTTGTTGACAAATGATGTATCGGATGTTATTATGCAGATAAATTCTGAAGCAAACGTTTACGTAAACGTTTTAGCAGAAAAAGGAGGAAAAGTAAATGAAAAGGTTTCTTACTCTTGCCCTGGCTCTCGTAATGGTTCTTTCTCTCGTTACTCTGGGTGCTTCAGCCGAGGAAGGCTACTCTGTTGGTGTTTGTTTCCCCGATATTACCGCTCCGATCTTTGCTGAATGCGCGGACCTGTTTACCAAGATGGGCGCGGAAATAGGCTGGGACGTCACCGTGCTGGAAAGCCAACAAGTGGCTGCCACCGAAATTTCTCAGATGGAAAACCTCATTGAGAAAAAGGTAGATGCTATCGTGGTTTATCCCATTGATGTTGCCGCCCTTGAAGATGTTTGCCAGCGCGCTGTAGATGCCGGCATCAAGTTGATGACTTGGGATCTGGAGATGGAGTGCGCCGATGCTGCTTATCTCGTGAGGAACTATGATGTGGGCTATGCCATAGGTGCCGCCACTGCTGATTGGATCAACAAAAACTACCCCGAAGGCTGCGAGGTTGCCGTTTTGGACTACGCGCTGGTTCCTGTTATTGTCGAGCGCGCCAACGGCATTTTGGCTGCTATCGCGGAGCTGGCTCCTCAGGCCAAGGTGGTGGCTCAGGAAAGCGCTGTTCTGGTAGCCCAGTCCATGACCGTTTCTGAAACCATACTTCAGGCTCATCCCAATGTTAAGGTCTTTGCTTGCATCGGCGATGGCGGCGGAGTGGGCGCCAACGAAGTGCTGAAGGCCTCCGGCGCAAACTTGGACGAATATGGTATCTTCTGCTGCGACGCGTCTGAAGAAGCCCTTGTTGCCATTTACAATAACGAAGCGATCCGTGCCAGCATCAGCCTGGGCACCGCCACTGACTTTGTAAACACCATTTTTGATGCCGTCAAGATGATGATGACCGAAACCGGTTACGAAAAGAATATCTACAAGGTCTCTACTCCTGTTACCGCCGAGAATCTGGCTGAGTTCTACACCCCCGCCCAGTAATTGGAAAAAACGGAGCTGCCCGCTGGCGGACAGCTCCGTTTTTCTCTAGACCCATTTGATTTCAACGAGATGAGGTGGACTGAGTGGCGGAACCCATTCTGCAACTGAATGGTATTACTAAACGTTTTCCCGGTGTATTGGCGCTGAACGATGTGACGCTGGATGTGCGCCCCGGCGAGGTTCATGCGCTGGTAGGCGAAAACGGCGCTGGAAAATCAACCTTGATCAAATGCTGCACAGGGGCTGTGGTCCCGGACGATGGCGCTATCATAGTGGATGGGAAAAGCCACAGCCATATGACTCCTCAACTTGCCGATGAATGCGGCATTGCAGTTATCTATCAGGAGCTCAATTCTATCAAGGATCTGTCCGCTGCAGAAAATGTTTTTCTGGGCAACGAGATCCGGCATGGAATGCTGGTTGATAAAAAGGCAATGGTCAAAAAGACGGCGGAAGTTTTTGAGCGGCTTCAAATAAAGATCGACCCGCTTGAAACAGTCAAAAATCTCACCATCGGTTACTGCCAGATGATCGAGATCGCCAAGGCCATTATGCACGATGCACGCATCTTGATTATGGATGAACCGTCCGCACCGCTGACCAACAATGAAACAGAGACCATGTTTAAAATTGTTGAGCATTTAAAGGCCAGCGGTGTGGCGATTATTTACATATCCCATCGAACCAGCGAAATTTTCCGCCTGTCTGATCGGGTCACGGTCATGCGGGATGGTCAAAAGATTCAGACGCTTCAAACAGCGGATACCAACGCAGATGAGTTGATCAAGCTGATGGTGGGGCGTGAGCTAAGCGCCAGCTTTCCCAAAAGGGATACAACGCCCTCTGAGGAAGTGCTGCTGGAGGTTCGCAACGTTTCGGGCAAGGGCGTGCATGATGTATCCTTCACGCTGCACCGTGGCGAGCTGCTTGGCTTTGGCGGCCTGGTGGGCGCCGGGCGCACAGAGCTTGCGGAGCTGATATACGGCGTTAACAAGATCCAAAGCGGCCAGATCTTTTGGAAAGGCAAAAAAATTCGCATCAGTTGCCCAAAGGATGCCATCAAAGCGGGTATTTTCCTGTGCCCAGAAGACCGCAAACAGCAAGGCCTTTGCTTGTCCTTGACGGTGAGGGATAATGTGGCATTGCCGTCCCTTGAAGCATGGTCCAAGGCATCGGTTATTGATCGCAAAAAGATGAACAGCGTAGCGGAGCAATACCGTAATGACCTGAGCATCAAAACCCCATCCATCGGCCAATTGGTGCAAAACCTTTCCGGCGGCAACCAGCAAAAGGTGGTTCTGGCAAAAGGGCTGGCTACGATGCCGGAGCTTATTATCTTTGATGAGCCTACCCGCGGCATTGACGTAGGCACCAAGCAGGAAATATACAAGCTGATCAACCTGCTCATTGCTGAAGGAAAGACCGTTATCATGATCACCTCCGAGATGGAGGAGCTGATAGGCATGCCGGATCGCATTATTGTGCTGGCAGAAGGGCACTACAGCGGTGAGCTGACCCGGAAAGAATTTACGCAGGAACGTATTATGGAGCTGGCCTCCAAAGCATACGACAAGGAGTGACCCACATGAAAGAGATGTTCAAACGCGTCAAGAAATATGCTATCTATTTGGTTTTGTTAGCCCTATGCGTGGTGTTTTCCATTGCCTCGCCACAGTTTTTGACTACCTCAAATCTCCTGAATGTGGCACGTCAGGCCAGTATGCTGGGCATTGCCTCGGTGGGAATGATTTTTGTGATGCTTCAGGGCGGTATTGATCTGTCCCTGGGCGCTCAGGTCACCTTCATCAATATCGTCGTTGCTTTCTTGATGGTGAAAATGAACCTTCATCCGCTGCTGGCATGCACCATTGGTCTCCTTTGCACCACAGCTATCGGCTTTTTCAATGGCTGGGTCATTGCAAACGTTAAGATTCCCGCGCTTATCATGACCCTGGCCACACAGATCATCCTGGAAGGCACATCCTATATCATAGCAGGCGGCATGCCGATCTTCGGCTTTGTTAAAAGCTTCTCCGTCCTGGGTCAGGGTTATCTTGGCTTCATCCCCATTCCGGTGCTGGTGATGATCGCCTGTCTGGCCATTGGCGCGTTTATTCTGAACAAAACCTATTTTGGCCGTCACTTCTATGCGGTGGGCAGCAACCCTGTAGGGTCTGAACTGTCCGGTATTCGCGTGAAGCGGATCAGCTATTTGGCCTATACCCTCTGCGGGTCCTTTGCTGGCTTGGCTGGTATCGTGCTTTTGTCCCGCACGAACTCAGGTCAGGTAACAGCGGGTAAGGGCTTCGAGTTTGACGTTATCAGCGCTCTGGTTCTGGGCGGCATCAGTGTTTCCGGCGGCGCCGGCAGCATCAGCTGTGCCGTAGCTGGTATTCTGATTATGCAGGTGCTTAACAATGGCTTTGTGCTTTGCGGCATCAGCACCTATGTACAGATGGTCATTAAAGGCGCGATCTTGTTGATTGCGGTAGGCTTTGACTGCATGCAAAAGCAGCGCCAATCCCAGGTGAAGATCAACAAAAAAGAAGCCAAGGCTCTTCAAGGGGAGGCATAACGCAATGAAAGCAGCTGTTTTTTACGGGAAGAATGATATTCGCGTAATGAACGATTATCCTATGCCGGAGATCCGGGAGGATCAAGTTCTGGTGCGGGTAAAGGCCTGCGGGGTGTGCGGCACAGATGTCCATATCCTTTCCGGGGCCCAGGGGGCAACGGACTGCGATCCGCCGGTTGTTTTAGGCCATGAGTTTGCCGGCGTGGTAGAAAAAGCAGGCGCGGCTGTCACCCGCGTAAAAGCAGGCGACCATGTAACGGTAGACCCCAACATGTCCTGTGCGGCTTGCGATCAATGCAGGCGGGGGAACCCTCACTTTTGCGATCAAATGGCTGCCACCGGGGTCAACTTTGACGGCGGCTTCGCCCAGTACGCTGCTGTTCTTGAAAAACAAGTATTTGTGGTGTCCGATCGCGTTCCCTTTGAAGAGGCGGCCATGTGCGAGCCCGTGGCCTGCTGCCTGCACGGCATTGACCTGTGCGAGATACAGGCTGGGGATACGGTAATGATCGTTGGCGGCGGAACCATCGGCATGATAATGCTTCAATTGGCAAAAATGAGAGGCGCTGCCCGTACAGTGGTGCTGGAGACCAACGAAAACCGTTTCGCCCTGGCACGGGAGCTGGGGGCTGATCTGGTTATCAGTCCTCGGACGGAGGATGTGCCTGCTGTTTTAAAGAATAGCGGTTTTCGTCACATTGATGTGACCATTGAATGCACAGGCCGCCCTGAAACGGTGGAGTATGCCATTCAGTATGCAGGTAAAGGCGCTACGGCCATGATATTTGGCCTCACAAACCCGGATTGCAGCATTCCTTACTTTCCCTTTGATGCCTTTAAAAAAGAATTAACGGTAAAAACCTCTTTTGTCAACCCCAATACCCAGGGCCGCGCCGCCGAGATCATTACCTCCGGACGGCTGCGCTTGGCAGAGCTTATCAGCGACCACGTGGAGCTGGAAAACATCACGGATGCTTTTGCTCCGGGCCCCAGAAATGGAAAAGTAATGATAATACCATAAAGGAGGAACCAACGTGAAAAAAACTTTACAGGTCCCGGTTGAAGATCGGGTGGTGCATTTAGCAGCCGACATCGTATATGCCCAGCGTCAGGAATGGTGCGAAGCAAAGTATCGCCAGCTACACCTGTCCTTTATGAAGCCTCGTTGCCATTATCTCTACGATGAGCGCCGGACCTATCCGCTGCTGATCTGGCTGTGCGGTGGTTCCTTCGCAGAGGTCGATCGTAATGTTTGGATGCCGGAAATGGTGTATTTCGCTAAGCGCGGTTATGCCGTTGCCGCCGTGGAATACAGCACCATTCAGCTGGTCCGCTTTCCTGATCAGCTGGAAGATATAAAGGAAGCGATTCGCTATTTGCGTGCCCATGCGGAGGAATTGCAGATCCAGCCGGACCATATTGGCATCATGGGTGAATCCGCTGGCGGATACATGAGCCTTTTGGTCGCGCTAAAGGGCAAAGACCGGACCTGCGACAAGGGCGCTTATCTGGATCAGTCCAGTGAGGTACAGGCCGTGTGCTCCTGGTACCCTGTTACCGATATGTCGATCATGGACCGCGAGCATCTAGAAGAAGCCCATTGCGCCCCGGACGTGCTGCGTCTGCCTACGCTGATGGATTTTGTAACGCCCGATTTGCCGCCCTTCCTGATGATGCACGGCACCAGCGATGTGCTGGTAGGTCATCAGCATTCGGAAAAGCTGTATGAAGCCCTGCAAAAGGCAGGGGTTCAATCCGATCTGTACCTGATCGAAGGTGCCGATCATGCGGACCATCGCTTTGTGCAAGACCAGGTGAAGGCAATCATGCTTTCGTTCTTTGATTCTGTTCTAAAGGCTTAATCAAACTGCTTTAAAGGAGGAAAAAGCCGTGTTGCAGCAAGTAATGACTGCACCCAAGGAAATCAGCTTCCGGGAGATTCCGGTGCCGGAACCGGCGGTCGATGAAGTATTGGTCAAAATTATGCGTATCGGTGTTTGCGGCAGCGATATTCATGTGTACCATGGCAAGCATCCGTTCACCCAATATCCTGTTACTCAGGGCCACGAGGTAAGCGGCAAGGTGGTTTCCTGGGGCAAAGACGTAAGCGGCTTTAGGGAAGGGCAGCGGGTGACCATCGAGCCCCAGGTTTTCTGCGGCACCTGCTATCCCTGCCGCCATGGCCAGTACAATCTGTGCGAAAGCCTTAAGGTAATGGGCTTTCAAACCACTGGCACGGCCAGTGAATACTTTGCCGTAAAAGCAAGCAAGGTTACCCCTCTTCCCGATCATATGACCTATAATGAAGGCGCTATGATGGAGCCTTTGGCTGTGACGGTGCATGCCGTGCGCAGAGCGGGAGACGTGACCGGCAAAAAGGTAGCCGTGCTGGGCGCGGGTCCTATTGGTATTCTTTTGGCCCAGACCTTGAAAGCCATGGGAGCCGCCGAAACCATGATCACCGATATCAGCGAATACCGTCTGGCATTGGCTAAGCGCTGTGGCGTAGATCATGTGGTCAACACCGCCCAGGTGGAGTTTGAAAAAGCCCTTAAAGACGCTTTTGGTCCCGATAAGGCGGACCTGATCTACGACTGCGCCGGTAATGATATCACCATCAATCAGGCCATTTATGGCGCACGCAAGGGCAGCAAGATCATTTTGGTGGCTGTTTTTGCCGATATGGCCAAGGCTGATCTGGCCGTGCTTAACGACCATGAGTTGGACCTGGACAGCACCATGATGTATCGCCATGAGGATTATGTGGAGGCCATCCGTCTGGTAGGCGAGGGCAAAATTCAATTGAAGCCCCTTATGAGCAAGCATTTCCCCTTCAAGGAATACCTGGCGGCCTATGAGTACATCGATGCCAACCGGGAGACCACCATGAAGGTATTTGTCGATGTGGATGAAAGCGAGGAGTAATCATGAGTCTTTCTACACATGTCACAGGCATTCAGCACGTAGGCATACCCACCAATGATCTGGCAGCCACCATTGCCTTTTTTGAAAGCCTGGGCTTTGACATCGCCCTGAGGACGGACCTTGAACAGGAAGCGGTGGCCTTTCTGCAACTGAAAAACCTGATGATCGAAACCTATCAGAATGGTCGGGCATGCGGTAAGCCCGGGGCGGTAGATCATATTGCTTTGGATGTGGATGATATACAGACTGCTTACTTGGAAGCGCAAGCATTGGGCTATCCGGTGTTGGAAGGCACCATTCAGTCCCTGCCGTTTTGGGAAAACGGCGTGAAATTCTTTACCATTATGGGGCCCAACGGGGAAAAAGTTGAGTTCAGTCAGAAGCTGTAAGGAGCAAGTATGTTTGACATCGTAGCACTGGGGGAGAGTCTGATCGACTTTACACCCTCAGGAGTAAATGAAATGGGAATGCAACTGTTCAGTTGCAATCCGGGAGGCGCGCCTGCCAATGTACTGGCCATGAGCGCCAGACTTGGGCAAAAGACTGCCTTCATCGGCAAGGTAGGCGATGACAGCTTCGGTGGTTTTTTGGAAAAAACCATGCGCAGTGCAGGCATCGAGGTATCGGGCCTGCTGAAGACGAAAGTGGTACCCACTACGTTGGCTTTTGTGCAGCTGGACGAGCATGGAGATCGAACCTTTAGCTTCTACCGAAAGCCCGGCGCGGATATTTGCCTACAGCCTGAGGAAGTACCAACAGCCCTTTTGCGGGATTGCAAGCTGTTTCACTTTGGCTCGGTATCCCTGACGGATGAGCCCAGCCGCTCGGCTACGCTCTTTGCAGCGAAAGCGGCTAAGGAGGCCGGCGCGCTGATAAGCTATGATCCAAACTACCGTCCGCCGCTTTGGTCCGGGGAAAAAGAAGCTGTCATGGTCATAAGAAGCGCCATGGAACTGGCTGACATCATTAAGGTTTCAGACGAGGAAATGGTTTTGCTTACCGGCCAGGATGATCTGGCAAAAGGCGCTGATGCCTTGGCAAGCAACGGGGCTTGCCTGGTGCTGATTACCTGCGGCGAAAAGGGGGCGTACTATCGCACCGGTCAAGCCTGCGGCTGGGTCCCTGCCTATGCCGTGCAGGCTGTGGATACCACCGGAGCCGGTGATGCCTTCCTGGGAGCGCTGCTCCACCACATGGTGGGCATGAGCAAGGCGGAGATCTACGCATTGCCTAAGGAAAAGTTGGAAAGCGTGGTGCGATATGGAAACGCGGCAGGCGGACTGACCGTGATGAATAAAGGCGCCATTCCGGCTATGCCCAGCGAAACGGAAATCTTATCCTGTATACAGGACTGCCCCCTGCGAAGCTAGGGCTGCGCGGTAAGCGCCTGCGCACCAGCACCGGAGAACGAATGGAGGTAAACCATGATCCAAAAACTATGGACTGTTCCTGTCACCAGGCGCTCCCATCCATTTGGTGCCGCCTGCCAAAAATGTAATTTTGACGCGCGAAACTACCTGGAGGAGGAGTACTTCTTTTCTGGCACCGCCAACGTCTACGGCAAGAACGGCAGCGGTAAGGCGATCCTGTATCCCGACGCGCCGTACACCAACCGCTTCCTGCTGCGTATGCCCAAGGACATTGAGCGCTGCAGCGGCCGCATCGTATTTGAAATGATGAATTCCAGCAATTTTTTTGATCTGGACCGCATGTGGATGCTGGGCCGGGAGCATTTTATGCGCAACGGCGACATCTACATCGGCATCACCGCCAAGCCCAACATTTTGGTAGGGCTGATGAAATTTGATCCCCAGCGCTATACACCGCTTACCTGGGCCAACCCTCGCGAAAAGGGGCCCTTTCCCGCTACCGGCCTCGCCGACTTCAAACAGTTTGGCGGGCCTGTTCAAACCGACTGGAGCCCCACCTTGGGCAACATGGCCAACTCCTCCCGCCGATGCACCGAAGATGGGCTCATTTGGGATATGGTCACCGAGTTGGGCGCTCTGGTGCGGGGCGAAAGTGAGATGAACCCCCTGCGCGGTGTGAAGGGCCGCAAAACATTCCTCACAGGCTATTCCCAGCAGGGTGGTTTCCTGGTCCGCTATCTGAACTCGTTCTCTGCCCCCATTGCAGATGAAACGGGCCATGCGCCCTTTGACGGCTACATGTTGGGCGGTCCCGGATACATCTGTGTACCCGGACTGAACCAGTGCGAAGCCCCGGAGAAGCCCGGCGAGGAAGGCACGGTAGTGCGCCGCTCCCCTGTGCCGGTGCTGGCTGTGCATACGCAGACCGACAACAACCGGGTCGGCGCGCTGGAATGCAGGCTGCCCGACAGCGACGGTCCTGCTTTGCTGTATCGCGCTTACGATGTGGCCGGAAGCAGCCACGATGCAAAGACCACATACCTTGATTATTACCGCAACGATCCCGACATGGAGAAGCTCGGTATTGTGCCCATGTTCTGCGGCAGGGAGCCTTATCCCAACGACTATCCGCTGGAGCTGAGCTTCCACGCCTGCTACGAATATCTATTCCGGTGGGCCATCCAGGGCGTACCGGCGCCCCGCTTTTCCCCCATCGAACTGGATGAGCACAAGGAAAACCGTACGGATGACAGCGGTAATGTTGTGGGCGGCATGCGCCTTCCCAGCATCGACCTGCCCGCCGCGGAATACCACGATCGCAGCACGCCCCTTAAGCTGGGGGATTATGTGATGGGCTCCATGGGCTTTGGCT
Organism: Eubacteriales bacterium; assembly: GCA_031556815.1. Classification (GTDB taxonomy): domain Bacteria; phylum Bacillota; class Clostridia; order Christensenellales; family Aristaeellaceae; genus Limiplasma. The sequence goes on along the minus strand of JAVBSI010000088.1, from coordinate 2,014 downwards.
ACAAAACGCCCTACACCGCTGAAAAGCTGCGAGAACGCTACGGTTCTCTGGAGGAATACAAAAGGCAGGCTGCCGAAAGCGCCCGTTCGCTGGTAGAAAGCGGCATGCTGCTGGAGGCCGATTTGGACGCGGCCATCGCCAAGGCAGCGGAGGCTTTCCAAGGCGCCATGGAGGAATAGGAAGACTTTGCGTAGCGTCTATAGTTCTCCCCCAGAATTCATCCACTTGGGGCTGCGTAAAAAAACAAAATAACGCATGAAAAAAAGGCAAGCCAAAAAACAGGCACGATGGAAAGTCGTGCCTGTTTTGCTATGAAATAGGGCTAAGGGGCCTTGGGAGAAAGCGACACCTGGGAGCCCAGTTTTTATAATGTCTGAACGTTTCGTCGTTTGATGCGTTCTGCATTTAAAGTCAAGTAATAAACAGCCCCTCAATCATGGGAAGGATGTGTTATGCTTAGCCCACCATATGCAAAGCAAAGGCGTTTACTGCTGGTGCAGAAGAAAACACGTCCATAGAGGCGGATAACAGCGATTTTCAAAACGATTTCGATTTCTCGATAGCCGCTTGCTCTATCGGTGTGAAAACACAGGATGTACGGCAGCTTGAATGCTGCCCTTCATCGTACATACTCAAGAACTTTTGCTGCTTTCTGATATGCGGACGACCAGTCACTTGGCATGCCGGCTTCGATGGTCAAAGTGTCATCGTAACCAGCTCGCTTTACTGCATTCCGGAAGGCGCTGTAGTCAATTTCGTCTTCGGCCTTGGGGAAGGGTCTTTCGGGGCAAACTTCGGGGTGGTCAATATTGTACATCTTCGGCATAGTTAACAGCATACCCCTGTTCTTTCATTGCCCGCGCAAGGAACCCTTGCCGCGGTTGTCCATATGGACGAGAAAACGCCCCACATGCACCTGTGTTTTACCTCAATCACAGCGGATGGACGATTGTCTGCCAAAGAGATCATCGGGAACCGTGTTCAGCTTACCAAATGGCAGGATGATTTCTTCTCCCACATGGTCAAACGCTTCCCGGATTTGGAGCGTGGCGAGTCTGCAAGTGAAACTGGACGGCGGCATATCCCAACACGGGTTTTCAAACAAGCAGTTCACTTGACCAAACAGGCACGGCGGATTGAAGCCCTGCTTGCGGATATCAATCCGCTGAATACCGGGAGACACAAAGAAGAAATCCATATGTTGCTGCAAAAATTCTTCCCCAACATGGAACGCCTGGAAGCCCAACTTCGGAAATACCAGAAAGAAATTACCTCGCTGGAAGAAGAAAAAGCATCCCTGAAAAGTGACCTGGATGCAGCGAAGCCTCGGATCAAAGAGCAGTTGGAGGCGGGCAAGTTGCAGCAAGAGGTTCAATTTCTTCGGTCGTTTTACGCTGCCACCCCCGATGAATACAAGAAACAGTATCGGGCAGCGCAGCCCCGCTCAACGCCTTCCGAAAGGGAGGTGTGACTTAATCATAACTTACCGTCATCAGATAAAAAGCTCTCACTTTTGCCACAACCCAATTCATATCAAAAACTTGTCCCTTCATAAGCTTCATTAGGGAAAGGAGGTCTGCATTTCTGAAAATCATCCCACACTATCCTGAAGACGAAGCGGGAATGAGAGTCTTGGCGGAGCGAATTGCTACTGTGAAGGCCTCTTATGTCTGCAATCAAATGAAAAAGCTTAACTGTCCAAGGGAACAGAAGCTGGAACTGCTGCAAGCAATATTGGAGTCGTCTAATAAAATCGAACAGCAGAAGCGGGCTTCGCAAAGAAACATTGTCTAGGAAAAGGGGAGGTAGCACCAAAAGCGAGTGCTACTTCTCGGCAGCGTCCTGAATTTTGTGTAAACCCCAAACCGGGGCAGTCAGAAAATGAAACCCTGCCGGAAGGCAGTTTCTGCCTTCCGGCCATAGCCGCATCGTAGCGCAAATCCGAAGCCGTGTCAAGGACGGGCGTAGCCCGCAGACTTGTCCGGAATCCTTGACGGGGCGAGGGTTTGCGCTA
>JAVBSI010000035.1:0-18900 GCA_031556815.1 Eubacteriales bacterium | reverse complement strand
GCTTTGGAAAATGCGGCGACGGCTACTGCCACGAGTTCCTTGGTGGAACTGCCCCTGATGACTAAAGGTTTTTTGACCATGGGCATTGGCCTTTGTGGCGTGTTCCTGGTGCTGGCACTGTACTTTTTGACCATTAAGGTGATGCAGCGCATCAAGCGCAAGGACGATGAAACCAGCGAAAACTAGGGGGGCATGGACTTGTATACCCAGGCGGATCAAAACGCTGTGCGGGCGGAGGTCAAAAAACGCTTGCTGATTACCTGGCTGCCGGTGGCATTGTTGTTTGCGGCGGTTGTGGCGGTATTCATTCTGTGTCAAATTCACCGGCAGGACTGGGGTTGGATTTTTGCCAGCTGCTGTACCATTGCGATCTTTGCCTATGGACTTTTCATGGACGGGGTATATTTGCGGCCTATGTTAGCGTATCAGGAGCATGTGCGTAATATGCTGGAGGGTCGCCAGCAGGAGACGACAGGCCTTGTGCAATTTGTGGCGGATGAGGTGACGGATAAGGGCGGTTTGGACGCCTATGTCATAACCTTGAATGTGGGGGATCGCAACGATCCAGAAGATGAACGCCTGTTGTATTGGGACGTGCAGCAGGGCAAACCGGACTTTCCCGTTGGCACCCGCGTCAAAGTGCGCAGCAAAGACAAGATGATTTTTGATATGCAAAGAGCCTAAGACGATCAAAAGGGGGAGGGAACGACCGTGGAACTGCAGGCCCCCATCATGGTATTGGTAACATTACAGCGGATGTGCGCACGCCTGATTCGGGAGGGCGCTGACTTGGCCATGAAGCAAGGCTGCTCTCTCAAAGTGGTGCATGTGGCCACCCCAGGGCAAGATGCTCAGGGAGCGGGCGGCCTGGATGCCCAAGTGCTCAATTTCCTGTATGCGTTAGCCAACGAAGCGGGTGCGGAAATGTGCATGCTCTCTGCGGAGGTTCCTGTCACCGCTATGGCGGACTACGCGGAAGAACAGGGGATCAAGCAGATTTTGATGGGCGGAGGCGAACATGCCAAGGGCATTGCCGAAACCCTAAGCCAGCTGGTGCCTGGAGTTCAGGTAATGATTTTGGAGGAAGAAGAAGCATAAGAACCGTCTATGGCCCTCCCTGCGGGAGGGCTTTGTGCTTTTTCTGGGAATATTTTGGATTGCTGGTGCGTTACCATATTGTCCCTTCGATTGATTTTGAAAGGAGCCGAAACCAATGAAAAAAGGAGCGATTGGGGCTGCAAGCTTAATCCTGGCGGTGTGCGTGATAAGCGCTGCATTGGCAACGGATGGCAACCTTCGGGTGATTCAGGACGACGAATGCATGTTGCTGGAGGGCAAGGATATTTTCGCCTATACCTCCGGCGAGCTGTATACGATTTGGGAGGCGGCCCGGAAGGACCCCACTTTTCCGGAAGAGGCTTCGATCGGATACAGCGGCGACGATGAAGATGACAAAAAAGAGGGAGAGCAAGAAGCCACGGGCTTCTTTTTTCCCTTTGATGGGTTTGAAGTGATGACCGTGCAGCCCGAGGCGGACGCACAAGAAAACGGGGCGGAGCCGACGGCCCCGCTCGTAGAGCAGACGAAGTACCCGGTCAAGATTGTGAGCATCAGGGACACGCGCGTCAGTGGCCCGTTTGGTCTTGAAGTGGGCATGACCCTGGCCACTGCCCAAGACCTGCTGCCGGAGCTGTCCAGGAACACGCAGGACGTTGCCGTGGATAAGGAGTACGAGTCATATATCATGCGCTATCAGGACAAGAGCGGCCACACCTATACCTTGCAGGTGGACTGCCTGCTAGACATGGTTGTTTGCTGCATCAGCAACAAAGAATGACGAACGAAAGGCCCTCCTGGTGGGGAGGGCCTCTACATTGGGGACAACATCGGGGTGGAATGGAAGGGCCTCAGCCCTCCCATTTTACATCCAAAATCTGCGGTATCATAGGCTTTTTACAAAACAGATGACTCGGCCTGCCTCCGAAAACCCGGCGCTCAGATGAAACGCTAGGCTTTCCCCGTTGCCGATCTCACAGTCGCTGGCAAATTCGGTGCAGTCTCCAGCCTTTGCCCAGGCCTGGCACGCGGCGGTCAAGGCTTTGCCGTGGCCTTCCCTGCGGCGGGCTTCCTCAACATAGATGCCTTCCAAATAGCCCACAGGGCTGGTAAAGGTTCCGTTCACATAATCCTGGCGCAGGCTGCATGCGGCAAATCCAAGAGCCTGCACAGGGGTCTCGTTCTGCTGCTGCTCATCGGGCGTCGACAGAAATACAGCCCAATTGGCCTGATCCGCCAGGAACGCCGCAAAGTCCGTTTGCAGCTTTTGGGCGTCGCTTTTGGGCCACAGCAAGCGGGCCAGCCGGAGAACCTCAGAGAGGTCATGGGGTGCGGCTTGTACGATCATAGGCATTCTCCTCTGTAAAAAGGCTCTCGCCGCGCAATGCGCGGCGAGAAAGGGGAGCCAAAAGATGTCCGGCTTCCCGTTTTAGAACACCGGGATCACGCCGTTGGCGTAGGCTTCGTTGTTGTTCATGAAATCACGAACCTCGTCGCTTTGCAGCACGGTGCGCAGGGCCTCTACCCAAGGCGCTTTTTCGTTTTCGGGTTTCACCACAACGTAGTTGATGTAGTACTCGCCAGCGCCTTTGGGGTCTTCCAGCTTGAGGGCGTCTTTGCTGGGCTTCAGGCCCGCGCCGATGGCGTAGTTGCCGTTGATGACGGCAAAGCTCACATCGCCCAGAGAAGAGGGCAGCAGTTCGGCGCTCATCTCCACGATGTTCAGGTTCAGCTTATTCTCTACGATGTCCAGCGTGGTAAGCGCATCATCACCGGTGCTGCCTTCGGGCAAGGTGATGTAGCCGGCCTCCTGAAGCAGCAGCAGCGCGCGTGCCTCATTGGAGGGGTCGTTGGTGACGGCGATGGAATCCCCATCAGCGATTTCATCCAAGGACTTCTTGGTACCGGCATAGATGCCGTATGGCTCATAGTGGGTGGGAATGACGGCCAACAGCTTTTCAGCGTCAGGCACGTTGGCGTTGTAGGCGTTCAGGTAGGGCATATGCTGGAAATAGTTGGCCATAATATCCCCGGCGGCGGTGGCGGGGTTGGGGATGGAATACTCTGTGAACACCTGAATTTCCAGGTCATAACCCAGGGCGGCCAGGTCGTCCTTGATCAGCTCCAGCACTTCCGCGTGGGGGCTGGGGGTAGCGCCGATGGTGATTTTTTCACCGGCCAGGGCAGAGGCGGCGCCCAGCGCCAGGATGGCAACCAGAAGAATCGCGAGAGTCTTTTTCATGTGGAAGGTCTCCTTTCATCCTTTTGATATTTTTTATTTTTTCCGATGGTCGAGCCTACGGGTCAACCTCGTGCCGGAAACGGTAATCAGCTGCACCAGCAGCACAAGCAATATGCTGGCGGAGTACAGCACCTCAAACCTCCGCGCCTGGAAGCCCTTGGTAATGGCCAGTGCGCCCAGGCCGCCGCCGCCCGCGGCGCTAGCCATGGCCGTATAGGCCAAAATGGTGGTGATCACGATGGCCGCGCCGTTCACCAGGGAGGGAACGGCCTCGGGAAGCAGCACCTTGAAGATGATCTGGCCATTGGTGGAGCCCATGGAAATCGCGGCCTCCAGGATGCCATGGTCCACCTCTTCCAGGGACCCCTCCACCATGCGGGCTACGTAGGGGAAGGCGCTCATCACCAGGGGAAAAATGACGCTGCGGGTACCGATGGCACTGCCCATCACCGCCCGGGTAATGGGGAAAAGCATGGCCAGCAGGATGATGAAGGGGATGGAACGCAGAAAATTGATGATTGCGCCAAGCACTGAGTTGACGGTGGGGGAAGGCATGATGCCTGACCTTTTGGTAACCACCAGCAGTACCCCTAGGGGCAGGCCCACGAGGTAGGCGAAAAAGGCGCTCCATAGGGTCATGGTAAGGGTCTCGCCCAGACCAGTCAGGATGATGGGCCACAGTTGGCTCCAGGTCATGGCAGATGCACCTCCTCCACGGTCAGGCCCTCACGGCTCAGGTAGTCGATGATGCGCTTTTGTTCCTCCACGCTTGTGGGTTTTTGGATCAGCATTTGGCCATATATCTTTTGGTTCAGCTGCCGCATGTCTGCGGAGAGGATGTTCACGTCCGCGCCGCAATCCCGTACCAGACGGCTGATGATGGGCTGCTCCGCCGCTTCGCCGTCAAAGACGATGCGGATGGCGGGCTGGGCCGGGGCCAGATCCTCTTGGGGCAGGATGCCGAACAGCCGCCGTCCCGCCGCGGACTTGGTGTGCAGGAAAACATCGTCCACCGTTCCCTCCTCCACCAACTCGCCAAAGTCCAAAATCGCCACCTTGTTGCAGATTTGCCGGATCACGGACATCTCGTGGGTAATCAGCACCACGGTGATGCCCATTTTGTGGTTGATCTCTTGCAGCAGTTCCAGGATAGACTGAGTGGTCATTGGGTCCAGGGCGCTGGTAGCCTCATCGCACAGCAGCATCTCGGGATTGCTGGCCAAAGCCCTAGCAATGGCCACCCGCTGCTTTTGCCCGCCGGAAAGCTGGTCGGGAAAGGCGGCGGCCTTCTCTTCCAAGCCAACGATCTGGAGCAGCTCTTTCACGCGCTGGTTGGCCTGCTTGGCGGGAACCCCGGCAATTTCCAGGGGATAGCGCACATTGCGGGCTACGGTCTTTTGCAGCAACAGATTGAACTGCTGGAAAATCATCCCCATACGGCGGCGGGTTTGTCGAAGCTCCTGAGGGCTCATGGCCAGGATGTTCTGGCCATCGATGAACACCTGGCCCTCGCTAGGGGTGTCAAGGCGGTTGAGGCAGCGGATGAGAGTGCTTTTCCCAGCGCCGCTCATGCCGATGATGCCATAAATATCCCCCTTGTCGATGCTCAGGTTGATTTTGCGCAGGGCCACCAGCTCACCGCCTGGGGTTGGGTATACCTTGCTCAAGCCGCGAATCTCAATTTGTGCGGGCTTTTTGACAATTGCCGCATCCGGGTCGATCACTGGATGGTCGAAGTTGTCGTAGATGTCCACCTGCGTGTCGCATTGCTCCGCCATGGCATTCATCCCTTCTTGTTTTTGAATTTCATTAAAAAAGCCCGCCTCGCGCATATGCGAAGCGGGCTTTGGTCTATGAAACCTATCAAGCGACGCAACACAAAGAGCACGAGCAATCGCACGCGCGCATCATGCACATCGACATGGCACATAGGTTCGTCACGGGCGGTTCCTCCTCGCTTGGTGTTGAATGCACCTTGATTGGTACATACGATACCATACGTTGGGGAAGCTGTCAAGCCGGAAATTTTGGAAAGGTGTTTTTTTGTATTGGCCGCGTTTCAGGCCATCGCTTTTAGGCCTGCCCCAAATACTTTTTCTGCTCCGGGCTGAGGGTGTCGATGGAAACGCCCAGCGCGGTAAGTTTGCGCAAAGCCACCTCCCGGTCGATATCCATGGGAACAGAGTGCAGGGTTTTCTCCAGGGTACCCCCCTGTGTGGCCATCCGATGCACGCATAGAGCTTGCAGAGCAAAGCTCATATCCATGATTTCCACGGGGTGTCCGTCACCGGCTGCCAGGTTCACCAACCGGCCCTGCGCCAGCAGGTATACGTTCCTGCCATTTGGCAATTCAAACCCTTCGATATTGTTCCGCACGGGATAGCGGCGCTTGGCAAGCTGATGCAGGCCCGCCACATCTACCTCCACGTCAAAGTGGCCCGCATTGGACAGCAAGGCGCCTTCTTTCATCAGCAACATATGCTCGGTGGTGATAACGCCGTCACAGCCGGTAACAGTGATAAAGCAATCGCCAAGGGCGGAAGCCTCCCTCATGGGCAACACGGCAAAGCCGTCCATCACGGCCTCAATGGCCTTGACAGGATCCACCTCCGTCACAATGACGCGGGCGCCCAGCCCCTTGGCTCGCATGGCTACGCCCTTTCCGCACCAACCATAACCGGCCACCACAATTGTGCTGCCGGCCACGGTCAGGTTGGTGGTGCGCATGATACCGTCCCAAACGCTTTGGCCGGTGCCGTAGCGATTGTCAAACAGATGCTTGCAATCGGCATCGTTGATGTTGAACATCGGAAAACGAAGGGCGCCCGCCACGGCGCGGCTTTTGAGCCGAAGCACGCCGGTGGTGGTTTCCTCACAGCCGCCCCGCAGCTTTGCCGCCCACTCAGGATGTTCCTCATGGAGGATATGCACCATGTCGCCGCCGTCATCAATGATGACGTCCGGCACAACGCTCAAAGCGCGGCACAGATAATCGTGGTATTCCTCGGCGGTGCAAGCATGGGTGGCCAAGACGCGCACGCCGCTTTCCGCCAGGGCTGCACACACATCATCCTGGGTGGAAAGGGGGTTGGAACCCGTGGCATACACCTGAGCGCCGCCCAGCTGCAACACCTGGGCCAAATAGGCGGTTTTGGCCTCCAGGTGGATGGAGGTTACCACGGTAAGCCCGGCAAAGGGTTGTGCATTTTGGAAGCCTTCCGCGATTCCTTCCAACACCTTCATGTGCTTTTTTGCCCACTGGATTTTCAGCTTTCCCTGGGGGGCCAAGGATGCGTCTTTGATGATCGAATTCATAACCGCACCTCTTTTGAAATAATGGGAAGGATCTCACAGGAGAGCCTGCATAACCAATGATGGCATGATACAGGTTTTTCAGCGAGACGGCAAGTCAAAAACAAATGGATGCGCTGCCTGATAGCAACGCATCCGTTTGGAGAAATGCCTTTGTAAGCCCTAGAGGAGCATGGCGCGGATTGCATCCTTGCCCCGTGCGCCCACCGCTTGCTGGGCAACCTTGCCTCCTTTGAGCACAAGCAGTGTGGGTATGCTGAGCACATTGTAGCGCGCTGCCAAATCCGGCGCATCGTCTACGTTTACCTTGCAGACCTTGTAGGCGTCGCTTTCCGAGGCCAGCTCATGTACGATAGGAGCCACCATCTTGCATGGGCCGCACCAATCGGCATAAAAATCAATCAGAACGGGTTTTTCACTTTGTAACGCCTCTTTGTCAAAATTCTCCTTGGTCAGTTCAATTACCGCCATTGCGATCCTCCTCATCACCCACGCCGTATCAATCCATGAGCCGTGGGTACGTCGTTTGTTTGCTATGCAAACTTCGGGCTTTCTTGGGCGGACCGCCCAAGCTCCCTGGTTTTGACCCTATGATGATCCTTTATGATTATACCCTATCCGGGAGAAAGTGAACACTCTTTTCGTCAAAAGATCAGCAATGAGCTGCTTGACAGTGGTTTAAAAGCGCGGTACGCTAGTAAAAAGGGAATTTTTACCATGCCGTGCCGAGGAGGATTAACCATGCACAAGTTGCCAGGGCAATCCCGCATGCCCAAAAATTTTTTGACCGAGGAGGAAAAGCGCAGCGTTCCAAAGCTGACGTTATCCTTGCTACGGCGGATTTTTAGCTATTTGGGGCCGTATAAGGTGCAATTTGGTTTTGTTTTTTTAGCGATTCTGCTATCCTCCATCATAGGTTTGCTGCCAAGCATCGTTACTGGCCGCATTGTGGATGAAGCGTTGATTGGCAAGGACATGAAGCTGCTGATCCAGCTGTTGCTGATCGCCTTTGGTACGCTTCTGGTTTCAGAGTTGATCGGGGTGGTGGAAAGCTACATCAACGCTTGGATTGCGCAGCATATCATCTATGATATGAAAAACGAGATGTACTGGCACCTGCAGCGCATGCCTCACGCCTTTTTCACCACCCAGCCCCAGGGAGACATCATCACCCGGATGAATAGCGATATCGACGGCGTCAGCGCGGTGATTTCAGGTACCTTTACGGGCATTGTAAGCAACCTGGCGGTGGTGGCCACCACGGTCGTCGCTCTGTTTGGTATGAACTGGAAATTGGCGCTGGTGGGCATGTTTGTGATCCCGTTGTTCATTTTGCCCACCCGGGAGGTGGGCCGCACCCGCTGGAAGTTGCTGGCGGAAGGGCAGGAAAAGCATGATGCCATGAATCAAACCGTCAGCGAGACCCTTAGCGTATCCGGGTCATTGCTGGTGAAGCTCTTTACCAGAGAAAAACAGGAGATGGCGCACTTCAAGTCCGTCAACGGCCAGGTGATGAAGATCGCCATGAAGGAGCAGCGCAGCGGCAAGTTTTTTCGCGTGCTGATGGGCATGTTCACCCAGATCGGGCCCCTGCTGATTTATTTTGCCGGGGGATATTTGATCATTGCGCAAAATGATCCTGCCCTGACGGTGGGGCTGGTCACCGCCACAGTGGCGCTGGTGAACCGCCTCTACCGCCCGGTGCAATCCCTGCTTAATATCCAGGTGGATTGCATGCGCTCCTTTGCGCTGTTTGACCGAATTTTCAACTACCTGGATCGTCCCGTGGACATTGAAAGCAAACCGGATGCCGTCAAGCCGGATTTGACCAACGCTTCCATCGCCTTCGAAAACGTTTTTTTTGGCTATGAAACAGGCCAGGAGATCCTCAAAGACCTCAGTTTTACCGTGCCGGGCGGCAAGATGTACGCCATTGTGGGGCCGTCCGGATCGGGCAAGTCCACCACGGTTAACCTGATTCCCAGGCTGTATGATGTTCGCGGCGGAGCGGTTAAGCTAGCCGGGGTGGACGTTAGGGATATCGAGCTGACTTACCTGCGGGCGGGTATCGGCATGGTGACCCAGGACACCTATCTGTTCAACGGCACGGTGCGGGAGAATCTGCGCCTGGCCAAGGAGGACGCCACCCAGCAGGAGTTGGAAAATGCCTGCAAAGTCGCAAAGATCCATGACTTGATCCTCTCCCAACCTTTGGGGTACGATGCCGTGGTGGGCAACCGCGGCCTAAAGCTCAGCGGGGGAGAGAAACAGCGGATTTCCATTGCCCGGGCGGTGCTGAAAGACCCCCGCATCCTGATTTTGGATGAAGCCACCAGCTCTTTGGATTCCATCTTGGAATCCGCGATTCAGGATGCGCTGGACATGCTGATGAAGGGCCGTACCTCCATCGTGATCGCTCACCGGCTCAGCACAATTTTGGCGGCGGACCGCATTTTGGTGATCCAGGACGGCAGGCTGGTGGAGGAGGGCGATCACGACAGCCTGATGCATCAGAGCGGGCTGTACAAAGAGCTCTACGAGACGCAATTTCGCAAAGCACTGGAGTGGGATGGCAAACAGGAGTCATAAAAAGCTGGGCTGCCGCTGCGTTCAGGCAGGGCAGCCCGGCAGGAAAAAATCAGGCGTGTTATTGCTTAGCGGTCAAGTCCACACGATTCTGGATGAGCTTGGCGTTGGTTTCCTGGTTATACAGCATATGAAGGCTGGAAAGACAAAGCTGTTTATAGTCTGTCAATCTCACCCGGATAAGCCCGCTTTCCAAAACTTCAATGATCCCGTGTCGGTCTCTTGGATAAATCTGAATATCCTGGGGGTCCAAGATGTAGACATACGTCTCGTCCACGGCAACGATATCCACATAATGGCCGTTGTCCCCACATAGGGGTGAGCTGCCGGAGGCCAAAGCCACCCCAACGGCGCCATACCGAACCATGGCCGACCATTTGTCCATTTGGGAGCTTCCTACTTTGAGGCAGTACAGGCCATAATACCCGCATACGGTAGGCAGAAAATGAATTTTGGTACCCACTGCTTCGGAGATTTGCTCGCTGGGCTTGGGCGCGGCCCGATAGGGGGTCCGGCCAGGGTTGTTGCCCGCAGCATATTGGCCGATCACCAAAGGCAGATAGGCCTGAAAGTCTTCTGCAGTGCTTAGCCAGTACATTCCCACATTGGGATTTACCAGCATGGGGTTCATCTCTTTGGCGGTAATTCCAAAGGCGCCTGCCTTGGGCGCAGCGTAGGGGCTGATTTTGCCTAGGTCAGTTAGAGGCACGGTGTTGGCAATGGCAATGGCAATGCTGGTAGGACAGCAACCGCTGCCGCCAAAGCGGCGGCGGGCGCGGCTACCGGGTGATTCATAACGCATCTCAGCCCAGATGGGATTGGTTTGCGCGTAAAAAGTCATCTCTCCCCGTCCGGGAACGTTGATGACACGATTGTTGCTCTCCTCGCTTCGCATGGCGATGGTACGGGCTGTTTGATAATCAGCATAACCGGTACCGGCCAGGGCGGATGGGTGCGTGATGCCCAAAGCAAAAAAAAGGGCGACAAAAAAAGCGAAAATACGATTTGGGGAGCTCATTCGGCATGCGTCCTTTCTTCATCCATTATCCCGAAGGGACAGCAGGCTTTGCATTCAATATCAAGGATGGGATGCGCTCGCAGGCAAAACAGGCGGCGGCGTCGCGTCCGTAATATCTTCCGTGGGCTTGGATACGTTCATGTTGGAGCTGAGGGGGCCGATCCGGTAGGTAAACATCACGTTGCTGTTAGGAAAGCGCTGATAAAAATACCGCTTGATACGTTCCATGACCATGCGGCCGCTTTCGATGTTCACCGTGGGAAGCAACAAGGCATACTGGGAGGGGCTGAAATGGGTGATGGTATCGCCCTTGCGCAGGTGCTGCTTGAGCACCTCGCAAAGGCCCTTCATGATATCGTCCAGCTTGAGGGGGTTCAAAGGCACGCCGTCCATGCTGGTAATCATCAGCATGGCAATATACATGCTGCTGCCCAGCCGCTCCAGGTTGCGCATCTGTAGGTTGAAAATCTCGCGGAACACGGCATATTCGCATTCAAAGGCGCCGTGAACCTCGCCAAATTCCTGCAATTCGCAGCGGATGGAATCGATGTTCATATCCAGGGTATCGCTGGCTTGGATGATTTGCTTATAGAACTCTTGGATGCCTTCCGGCGGCTTCACACCCAGGTAACGGAAATGCATGTTGGTCACATGCTTGTATTGCATCAGGGCTTCGTTGTTGCGGTTGGTTTTCACCAGGGCTTGCATCAATTCCAGGTGGAGACGCTCGTCAAAGGGGTCGCTTTCCAAGGCAAAACGGCAGGTCTGGATGATCTCTTCGTAGCGGCCGGAACCCTTCAACAAATCCAAATAGGAATATACGATGCGAATATACTGCCCGTGCAGGTGCACGCTACGGCTAATGGCCCAATCGTCCTGGTCGCTGCCAGCAAGCAAATCGCCGGTATATAGGGCCAGCACATCCTGATATAGCGTGGTGGTCTCTGGGGTAAGGGTGGTGCAGCCGTCCAGTTTTTTGGCGATCTCTTCAAAGTCAAACAAATCCAGGGATAAACCGGGAAGCATGCTAAATTGGTAGCCGCCCCGGGTGGCCACGATGCAGGTTCCCAGGCCCTCGCTGCACTGGTTCAGGATGGAACGGAACCGGCTGATGAGGGTTTTGAGGGCGTTTTCGGGGTTGCTGCTTTCCTCGTTGGGCCAGAGCACCTCAATAAGCTTATAGTTAGGAACGGAAGCATCGAACTTCAAAATCAGGTATTGCAGAAGTGCCATACCTTTTTTGGATTTCGCTACAATTTGGTCGCAGCATTCATCGTTGACGAAGATGCTGAAGCCGCCGAACATTCGGATGCGTATCTGTTCTGCCATGATAACCCTCCCTTGATGCGGGCGGATATTTTGGTTACATCCCCGATTTGCCGAATGAAATGGGGCATGGATGTTCATTACGAAAATATGACGAGTGTATTATAGCAGAATATTCCAGAGACCGCAAGCTTTTCTGTCATTATTCTGCAAAAATTGTAAAAAGTTACCTATTTTGTGTGCAAAGTATGTCTTTTTAGTTTGAAATGTAACCCCATTTTTCAACGGAAAACACACCCTTGGTAAGGATGCGAAGCGTTGGTATGACTGGTAAACTCATAAAACTAAGCGTCATAAATGGGTCAACAGCGTCGCTTACGCCTAAAGATGTGGCGCATGCCTTTAGTTGATCCAATGTTCGGTTCACATGCTCCAGTGGTTCCATGCTCATCAATCCTGCCAAAGGCAAACGTAACTCGCCCAGAACCTGGCCATTTTGAACGATGACGATGCCCCCTTCCAGGGCGATGACCCGGTTGGCGGCACAAGCCATGTCCTCATCATTGGTACCCACCACGATCAGGTTGTGGCTGTCGTGGGCGATGCTGGTGGCAATCGCCCCGTGCCTCAAGTCATATCCCTTCAGGTAACCGATGCCAATGTGGCCGGTGCTTTTGTGACGCTCCAGTACGGCAATTTTCAGCAGGTCATTGGGAACATCCACCTGGTCGGCCATGCCGCCGTCCAACGTGATGATCTGGCCCGGCACCATTTGCAACACTCCAGCGGGCTGCATGCGGGCAAAGCTTGCCGCAGTCACGGGGGAAAGGTGGAAGGAGTGCAGCACACGCTGGGTGAGCGCGGGGCTGATAGCAGGCACGACCGGGGTGACGGCCTTTCCGTCGTACACCATCTGGCCATTTTTCCATACCTTTTCCACCGGGAAACCCTGCAGGTCTCCCAGTATCATCAAGTCTGCGGCGTAGCCGGGCGCAACGGCGCCATGGCCTGCCAGACCAAAGGCGCAGGCGGCATTGTAGCTGGCGGCAGTCAGCGCTGCGATGGGATCTACGCCCATGCGCACAGCCTCTCGCACCATGTAGTCCAAATGTCCTTTCACCAGCAAATCTTCCGGGTGCTTATCATCGGTCACAAACAAGCAGCGGCGGGCGGTAGGGCCATGGAGCAAGGGCAGCAGCGCTTCCAGGTTTTGGGCGGCGGTACCATCCCGGATCATGATCCATTGGCCCAACGCCAGTTTTTCCAGCCCTTCCTTAGCGGTGGAGCATTCATGGTCACTGGCGACGCCACTGCCCACATAGGCGCACAGCTCCTTGGCAGACAGGCCCGGCGCGTGCCCGTCGATATGCTTGCCACAGGCCTCGGCCGCTATCAGCTTGGCCAGCACATCCTCATTTCCACTGAGCACACCGGGGAAATTCATCATCTCCGCCAGGCCAAGAACCCTGGGGTTCTTCAAGTAGGGCAGTAGGTCATCCACCGTCAGCACCGCGCCGCTTTCATCCTCGTCGGTGGCGGGAACGCAGCTGGGGGCCATGAACCAAACGTCCAGCGGCAGCCCGTGGGAGGCCTGCAACATGTATTCGATTCCGTCCAGGCCCATCACGTTGGCAAACTCGTGAGGATCGGTCACCACCGCGCCGGTACCGTGTGGCACAACGGCCCGGGCAAACTCCGCCGGGGACACCAAAGAGCTTTCCAGATGGATATGGCCATCGATCAAGCTGGGCGCCAGCCATTTGCCTTCCATGGACAATTCCGTATGACCGCTATAAACGCCAATGCCGGCGACGCGGCCATCCGCGATGGCGATGTCGCCATGCTCCCAGGTTTGAGTAAACACGTTCAAATAGGTGGCGCTTTTTAGCACCAAATCCGCTTTTTCCTTGCCCAGGGCAATGCGAATCAATCGCTGCTTTTGGGATATGGCCTCTTGATGATGGAGGGACATGGGCAACTCTCCTTGTGTACTTTCTGTTCGAATCATGTTACCTCTGGTAAACATTCACAGGGTCATCTTACTAAAACCAGCCTACGCCAACCACGCTATGTTGTCAAGCCTCCTTTCTTTTATTAAAGCAAGTACCAATTGTTGGAAGGAAACGGTAAAGCGGGCATCGAATGTTACCATTTGAGTTAATATGACGTTTCAAAATAGCTTATGGATCGGTTTAACCATGGACAGAGAATAAGGAGACTAAACAATGAAGAAGAGCTTAGTAATAGGAATTTGCATGGTTTTGTTTCTTTCATGTATCGGGGGTGTTATGGCCCTGGCTGAGGTGGGCGTTGTAACGCCATATACCGAGTGCGCCAGCATTGACGAGCTTCGCGCCGCCTTCCCGGACACCCAATTGTCGGACGCGCCCCAGGGGGCCACACAGGTAAGCTACGCCAACTATACTACGGGCGATCCCAGGCCCTTTGCCCAGATCATGTTTATCTTGGAGGGCCACGAGTATATCTACCGCGCCATGGCTGCGGAGGATCGAAAGGCGGCCGATAAGCAGGAGGACAAGCTCAGCGGCTTGTACATTGATTTTGATGAGGACGTGGACGAGGAGGATGTGCGGGAGGGAGACAAGATTCCCTTTGCTGTGCCGGCCGCCTTCGCCTTTGAGTTTGAAATTGAGTACAATCGAAATGATGGGGCAAGCACGATGGAATGGTACATCCCAGAGGCAAAGACCCAGTACAATTTGTTTTCCCAGACCGCCGGCATGCCGGATATGAAGTTGCTGGCAGTGGCAGAGTTGATGCTGGCCAAGCCCCAGTAAATATGCGTGTTCGCAATGATAAGGACATTGATACTAAGGGAGGACTTTTTCAATGAAACGGCAAGTCATCGCGCTGGTTTGCGTGGCAATGATCCTGACGATAATGATCGTCCCCATGGTGGCGTCCGCGTCCATTTATTATGGGTATGTAAAGACCGCCAATTACAACCCGCTGAATATGCGCGCAGACACCACCACTGATAGCGCCATTATTGGGAAGATTCCCTATGGCAAACAGGTGGAGTTGGATGATTATTATCTGGACAACTCATGGATCGGGGTCACGTACAACGGGAAGCGGGGGTATGTGATGGCCCGCTATATCGTTTATGATGTACCACCGCCCGCGCCGGGACCCACATCGCAACCCAAGCCAAAACCGGAACCCGTTGACCTGGGACGGATGTTTGATGGTTTCGAGTACACCAGCTATGTTGCAGCCGTTTGCCCCGCCACTCCCGGCGGATTTGTGCATATGCGCTGGGCGCCCTCCAAACAGATGGGCATCATGGATGATTGTTGGGAGAATCACCAGCTGGAAGTGCTGTCTCAAAATAACACGTGGTGCCAGGTCCGCGATAGCGAAACCGGCAAAACGGGCTATATGATGCGTGTTTTCCTGCGGGAGATCGCGTATGGAGATCCCGTGGAAAATTGAGCGGAATTTTATGAAAGGTAAACCGAAGAAGGAAAGAGGCATTTCATGATGAAAAAACTGATTTCTCTGATGTTGACTTTGCTGGTCTTGCTTTGTGCCACATCTGCCTTTGCCAAGACGGTTAAAGTGAAAGAAAATGTGGCAAGCTTTGACATTTATATGGATGTTCCCAAGGGCGTTGCCATCAAGCCAGAGGACGATCAGGGCGCGATGGTGGCGACCCTTGCTCCCACAGTCAAGGATGGCGTCGTGCCAGAGTATTTGCTCACCATCGCGGCCGCCGAGGAGTATGACAATCGATCCATGGCGGATCTGTCGGACGCGGAAAAGCAGCAGATCGTGGATTCATGGTCTGTCAACATGCATGAACCCACCTATGTATTTGTATCGGCGGATAACGGTAATCCCATGCTGGTGATGGAGGAGAATACGGAGCAAAATGACTTTGCCCTTTTGCTTACCCTCTATAAAGGGTATTTCCTTTCCATTTCGGCGAGATATGATGATTTCAGGAAACTCTCCGTAGATGACATAACGCTGATGTACGAGCTGGGCAACGGCATTGAGTTCAGGGATAAGAAATAGAATGCCGCCTGTTGATCAAGGGCCCTTCTCTGTGTGAGAGGGGCCCTTTTGTGTTGTATAAGTTTCAGCTCATCGCGCACACTGCATCCATAAGAGGCAACGGCAAGGGGAGAGGTGCGCATGAATTACTATCTGCTGTTCTTTGGGCTGTATGCGGCGGGCCTCTTTCCTGTGGTGGTTCGCATTGACCTGCGGCTGAGTAAGGATTTTGCCAGCCGGTTTCGCCTGGGACTTCCCAGCCTCCGGATGGGCAAAAAAAACCCCTTTGGGCGTAGAAAAAACGGGGAGGAGATGGGGGACATTCGTGATGTCGGCGACATGGAGGAAGGTCAGGACGTAGTCCAATCCCTTTTGCGCATCAACACAGCGCTTATGAAAACTCTATTTTCCCGTCAAATGTTGCGCATGGTAAAAAACGCCATGATCCAGGGCAAGATATGGTTGTTTGCGCGTTGTGCTTTTCAGGATGCCGCCGCGACGGCTCTGTGGTATGCGGCTTTCAACCTCATTTGGGAAACCCTGCGCCATCGAAAACCTAGGTTTTTGGAGACTCATGTTCATAGCGAGATCAGCTTTGAAGGGGAGGGCTCCCTGCTGGCATTTCGCGGAATATTCATGCTTCGTTTGGGCAGCCTAGCCCTGATGGCGGCAAGGATTGCCGCGGTATATCAGCAGAAAAAAACCAGGGGAAAGATCGCAAGCAAGCTTTTTTTGAAGGAGGGGCAGTATGCAGCATCCCATCGATAACATGATGCAGACCACCATGGAAAGCATCCGCAGTATGGTGGACGTGAACACGGTCATCGGCTCGCCGGTGCTGGGCAGCAAAGGAACCACCATCATCCCGGTATCCAAGGTCAGCTTTGGCTTTGTGGCGGGCGGAGGAGAATATGCCACCGATGATCGGCAGCGAGGCAGAGTGGAAAGTGGAGAGGGCTTCCCTTTTGCCGGGGGCACAGGAGCAGGTGTATCGGTGCAGCCTGTGGGTTTTTTGGTGGTGGGGGAAGGCACGGTAAAGATGTTGCCTGCCCAGGCTTCTGGACCCATGGAGCGGATGGTTGAGCTGCTGCCTCAGATGCTGGAGGATTTCAAGGCCGGGGAGAAAGAGAATCAAGAAAAAGCGCCCAAACGAAGGCCGTTTGAGCGATATACCTCCCAGCGGGAGGACACCCGTTTCACTCAGGTCGGCAGGGACGAGGAGGACGAGTTGGAGCCATGAGCAGGCGTCTGGATCGGGCAAAAGCCTTTTTACTGTTGCTGTTTTGTACGGTGTTGACGCTGGTGGGAGATCATGCCAAGGGGGAAGAAATCGGCGAGCCCATGGACAGCGGCGCCAAGGCGGCGGTGCTCATCGAGAGCAGAACCGGGTTGGTGCTGCTGCATGAGAATGAAAACCAAGCCATGCCAATGGCCTCCACCACAAAAGTGATGACGGCTTTGATGACGGTGGAATACGGAAAACTGGATGAGGTGGTAACGGTGTCCCGCAATGCCTTTGGCGTGCCTGGCACCAGCATCTATCTTTCCCAGGGGGAGCAGATCACCTTGGGCGATTTGCTCTATGGGCTGATGCTGGCCAGCGGCAACGACGCGGCGGTGGCCATTGCCGAGCATATTGACGGCAGCGTGGACACCTTTTGCCAGCATATGACCCAGCGCGCACGGGAGCTGGGCTGCGAAAAAACGGTGTTCATTAACCCCCATGGTTTGCCGGTGGCCGGGCATCAGACCACGGCTCTTGAACTGGCGCTGATCGCCAGGGAGGCCATGAAGCATAAGACGTTCCGTGATGTCGTCAGCACCCAGCGGGCATCCATTCCCTGGGAAGGCCGCAGCTATGATCGGATTTTGAACAATAAAAATCGCCTGCTACGGGAGTATGAAGGGGCGATCGGCGTTAAAACCGGGTATACCAAGGCGGCGGGACGATGCTTGGTTTTTAGCGCCCAACGGGAGGGGCTGGAGGTTATCGGCGTGGTGCTGAACTGCGGCGATTGGTTTGAGGAAGCCAAGCGCATCATGGATCGAGGCTTTGATACCTTTGAATCTTTTGTCGCTTTCGGACCGGAGGAAATGGTGCGAGCGCTTCCGGTTAAAGAGGGCACACAGGATACCGTCGCCATCGTTGCCCAAGGCGGGCTTTCCGCGCCGGTTACCAAGGGAGAGCAGCCTCAGCTGGAGTTGGATTTGCCCCCTCAACTCCAGGCGGGAGTAGCGCTTGGCACCCCTGTAGGAGAAGCCAGGTTGATGCTGGGGGAACATTGCCTTGCCAAAACGGTCCTGGTGGTGGGGGAGCAGGTGGGCCGACATGACTTTGGCTTTATGCTGGATCAAATGTTGCGCCAATGGGTCGTGGGAGGGCAGATGGCGGAGTAGGCAGGGTCAAAAAGCCGGATTTCCTGTCGATCGCTTGTGTTTTTCACCGTTTTTTGGTATGCTTGCAGCAAGTGGGTGAGTGGTTGCCGCAAGGCGAATTTGCCTCCCCCGCCAGGAGTTCTTGCGCATGCTCACCATCCAGCCCCCAAATGAAAATACCATTTCCCACCTGAACCAGACCGACGCACGCTTTTTGGCGGGCGAATTGGTGCAGATTCGGGTCACCCGAAAAGGCTTTTTGCCGGAATATTTGCCTCTTCCTACAGCGGAGTGGCGGCAGAGCCCGCCCTCCGCGTTGGTGACGGAAAAGGCGCTAAAGCAGCATGGTGAGTGGGCTTGTTTTTTTGCGTTTCTGGACGGAAAGTTTGTGGGCCAACTGGTAGCGGAGCCGGCAGAGTATGGCTTGTGTAGGTTGTTGGACTTGCGGGTGGACGCTTCCCACCGTAGGGAGGGCATCGGTACAGCGTTGCTGAATGCCTGTATCGACTGGGCAACCCAGCAGGGTCTTAAGGGCATATTGGCGGAATCCAGCGATGAAAACCCCGTGGCCTGCCAGTTTTTTCAGAATAGCCGCTTTACCCTGGGCGGGGTAGACAAGCTTCGGCATTACGCGGATCCATTGCAGGCCGGCAGGGCGGCCATGCTTCGGGATAGTGTGCTGATGTTTTATCGTTTTTTTCTGTAAGCGGAGGATCCATGAGATTGCAAAAATATTTGGCGTCCTGTGGCGTGGCGTCCAGGCGGGCTGCGGAGCGGATGATCGCCGATGGTCGCGTCCAGGTGGATGGTCAAACGGTAACGGCAATGGGCGTTCAGGTGGAAGCGGGGCAGCGGGTTTGTGTGGACGGGCGGGACGTGGTGCCCGAGGCGCAGAAATACTATGTGATGTATCATAAGCCTGCCGGAGAGGTAACCACGACCCACGACCCGGAGGGCCGGGCCACGGTGCTTGATAAGTTTGCGGACTTTCCTGCCCGGCTGTACCCGGTGGGCAGGCTGGATT
>JAVBSI010000006.1:0-28834 GCA_031556815.1 Eubacteriales bacterium | reverse complement strand
CACCACTGCGGTTGTGTGTGCGCTGATCTGCGCATCGGTGTAAACAATCGATTGCCCAAACAGCTGGTCAGCATAAGCATTCGCTTCCGCCAGCACTTCCGCCACATCAACAGGTGGGCCCTGCGGACCTTCCGGCCCCTGTGGTCCCTGTGGTCCGGGTATGCCCTGCAAGCCCTGATCCCCTTGAGGGCCAGGAAGACCCGGCGGGCCTTGTTCCCCTTGAGGCCCAGAAATGCCCTCTGGGCCTACCGGTCCTGCCGGGCCTGGTGGGCCAGCGATTCCCGGCGGGCCTTGTTCACCCTGAGGTCCAGGAATTCCCTGTGGGCCCGGCGGGCCTGGCGGGCCTGGTGGGCAGCAGCAAACCGGCATTCCTGGGCAGAAGCACGGATTCCTGCCGCTCATGTATCCTTGCTTTGGATCGCTACAAGACTCACTCATACGCACATCCCTCCAAACAGAATGTGTTTTATTCTATGAAAATATATGCCATTTGGGTACTCATGACCGAAAAAAACAGAGCGTTCCAGAATCACTCTGTTGTGAATGGGCGTATCGCCGTTTACCCGCAACCAAAAATCTCATTTTGGTTTGTCTGGCTGAAACCATTCCATTTGCCTTGACATGTTGGAGAAGATTCACCACTGAATGGCGTAGGAATAAGGGATTAGATATCGAGCCGTGAGCATGGGCATTAGCGCTGCATCGTCTAGGGTTGGATTTGTAAAAGATACTATCTGACAAATTAAGACAAGAGAATCGATATGATTGCGAGTTGGCTTTCGCACATTGAAAACGAGTAGATAGGCGATGCTATTATCTTGCGTCTATTAAATATTTGGCTATAGTCTATGCAATTTAATGCTGGCATCGTGTGTTGAAAATTGCCTCCCCTTGGCCTCCCTTGCTAAATTTTTTTGATACAAAATAAAAACCAAACAAATTCTTTGAGTTTGATTTTGATGTAGCGACAGGATATGAATGATTGCAAAGTTTTGCGCGATAAATATTTCAATCGTGAAAAGATATGGATCTAGTGTAAGTGGTCAACCCAATTGCTCACTTCAAGTCTCCTTCATGCTATATGTTGAAGAACCTTCATCAAAAGACAGTTCTCTATATGTAGCCTTTAGTTTACCTGCCAAGTCTAGCAGATATTCCCGATTTTCTGCCGAACAGTTGATGCCAACAAAGATGCTGTCTATTTTTAAATGTATTTGAGCCAAATCCACGCTTTGACTTCCAGAGTTGTTGACCACAACTCGATACTCTTTTTCGTAAGCCCAAAATGAATGTTTTAATAAAGCATAATGATCAAACCTATGCATAAAGCTAACTACGTCATCAAAGTTTTTTGTTTCTTTATATTTTACTAATGCAATATAATCCTTTGCCATATCGAGATTTGTGATTGCTTTTCGGTTATCTTGATAAATTACAGGATAGATATTGAAAGGAGGCGGAATCTTAATAACTTCGTATTTCACACAAATACCTTTGTGATTATTGGAATAGTGAGCCCATAGTGGCATATTGTTGGATGTTGAAGCTGACAGGCTTCCAATCAACTTTCGCTGGCAATATGAATTTACAATCATTTGAAAAGAGTTCATAAGATCAGCCTCGACATCAATCACACTTCCATCCAGAAAAACACCCTTTAACTCAAAGGGATCATTTAATTGTTTAGAAGTAGATAACCACAGCTGATTGTTTCTTAATGTTGTGACCCTTTTTCTGTTTTCCTCATGATAATCACTTCGATCACCCTCGTCGAAAAGAGGCACATACTTGTATAATGCCAATGGCATGTGTATTGTATTATATAGATGGGCTTCTTGAAATTTATGCGCTTCAATTAGCGCTTGATATATTCTGATATCCATGTTGCTTCGCCACCTCCTCATTATCTATTATATCATATTGAGACAAACAAAAAGCGAGCAGACACGTTAATATGTCTACTCACTTACACTGGTAGCGGCGAACGGATTTGAACCGCTGACACTCCGGGTATGAACCGAATGCTCTAGCCAACTGAGCTACGCCGCCATATATAAGTAAAAACGCTTGCCCGCCTCCGGCAGGGAAGCGCTACTTAACAAAAAATGGTTGCGGGGGAGGGACTTGAACCCTCGACCTCCGGGTTATGAGCCCGACGAGCTACCAAACTGCTCTACCCCGCGTCGTGAGTCGCTCACGCGACGTCACTTATCATACATCAGGCAGGCGGCTTTGTCAATTCTTTTTTTAACTTTAATAAGGTTTTGTCTTGCTTTGTATCGGCTCCGTCCGCCTGCCGCGTAACCCTGTGCAGCATGTCATCCATGGCGTCCACAATCGCCGGCAGCTCCTTGGAAATGGTGCAGACATGAGGCACGCCCTTTAGCCAAAGCTTCTGCTTGCTTTCAGAGCTTATGCCGCTTAGAATTTCGTCCGCGCTGCCCTCCCAGATTGTCTCGTCCGCATCACTTTGAACGACCAGCATGGGGCAATTGATCGCAAACAAATTCTGCCGCGCCAACCGGATCAGATGGTTGAGATCAGCGGCGCTTCGGGTGGGAAATCCGGAATAGCCATAGTCATACGCCGCATCAAGCCCGGTGTGGTGATCTCCCTGAGAGTGCCAGGAAAGCCGCGGATAAAACGGTGCAAACAGCCCCGCAAGCGAAATCAGCCTGTTTCTCACGGCCATCGGGGCGGAAATGGGCACGCATGCGGCCACTTTCATCTGCTCCGCCACCAGTAGTGCCAGCACCCCTCCCATGGACAAGCCGCAGATAACAACTGTATGGCATGTTTTACTCAACTGCAGCACGGCCTGCTTTGCGGCCTGCAACCAATCCTTCCAATCATAACGGGCCATGTCCCCCTCGGTGGCGGCATGGCCGGGCAGGTTAATGCCCATTGTGGTATAACCCCTGCTATGCAGCGCATCCCCCAAAGGCCGCATATGGGACACACAACCCGTAAAGCCGTGCAGCAGCAAAACGCCCGTCTCGTTCCCTTTGAGCAAAAACGGCTTGGCGCAGTCACGGTTAAAATGGCTGCTATCATAGGGTTCCATGAGCATCCTTCCTTCCCAATGGGACTAGCCTACTGTATGCAGGCCCGTCCCCCTTTATCCGTCCGGTCAGCTATCAAGATCATCGATATGAGTCGTTTCTTTCCGATTGCCCAGTATGAGGAGCAGATCGCCCGGCTCAAACACCGTATCCGCCATTGGCGAAGGGATAAGCTGGCCCTGCCTGTGGATGCCCACAATGCTGACGCCAAACTTTTTCCGCACATCAAGCTCTTGAATGCTGTGCCCGATCCACTTTTTCGGGGTAAGAATCTCCACCATCTGATGCTGATCCGTCAGGCTCATCAACTCCACCACGTTGGGCATCAACAGCGTTCTGGCCAGGCGCTTGCCCATATCCCGCTCCGGAAAGATAACTCGATCCACGCCCACCTTGCGCAGTACTTTGGCATGCAGATCGTCCATGGCCTTGGCAATGAGATAGGGCACGCTCATTTCCTTGAGCAGCACGCACACCAAAATACTGTCGCGAACGTCGTGACCAATGCTGACGATGGCTGCGTCAAAATTGCGAATCCCCAGGGATTCCAATGCACCCTCGTCCGTAGCATCCGCCTGCACAGCCTGGGTCACATAGGGTGCGATGGCCTCCACCAGTTCCTCGTCCTCATCAATGGCAAGCACCTCATGGCCCATTTCGTAAAGTTCCTTGGCCACGCTCTCGCCAAAAAGCCCAAGCCCAAAAACCACATATTGTTTCGTCTTTTCTTTCATTGTATTTTTCCTCCGTTACCCAATCATGATTTTTTCCTCAGGGAAGTGGACGCGATTCTTGGATACATTTTCCATGCGATACGCCAGTGCAAAAGCAATGGTCAACGGACCTACCCGCCCAAAAAACATAATGGGCATGAGCACCAGATGGGACAAGCGGCTGAGGGTGACGGTGTTGATGCTGCTCAAACCTACCGTTCCAAATGCGGAGGTGATTTCAAAGGCAAGATCCGCCAGTGATGCGCCCGAGCCACGCTCAATCACCGCCAACACGCAGGTGCCAAGGATGACGATACCCAGTGCGATCATGAACACCGTCAGGGCACGACGCACCGTATGACGCATGATCTGCTTGCCAAAAGCATTCACATCATCATATCCGCGAATCACGCTAATCACCATCAACAGAACCACGCTCATGGTGGTTATCTTGATTCCACCGCCTGTGGAGGCAGAGGACGCGCCGATAAACATGTAAATGATATCCAGCAACTTGGAGGCATCCGTTAACTGGCCCTGGTCAAAACTTGCGTATCCAGCGGTTCTGAGGGTCGTGGATTGAAAAAAAGCATTGACGATCTTGTCCCACACACCCAGGCCTTCCCTGCCCAACGTACCTGGGTTCGCCCATTCCAACCATAACGTATACAACGTGCCGGTGAGCAGCAAAAATGCCGTCACGGTGAGCACCAGCTTGGTATGCAACGATACTTTTCGCAGATCCCTGCGCAGGTGTAAGCATTCAAAAATCACGGGAAAACCAATTCCCCCCAGGATAATGAGCGTAGCCAAGGTGAGCAGCACAGCCGGATCTTGCTGAAAATCCAACAAGCTTTTGTAATTGCCAAACAGGTCAAACCCTGCGTTACAAAAAGCGCTGATGGCGTGAAAAAGGCTATAAAAAATACCCGTTTTTACACCAAACCGAGGGATAAACCGGGTGGCCAAAACACAGGCCCCCGCCAACTCAATCAACAGCGCAAGGACGGTAAAATACAGCGTAAGCCGCACCAGACCTGATAGCTTTGAGGAATTCATCGCCTCCTGCATGAGCACGCGGTTTCGCAGGGATATCCGCTTGCCCAACGCTACCATCACCAATGTCGCAAACACCATAAACCCTAGGCCGCCCACCTGGATCAAACAGATGATCAGCGTCTTGCCAAAAATAGAAAAAACGGTTCCGGTATCCACCACGACCAGTCCCGTCACGCATACGGCAGAGGTAGCCGTAAAAAATCCATTCAGCAGGCCGATGGAACGACGGCTAACCGTGGCCAGCGGCGTAGCCAGCAAAAGGCCTCCCACCGCAATCAAAAGAAAAAAACCAAGAACCATCATCCGTTCCGGACGAATCCGTTGCAAAAGTGAGAGCTTTTCTCTCTGCGGCTGCAAACACATCCCCTCCAAGTATCAAATGACAGCATTCATTATATCACTCACCGACAAAATGTA
The DNA here is from genome assembly GCA_031556815.1 of Eubacteriales bacterium. GTDB lineage: Bacteria > Bacillota > Clostridia > Christensenellales > Aristaeellaceae > Limiplasma. The sequence goes on along the minus strand of JAVBSI010000006.1, from coordinate 23,583 downwards.
CAGCGGAGAATGCAGTTGCCCATATCCAGTCAAAAGTCGCTTTAGTGCATCGTTTCAAGGTGCTGTTTCAACAGCAGAATGGCTTTTTCATATCCTTCCAGCCCAAGCCCGCAAAAGCGTGCCAAACATGCCTGTCCCACATAGCTCACCTGCCGGAAGCTCTCGCGGCTGGATACGTCGCTGATATGAACCTCCACGGCAGGCACTCTCACAGCCTGCAGCGCGTCCAAAATGGCGATGCTGGTATGGGTATACGCCGCCGGATTGATCACGATGCCATCCGCAATGCCGTATGCGTTTTGGATCAGATCTACCAGTTGCCCCTCATGGTTGCTCTGAAAGCATTCCACCTGGATGCCCTCCCTGGCACAGACCTTTTCCACGTACATCACCAGCTGAGCGTACGTTGAGGTTCCATAATGCTCCGTTTCCCGAATGCCCAACAGGTTCAAATTAGGCCCATTGATGACAAATAGCTTCATGATATGCCTCCATGATTTTTTGGACGCAGTTTTCCGGCATGCCGTCATTGGCGACAGTGGCATCCGCGCAGGCCTCATACAACGATTTGCGCGCCAGCCACATGGTTTGCAAAGCTACAAAATCTGTGGAAAGCGGCCTTCCCGCAAGGGGCAACTGTTCCAACGGCCTTTTGATATGCACCACAAAGCCGTTCATACGCAAGTTTTCTCTGTTCTTTGGCCGTAAGATGGCGCCGCCGCCTGTCACCAAAATGCGTCCAGTTTCTCGGCCATAGCGCTCCACCCAAGCCGCTTCTTGGCCTCGAAAAGCAGCTTCCCCATGACGGGCAAAGTAAGCCGCAATGGATAGACCGAAGGCCTGCTCCATTTCCTCATCCAAGTCGATCAAGGGCATGCATAGTTTTTGTGCCAAAGCCTTGCCCATGGTGGTCTTTCCCGCGCCGGGCATGCCCACCAAAACCAGGTTGGTGCTCTCCTGCCGCATCGTGGCTAGCGTCTCTTGGATCCGCTCCTGGGTAATAACATGGCCGCTGAACAGCTCGCTGGCTTGGGCGGCCTGCGCCACCAGCATGGATAATCCACCCTCACAAGGGATTTTCCTTGCCTGGGCCTGCTGCAGAAGCCGCGTTCGAAGCGGGCTGTAAACCACGTCTAGGACTCCTTGCAATCGGGGAAAAGCGGCCAGATCCAACGGGGCCGCATCCGTAAGGGGCATCATGCCCACCGGGGTGGTATTCACCAGCAGCGTGGCATCCGCATGCTTGGCAAGATTTTGATAGTTGTTTTTCCCTTGCCGGGAGATCACCACGTGGGTTCCTCCAGCGTTCTCCACCACCGCGCATACCGAACGGCTTGTGCCGCCGCCGCCCAGCACCAATGTTTTTTGCCCCGCAAAATGGATTCCCGCACGACGAGCCATGAATGCGAAGCCAAAGACATCGGTATTGTCTCCATAAAGCGTGCCGTTTTCCTGTCGCAGCAAGGTGTTTACGCTGCCAATACGCCAGGCCATGTCACTGAGCCTGGCGCAATAAGGAATGACGCTTTGCTTATAAGGCAGAGTCACATTCAGGCCGTCAAAATCGCCATGGGTCACAAACCCACCCAGCTCCTCGGGTTCCAGGGGATACAGCCGGTAGTCATAATCTCCCAGCAGCCCATGCAGGCGCGGAGAAAGGCTGTGCTCCAACCGCTGGCCGATCAACCCATATCGTTCCATGCTCTTTTTCACCGGTCCCATTGCTCCTGCTGATAGCTACGGCTGAGTCGAAACAGTTCCTCATAAAGGAGCCTTGCGTAGTCCCGAAGTTCCAGCTTGCACCCGGATAGCAGCCGCTGGAGAATCTCCTGCTCCCGCTGTGGGTCGGCCACGGACAAGCCGTTTTCCCGTTTGTGGCTGGCAATGGCAAGCGCTATGTCCATGCGCTGCTCAAAAACCTTTATGAATACGTCGTCCGCCTGGTCGATCTGCTTGCGCAGCGTATCAATCTCCATGCTTTGCCCCTCTCCTTTTAGGCCTACTGTACGGTTCCGTTACCCCATCGCAATGACCAGCGGTTCCAGCTCCTCCATGGCGATAGGATATCGTATGCATTTCCCCACCGTTTGCGGAAGCACCAAGGTCAACAGCTCTCCCTCACGTTTCTTGTCCTGCAAAATGGCCTCCCACAGGGCGTGCGGATCGTGCTCTATGGCAACCGGCAATCCGTTTGCCCGCAATGCCTCCGTAAGGCTATTCACGCAGGCCTTTTCACAAAGGCCCAGCCTTTCCGCCAGCCGCGCCGCCATTCCCATACCAATGGCCACCGCCCGCCCATGAGAAATCGCATACCCGCTGCTGCTTTCCAAAGCATGGCCGAAGGTGTGCCCCAGGTTCAGCCATTGCCGGGCCTTCTGATCGCGTTCATCCTCCGCTACTAAGCGAGCTTTGACGGCAAGGCAGCCAGCAATCACTTCTTCCATCCGATCCTCAAAACTTCCCTTTGCAAGCAAATTGAAAAGAGGATGATCCCCTATCATGGCTGTTTTGATGGCTTCTGCCATGCCGTCCAAGAAAGCCTCCCTGGGTAAAGTACGCAGTACCGACGGGTCAATGAAAACCGCCTGAGGCTGATGAAAGGCCCCCGCCAGGTTTTTGCCCTGGGGCAGGTTAACGGCGGTTTTTCCCCCAACGCAGCTATCAACCATGGCCAGCAGGCTGGTTGGCACATGCACCAGAGGAATGCCCCGCAAATAGGAGGCCGCCGCAAAGCCCGCCATATCTCCCGTGATGCCGCCGCCCAAAGCAATCACCGCATCGCTGCGGGTGATATGCTCCCGGCTGAGAAACTCCAGCATGCATTGCCAGGAGCGCAAATTTTTGTTTGCCTCCCCGTGGGCATAGGCATTCCTCGCCACGCGAAAGCCCTTTTGTTCCAGTGATTGGACCGCCTCCTGTCCATAGAGGCGATCCACTTGGTCATCCGCGATCAGCGCCAAAGCCCGAGGGGGCGGCATCAAACGGGCCATCTCATCCCCCAGGCGTTGCAACAGTCCGCTTTCGATATGCACCTGATAAGGCGGTTTCATGTCCACAGGGATGCGGATCATACCTTGGACTCCTTTGGCAGGGTATATGCCATCGGCAACACGGCCCGCACGCCGGTCATCAAGTCATCAAAAGCCTGCAGGGTCAGTGCTTGGGCTCCGTCGCTCAAGGCTTCGGAAGGGTTTTCATGCACCTCGATCATCAGCCCGTCCGCTCCTGCCACCGTTGCGGCCAAGGCCATGGGTTTGACCAAGGACGCCAGCCCTGTGGCGTGGCTGGGGTCCACCATTACCGGAAGAGAGGACATCTGTTTCAGCAGCGGCACGGCGGACAAATCCAATGTATTGCGGGTGGCGGTTTCAAAGGTACGGATGCCCCGCTCGCAGAGAAGCACTTGCTGGTTTCCGCCCGCCATGATATACTCCGCGCTCATCAGCAGCTCCGAGAGCGTATTGGCCAAGCCCCGTTTCAGAAGGATGGGTTTATCGCTATGCCCCAGCGCTTTGAGTAGTTCAAAATTCTGCATGCTTCGCGCCCCCACCTGAATCACATCCACATCCGCAAAAAGAGGCAGTTGCGATAAATCCATGATCTCCGACACCACTGGAAGCCCCACCTCTTGCCCAGCTTCCACCAGCATACCAAGCCCTTCCTCGCCAAGGCCTTGAAACGTATAGGGCGACGTGCGGGCCTTAAACGCCCCGCCACGCAGCAGCGCGGCTCCGGAAGCCTTGACGCTGACCGCGATGCGCATCATTTGATCCCGGCTTTCGATGGCGCAAGGACCGGCGATAACCGCCAATCTTCCGCCGCCCAGCAAGTCTTTCCAAATCATTGGTATACCGCCCTTTCCATCAAAAAAGCCCGCAGTTTGCGCTGCAAGGGCAAGCTTTCTGATCGGTGGTTTGATTATAACGGTTTCGTCCCCAATAGTCAATCTGGGGTGGCTTTGGTGACTTGACATCCATTTCTTTTCTATGATAACTTATCCTTTATCATATTTCATCAAAGGAGTACCCCTCCATGAACAAAACCCTTGGAAAATACGCATCCTTGGTGCTGCTCATATCCACGATCGCTTTCGCCGCCAGCATGGTGATCGGTTTTTCCTTTGGCAACTTCTTTTTCAGTATGGCCATTGCCTGGAGCTTTGTGGCAACCATCAGCGCTTTTTGCGCCTACGTCCCCAAAGAACGCAGGGCCGCCGCCATTACCGGCGTGGCCTTTGCGGCCATGTATGCGGTAATGAACACCTTTGTGTACTTCACCCAACTCACCACAGTGCGGCAAGCGGCGCTTACGGAGCAAGCGACGGCGCTGCTGGACTTTGGAAAGTTTGGCTTGCTGTTTAATATCGACATATTCGGTTATGGTTATATGTCCCTGGCCACATTCTTCATCGGGCTCACGATGACCCCCGCCACCAAAGAAGAAAGTGGCCTAAAGGCCCTGCTGATGATTCACGGTGTTTTTTTCCTCAGCTGTACTGCCATGCCGCTGCTAGGCCTGTTCCGCCCGGGCATGGAAGGCGGCGAGCTGGTTGGCGCTCTAGTATTGCTGGTGTGGTGTGCCTATTTTGCGCCTGTGGCTTGGCTTTCCTGCCGGTTCTTTGCCCGGCAAGCCGCCTAAGGCGCATCTATTTGTCTTTCAGCCATTCCTTGACTTGCAAGCTGGCCGCATAGACCGCGTTCTTCCGCTGGCCCTCTGCGGTCAGCTTTTCCATGCTCTCCCGAAGGGACAGCCCTTGCAACAGCCCATCAAACAGCTGTGCTTCCAGTGACAGTGAACTGGGCGCTTTGGGTGCGGGGATCGCGTCCTCCCCCCCCCAGCGCAGCACCAGGCAGTACTCTCCCTTGTCCGCCTTGGGGTTGGCTTGCAAGCTTTCCCATACCTGGCCTGCCGGCCCTCGCAGGGTGAGCTCGTACTTCTTGGTCAAATCACAGCTGGCGCTGACCTGCGTATGAGGCAACACCTCCTGGACGGCTTCCAGCAGGTCCACCACCCGATGGGGAGACTCGTACACCACGGCCAAAGCCGAACGTGCCCGCATGGACAACAGCTTTTCTTTCAGTTCGCCTTTGGTCCGGGGCAGAAAGCCATAGAACGTAAATTCCGTCACAGGCATACCGCTGACACTCAGGGCCGCCGCCAGGGCCGTAGGCCCGGCCACTGCCACTACCTCAATCCCCGCCGCTACGGCCTGGGCTACCAACAGGTTGCCTGGGTCGCTGATGCATGGAGTGCCCGCATCTGTGGTCAGCGCTACATCAATCCCCTCTGCCAGCATACGTTGCACAATTTTGGCCGCTTTTCCTTGCTCATTATGCTCGTGGCAGCTTGTAAGCGGGGTATGGATGTCAAAAACGCTGAGCAGCTTCTGGGTCACTCGTGTATCTTCAGCGGCAATCAGCGCCACGCCTTTCAGCGTGTCGATGGCCCTGGGCGTCATGTCGCCCAGATTGCCGATGGGAGTGGCTACCACATACAGCGTTGGCATAGCTTCTCCTTTGGGCTGGCGCTTTTATCACACGCCCTGCCTTTTCTCAAAGACCCGTAATTTTGCGCTTCTTGCCCTGGGGTTTTGTTCCACTTCCTGGTCGCTTGGCTGTACTACCCCGCCTGCCAGCACCTTGCCCAAAGGTTTTTTTCCGCAGGTGCAGATGGGCGCCTTTGGCGGGCAAGTACAGGGATTTTGCAGGCTTCGAAAAGTGCTTTTCACGATTCGATCCTCCAGAGAGTGAAAGGTAATCACCAATAGCCTGCTGCCAGGGGCCAGCAGATCCGCGATGTCACGCAGGGCCGTTTCCAACGGAGCCAGCTCATCGTTCACCGCGATGCGCACCGCCTGAAAGGTGCGGCGGGCCGGGTGGCCCTCCTCCTTGCGCCGCACTGCCTTGGGGATGGCCGCGTCCACCACTGCCACCAAGTCTGCGGTGCTGAGAATAGGTGCTTTTTCACGCCTTTCCACCAACACCTGGGCGATGCGCGCCGCCCACTTTTCCTCGCCATAGTCGCCGAGAACACGGCGCAGCTCCTGCTCGCCGATGGAAGCCAGATATTGGGCGGCGGTTCCACCGCAGCTTACATCCATGCGCATATCCAAGGGAGCGCTGGCATGGTAGCTAAAGCCGCGCTGGACGTTATCCAACTGGTGGCTGCTGACCCCCAAATCCAGCAAAGCGCCACTTAGTGGGGCATTGCTGGCAGCCAGAGCCCCCACCCGTTTCAACAAAGCCTTGGCTTCATGGAAATTTCCATGCAGGGCATGGAAGCCCGGATAGAAGCCCAGGCGCTCCTTTGCCGCCATAATCGCCGCCTGATCCCGGTCAATGCCGTACAGCAACGCTGTGCCTCCACTGGCTCGTAAAATGCCTTCGCTGTGGCCGCCGCCGCCCAGGGTGCCGTCCAGATAGATGCCGTTTGGCTGTACGTTCATCCAACCCATCACCTCTTCAAAGAGAACGGGCAAGTGGTGGAAGCCGTTGCCGCAAAGTTCACACATGGTTTACAGGCTTTCTTTCAGTTCGGCGATGCGATCCCGCAGGGACGCCAACATGCTTTGGTTGGTTTTCAGCTTTTCTTTCTCTTGCTCCACCAGGGCTGCGGGGGCCTTGCCAACAAATCCAGGGTTGCCTAACTTGCCTTCCGTCCGGCCAATCTCCCCTTCCAGGTTGGCGGCCTCCTTCTCCAGACGGGCCACCTCCTTGGCAAAGTCCACCAGGTCTCCCAGCGGGATACGAATCTCTCCGGCGGCACACACGGCGCTGACCGTTTTTTCGGCAAAGGTGATTTCCTTGCCCGCAAGCTCCACATCGCTTGCCCCCGCCAGGCGTTGCAGGTAGGGCTCGGCCAGCATGAGAGTACCCTCCCATCCCGCTTCGGGTATCAATGTCATATGGGTGCGCTTGCTGGGCGGCACATTCATCTCCGCGCGCAGGTTACGGATAGCCCGAATGATCTCCATCAGGCCTTCCATCTGCTGCTCTTCCTTGGCAAAATCATACTCCGGCCTGATCTGTGGCCAGGCCGCCAGGATCAGCATCCCTTCTTTGCCGGGCAGGTGCTGATACACTTCCTCCGTAAGAAAGGGCATGAAGGGGTGCAGCAGTTTCAGCAGTCCCTCCAGTACATACAGCAGCACGGCGCGCACGTTGTTCTTGGCGCTTTCATCCTGGCCCATGAGACGACCCTTGCTCAACTCGATATACCAGTCGCAGAACTCACTCCAGGCAAAGTCATAAATCTTTTGAGCGGCCAGGCCAAAATCGCCTTCTTCCAGGTGAATGCTGATCTCCGCCACGGCTTTTTGAAAGCGGGAAAGGATCCACTGATCCGGCAAGGTCAGTTCTTTTGCGCTGATCTCTTTCCTTTGGTCCATGTTCATCAGCACAAAGCGAGCGGCATTCCATACTTTGTTGGCAAAGTTACGAGCGCTTTCTACCTTTTCGACGGAAAAGCGGGTATCGTTGCCGGGGCTCACGCCATTGGCCAAGGAAAAGCGTAGCGCATCCGCCCCATACTGGTCGATGATATCCAGCGGATCCACGCCGTTGCCCAGGCTTTTGCTCATTTTGCGGCCCTTGTCATCCCGCACCAGGCCATGGATTAGCACTGTGTCAAAGGGGATTTCCCCCATCTGTTCAATGCCGCTGAAAATCATCCGCGCCACCCAGAAAAAGATGATGTCATAGCCCGTCACCAGCATGCTGGTGGGATAGAAGTATTTCAGGTCCTCCGTCTCCTTGGGCCAGCCCAGGGTGCTGAACGGCCACAGCGCGGAGGAAAACCAGGTGTCCAGCACGTCCTCGTCCTGGCGCAAATGCATATCCCCGCACTTGGGGCAGGCTTTGGGCTCATCCTTTTGCACGATGGTCTCCCCGCAGGCATCACAATACCAGGCGGGGATCCGATGCCCCCACCAAAGCTGGCGGCTGATGCACCAGTCCCGGATGTTCTCCATCCAGTTGTAATAGGTCTTGGAAAAGCGCTCGGGGATGAATTGGATCTTGCCGGTTCTGACCGCTTCAATGGCCGGCTTGGCCAAAGGCTCCATTTGCACAAACCATTGGCGGCTCACCAGCGGATCCACCGTCTCATGGCAGCGGTAGCAGGTGCCCACGTTGTGGGCATAATCCTCCACTTTGATCAGCAGACCCAGTTTTTCCAGCTCGGCCACTACGGCCTTGCGGCAATCAATGGCTTTCATGCCCACGTATTTGCCTGCGTTTTCATTCATGGTGCCATCGTCGCTCTGCACCCGCAGGATTTCCAAATGATGGCGTCGGGCCACCTCAAAATCATTGGGGTCATGGGCGGGTGTCATTTTCACCGCGCCGGTACCAAACTCCATGTCCACATAGTCATCCGCCACCACGGGGATGGCCTTGTTCACCAAGGGCAAAATCACCTTCTGCCCCACCAAAGCGGTGTAACGGTCATCCTTTGGGTTCACCGCCACGCCTGTATCACCCAGCATGGTCTCGGGCCGGGTGGTGGCCACCACCACGCCGTAACCGCCATCCGCCGCGGGATAGCGGATGTGCCACAGGTGGCTCGCCTGCTCCTCGTACTCCACTTCCGCATCGGAAAGCGCCGTCCTGCACACCGGGCACCAGTTGATGATCCGGTCCCCATGGTAAATCAAACCCTTATGATACAAATCCACAAAGACTTCCCGTACGGCCTCGTTGCAGCCCTCGTCCATGGTGAAGCGCTCTCGGCTCCAGTCACAGCTGGCACCAAGCCTGCGCTGTTGCCGATTGATGCGTCCGCCGTACTCTTCCTTCCACTTCCAGGCTCGTTCAAGAAAGCCCTCCCGGCCGATATCCTCCTTGGTCACTCCCTCTTCTTTCATCTGCATCACAATCTTTACCTCCGTGGCAATGGAGGCATGATCCGTGCCGGGGAGCCAAAGGGTAGGGTCCCCCTTCATGCGATGATAGCGGGTTGGGGCATCCTGGATTAAGCAGTCCATAGCATGGCCCATGTGCAGCTGCCCGGTGATGTTGGGCGGCGGCATCACAATGGTAAAAGGATTCTTGCCGGGAACGCGGCGGGCCACAAAAGCTCCGCTTTCCTCCCACATTTGATACAGCTTGTCTTCGATGTCCTGTGGGCTATACACTTTTTCCATCTCAAATTCTTTTTTGATCTCGTCGCTCATAAAAGTCTCCTCCAGCCTGCGCTCACACGGCGCCTATGTCCCATAGATGATTTACAGCCCCGGAATGAAATCCAGTAAGATCAGCGCGCCAAACAGCGCCAAGGCCAGCCCCAAGATCGTCATTGGCAGCAAGACTTTGTCCGCGTTTTCTTTGAAGACCAAACGACATAGCTTTTCCGATTGAAAAATCAATACCGCGCCAAGGGTAAGCAATACCAATCCCGGGATGCTTAGTTTGGACATCAGATTTTCCAAAAAATTCATACGATTACCTCCTCCAATCACAAAAGCCGCCTCGTCCAAAAGGACGGAGCAGCTCCGTGGTACCACCTTTTTTCACATCCAACAATCGCGGATGTCTTCAAGCGCTGTAACGGGCGCAACCGATGAAACTAGCGGCCAGGCCGTTCATCCCATACCCTCCCAAGCGACTTCCCCATGCCGCTGACCCAAGCAACCTTCCAGCCGACGGGCTGCTCTCTCTGCGGGACGAAATGGGTACTCCTCTTGTTCAACGGGTGACAAACATCGGAAAACTTACGCGTTTTCCTTCTTTTTCTCGGTCATGTCAATCACTTGCACGCCATTGTAATACCCGCAATGCTTGCACACGCGGTGGGAAAGCTTCTTCTGGTGGCACTGCGGGCATTCTACGATGCCGGGCAGGCTCAGCTTCCAATTAGCGCGACGGCTGCGGCCACGAGCCTTGGATACTTTTCCTTTGGGAAGAGCCATGTCTACACCTCCTCGTCCTTCTTCAGCAAGCGCTGCAATGCTTCAAAAGGACGCTGCGTTGGCAATCCATCTTCGCATGAGCTCTTGGAAATGTCCCTTTGCCAAGCCTGAAGCTCCTTCGTCCCCATACAATCCGCTTTACATACGAAGCGCATGGGCAGGCCCAGCATCACAAGCGTTAGCACCATTTGATCCAACGATACGGCTTTGCCCTCATAGCGGAAGGCTTCATCCTCCTGCTCGTTGGCATCCTTACGGAAAACCTCCGCAAAGGAAACCGTGAGGGGCACCGCGGCCTCCCGCATGCATAGCGCACAGGGGGCAGAGGCCACCGCTTGCAAGGTGCCCGCCAGATGAACCGCATCCTGCAAAACGCTATAGACGCCTTGCAGCTCCGCTTCCTCAAAGCTGACCGTCTCCCCCATTACACTCTGCGGGGGAAGATCAACCTTTGCCCGGAAGGGAAACGTCGTTCCAGGAGACAGAAAAGCCTTGGAAACATCCAGCAGCATAGCCTTCCTCCTCAAACGTGACCATCGCTTATTATACGGTTGAAGGAAAGCTTTGTCAAGGGTTTTGTGGCAATGATGCAGCGAAGCGGGATGGAACGGATTGTGTTGTAACTCAATCCATGATAAAATACAAAAAGTCACAACGAAAAAAACCCAAAATGTTTGACATCATCAACGATACAGCATGATAGGCATAATGGTATCGCCGACGCCTACATCGATGACAACGTTGGCATGTCGGCGCCAAAGAGGGATCGTGAATGAAAATGAATCATCCGAAAATGAGAATCCAGAAACTTCTGATAACGATATTGTTCATCGCTTTGCTGCTCGTTGGCCTCTTTACAATTCGAGGATACGGTATGCCCTTTGATGAATACCCTGAGATGGGTATACTGTATGCAAACCTCAAAGAATACGCTTTGCGTTTTGACCTTGACCCGGAAAGCAACTACTATGCAAATCTATATGGAACACCCATCTCAAAGAGCATTGAGCGGGATCATGGCATATGCGCTTATTATCCGCTGGCTCCCCTGTTGCCGACAATCACGCATGGCATGCGTCCCTTCTCCTATGCATGGAGTTTTTTGACTTGGATTTGGTTTTTCATCGCATGCCTTTCGCTTTATGGCATCCTGCGGGCGTTGTCATTGACCAGGGCTTTATCTTGCGTTGGCGTTCTGTTTTTCTATCTATCGCCACGCTTTTTCGCGGAAGGTCATTATAATAATAAAGATGTCATATTGCTTTGTTTTGTTCTGATGACATTATGGGCTGGCATCAAACTGATGCAAAAGCCCGGCATTGCAAAGGGCTTGCTATTCTCCTTGATTGGCGCCGCGGCAACCAACACCAAAATCATTGGGGGGTTGCCGTGGGGGTTGATCGGGATAGCATTGATCGTGATGATTACAGCCAAGAAACAATGGAGCCATAAAATGGCTGTCACCATGGTCATCACCATCTTGTCTTTTGTATTGTTCTATCTTCTCCTTACGCCCGCCTCTTGGGATGACCCCATCGCTTTTGTGGCGTATGTATGGCAAAACGCAACACGGTTTTCCCGATTCGATGGCACGGTACTTTTTCGTGGCGCGCAATTCCATGATATTGTCGGCGCAACGCCGCTTCCATGGTATTACTTGCCGTATTTGATGTTGGTGACCATTCCCCTGTATACGCTTTTCCTTTCGGCAGTAGGCCATATCCATTTGGGGCTTGGGCTGATTAAAAAACCTTCCGCCATTGTACGTGACGACCAGGCGCTCTTTCTGGTAGTCGCTATCGCAGCGTGGATTTTGCCCGTGGGCTATGCCATGATAAGCGATCCAATCCTCTACAATGGTTGGCGGCATTTCTATTTTGCCTGTGCGGGCATCGTGATATTGGCAGCCTATGGCATGCAAGCCCTCTGGACTATGCTTTACCGAAAGCGGATTCTGAAAATCATGTCGGCGGCCATCATGGGCCTCTGTTTGGTTGTTACCGTCATAGGTCTATGCATCAACCACCCCTACCAATATACGTATTACAATTTCCTCCAACCGCGCGACGCCGCAACACTGATGGAAATGGACTATTGGAACGTGAGTGGCTCTGGCGCCATCACAAGGCTGTATCAGCTCAAAAAAGAAACGCCAGGCATTCTTCGCATCGGTTGCTATTTCAATGATATCAGAATTGCCGCCATGAAACTGCCGGATCACATCAATGATAAGGTCATCGTAACCATTGAGAAAGACGAACCCTACCTCTACTACAACAAGACCTATTCGCTGATCTATCAGGTCGTTGATCCGCCGTCTGGATATCACAAGCTTTTTGACGTGATGAGCTATGGAAATACCGTGGGCACGATGTATGAGCGGGATGATACGCACTAAGGCGCATGGGCGCGGGCTGCTGCGTGCATAAGGCGCACACGGCTACAGCCTCAAGCCAATAACCGTCCAAAGGGAAAGGAACGATGGCAACAACCATCGCTCCAAATACAACCTATTCTCTTAGGAAAGCGGTATGACATTGCCGCTCTCCTTTGTTACTCCACTGCCGCCCCGGTGACGATGGCCAGGGTATCCCTGGCGATGACGATTTCCTCATCCGTGGGGATGATGACGATCTTTACCTTGCTGTCATCGGTGGAAATAATGGCTTCTTTGCGGTTCAGCTCTTTGTTTTTCTTCTCATCCAGCTTGGCGCCTAAAAACTCGAAGTCCTTCATGATCTGCACGCGCAAGGTATCATTGTTCTCGCCGATGCCCGCAGTAAAGACAATCACGTCCACGCCGCCCAGCACCGCCGCATACGCGCCGATATACTTGCGGATACTGTGTGCCAGCATGTCGCAGGTCAGCAGAGCGTCCTCGTTGCCGGCGTCGCAAAGGGCCTCAATGTCGCGCATGTCGCTGCTTTTGCCACTAACGCCCATGATGCCGCTCTTTTTATTGAGTATGTCGATCACTTGATCAACGGTCTGGTGGTCACTGTTGGCGATGAATTGCACCACGGCCGGATCTACGCTTCCGGAACGTGTTCCCATCATCACCCCCTCCAGGGGGGTGAGACCCATGCTGGTATCTATGCATTTGCCGCCGTCCACCGCCGCCAGGCTGGAGCCGTTGCCCAGGTGGCAGGTAATGACCTTGGTCTTGCTGCGGTCCAAGCCAAGGAAATCGCAGGCCCGCTTGCTTACATAGCGATGGCTGGTGCCATGGAAGCCATAGCGGCGGATGTGCAACCGCTGATAATAATCCTGAGGGATCGGATACATATAGGCTTTCTTGGGCATGGTCTGATGAAAAGCCGTATCAAAAACCGCCACGTTAGGTGTCTTTGGCATCACCTTTTCGCAAGCCTCAATCCCCATCAAATTGGGCGGATTGTGCAGTGGCCCCAGGGGAATATTAGCGCGGACAGCGTCCTTCACCTCCTGGGTAATCAACACGCTGGCGGTAAAGCTTTCGCCGCCGTGCAAAACCCGGTGGCCCACCGCGCCGATCTCGTCCATGTTCTTCAGTGCGCCCTTTTCCCCATCGGTGAGAGCCGCCAGCGTCAATTCAATGGCTGCGGTATGATCCTTCATGGGAGACACTTTTTCATAGTGATTGTTGCCTACATCCTGCTTGATCTTGCTGCCTTCGATACCGATGCGTTCGCAAATACCCTTTGCCAACAATTTTTCTCCGTCCATGTCAATCAGTTGGTATTTTAAGGAAGAGGACCCGGCATTGAGAATCAGAATTTTCATCGTTGTAACTCCTTATGCTTGCGCCTTCACGGCGGTAATGGCAACCACACTGACGATGTCCTCCACCGAGCAGCCACGGCTCAAGTCGTTCACCGGTTTGGCCAGGCCTTGCACAACGGGGCCAATGGCCTGCGCACCGGCCAAGCGCTGCACCAGCTTGTAGCCAATGTTGCCGGCCTGCAGATCCGGGAAAACCAGCACGTTGGCATGACCCGCCACTTTAGAGCCGGGGCTCTTCAGCTGGCCCACGCTTTCCACCAAGGCCGCGTCCGCCTGCAGCTCTCCATCCAGGGATAGCTCCGGGGCCAGTTCCTGAGCGATGGCCGTAGCCTGCTGCACCTTGTTGACCAGTTCGTCCTTGGCGCTGCCCTTGGTGGAAAAGGAAAGCATGGCCACCTTTGGCTCCATGTCCACCAGGCTCTTTCCAGTCTGGGCACTGGCAATGGCGATAGCCGCCAACTCCTCCGCCGTGGGATTGGGGAGCACCGCGCAATCGCCAAAGATCATCACGCCGTCCTGGCCATACTGCTTTGTGGGCAGTTCCATGATGAAACAGCTGGATACCACTTTGATACCCGGAGCAGTCTTGATGATTTGCAACGCGGGGCGCAGCACATCGCCGGTGGCGTTGATGGCGCCGGCCACCATGCCGTCCGCGTCGCCCGCTTTTACCATCACCGCGCCGTAATACAGGGGATTGTCCGTGACCCATTCCTTGGCCTGTACCTCTGTCATGCCCTTTCCTTTACGGAGCTCAAAGAGCAGCTTGGCATAGGTCGACGTTTGATTGCTGGTCTTCGGATCAATAATGTTCACGCCCTGCAATGCGGCGCCGGTATCCTTTGCGACCTTTGCGATTTCCTCCGTATTGCCAAGCAAAGTGACCTTTGCGATCCCTTCCTTGACGATTCTGGCGCTGGCCTGCACCGTACGTGGCTCCGTGCCTTCCGGCAAAACGATATGCATCAAACGTTGCTTTGCCTTCGCCTTAATTTTTTCAATGGCCGACATGGCGGTTTCCTCCCTTGTATGCTATACTTTCTTAGTGATTTTTTTAACAGCCATAGTAGTATACACCCTTTATGCGGGAAAAGGAAGGGAAAAAAGCATTCCATGAAAAAAGTCGAGGCTACAAAAGCACGCCCGACTGCTCTGTCACCTGTGGTGGGCGTGATCTGTGAATATGACCCCTTCCACCTGGGGCATCAGCGCCACTTTGCGCTGATCCGCCGACAGCTTCCCAACGCGCGAATCGTCTGCGTGATGAGCGGTCCTTTTACACAGCGTGGCATGCCTGCGTTGTATGCCCCTGCCTTTCGCGCCCACGCCGCGTTGCTGGCCGGTGCGGATATGGTGCTGGAACTGCCCGTCCTCTTTGCCTTGCGGGAGGCGGAGCACTTTGCCTTAGGTGGCGTGGCCATCCTGCACCTCTTAGGCTTTATTAGTCATATTAGTTTTGGCTGTGAAAGCGAAAGCCTGGATGTGTTGATGAGCGCGGCCCAGGCGCTGGAAATGCCAAGTCCCCTTTGCACCGCTCTGCTGAAAAAGCGACTTCAACATGGGGCTTCCTTTGCTTCTGCACAAGCAGCTGCCATAACGGAAACGCTCTGTCAGTCTCAGGCCTCCCTAGGCTACCCGATCCCCAAAGACGAGCTTTCCGCGGTTTTGGCTGCCCCCAACAACATCTTGGCCATCAGCTATCTGCGGGCACTGCTTCGCCTGGAAAGCCACATCCAGCCTCTGCCCGTACTTCGGGAGGGAAGCTACCATGCGCAGAGCCTCCAAGGCAGCGGCTTCCCCTCCGCTACAGCGGTGCGGCACGCCATTTTGGAAAAGGAATGGCTCCATGCGCAGGCCGCCTGCGGTTACCCTCTCCCACATAGCCCTATGTGCCGCCCTGAGGCTCTCGATTCCGTGCTGCTTCATGCCCTGCGAAATATGGACAAGTCCCAGCTAGCCGCCCTGCCTGATTGTAGCGAGGGTTTGGAAAATCGGCTCTACATCGCTTGTCGGAAAGCCACCGACCGCGTTCAGCTGCTGGAAATGCTCAAAACCAAGCGGTACCCCCATGCCCGTCTGAGCCGCCTGTGCACCCATGGCATGCTGGGGATCACTCAAGCCCTGCAAAAGAAAAACCCCATGCCGACCTATGCGTCTTTGCTGGGCTTTCGCAAAGAAAGCGAGGGTCTGCTGGCGCTGTTGAACCAGAGTGACCTGTCTGTCATCGCAAAGGCTTCTCACGGCCCTTTGGAGGAAGCAGCCTATCAGTTGGATGCGCGGGCCTATGATTTGTGGGCCTTGGGCGCTGGTCAGCCCACAGGGCTGATGTTCACTCAGCCAGTACAGATCATTCCCTAAGCAAAAAAGCCGCAAGCAAATCCAAGGCTTGCGGTCTTTACATGATAGATGGATCTGCGGTCTCCCGGCCTTTTTACTCAGCCGTTCCTCTGGTCCAGGGGAAGGTAAGCTTGCTGAGCGGATAAGCTGTTTCAAAGGCTTGGATGGCTTGACGGCATTGTGCTGGGGTTGCCTGTCCCTGCTGGTATTGCGCCACCACCGCAAGCGATGCCACATAGGCGTCTATTTCCGCATCCCTGGCAGCCAGTGTTTCTACGGTCAGGTCATGCTGGGTTTGCAGCGCGGTGAGCTTGTCCTGAGCATCGATCATACCGGCTTGAACCGTTTCCGCTTGAGATAGGGAATCCGCTTGGGTAAGCGCCTCCGCTTTCAGCGTTTCCACCTGGGCCAAGGCGGTATCCCTATCCTTTTCCGCGGCGGTGATCTTTCCACTCAGGGTGTTGATCAATGTCTGCTTTTCTGCATCCGTGGTCTTCAACGCTTCCGCATCCTTTACCTGCCGCTCCAAGGCTGCCGTTGCCGCGTCCGCCGTAGTCTGTGCCTCCATCAGCGACGCTTGGCTTTCCGTAAGCAAGGCCTGGCTTTCGGTGAGGGACGTCTTCAGCGCTGTGTTGTCCCCCAACGCGGTGGCGAGTTTGGCGGCGAGTTCTTCCTTTTCTGTAGCCATCGCGCTTTGCTGACCCTGTAGCGCGGTGATTTGTTTGGTCAGTTCGTTCACCTGGGCCACCTTGGTAGTCAATTGCTGGCTTTGCTGCATGCTGCCCGCTACAATGAAACCGGATACCACCAGTAGCGCAACCGCGACAATCGCCAGAATCGTAAGCGCCTGTTTCACATGATCCCCACCTTTTCCAGTTTTTCACGCACAAAAAGACGAACACGTCCCATGCCATAGCATATGACGCGTTGTGAATGTTTATTCTGCCCGATGGAAATCTTTTGTAAAGGTCAATAAACGCAAAGAGTTCGGATTATGGAACCAATGGATTTTCATCCTTTTCCAGGGGTTGGGCTTCCGGCAAGGGGGGAAGCTCCCGTATGTCCGTTATGCCAAAATGTTCCAAAAAGAGATCCGTGGTCGCATAGAGGATGGGCCGCCCCAGGGCTTCCTTACGCCCCACTTCCTTAATCAACTTCTTATTAAGCAAGGACTGGATGGAATAATCACACTTCACGCCCCGCACCAACTCCACCTCACCCCGGGTGGCAGGCTGGCGATAGGCAATCACCGCCAACGTCTCCAGCGCTGCCTGAGACAAGCTTTGCCGCTGTACGGGTTGGAGCATTCGCTCCACATAGGGAGCGTATTCCGGCCGGGTTTCCAGCTTCAAAAGGTCGCCATACCGGCGCAACACGATGCCTCGTTGGGAAGCTTCATATTCCTTTTGCAATAGATCCACAGCGTTGATGGTCTCCATTTCACTGAGTTCCAGCGCCGTTTGTAACTCTCTGATGGAAATGGGATCTCCCGCCACATATAAGATCGCCTCAATAACATGGGGCGCGTCCCTAAACTCCAACCTCATCCCTCCTTCCAGGGGTCAAAATAATCCGATCAAAGGTTGATTCCTGAGAAACATGCGCCTTGCCCAGCTTTAGCAGCTCCAGCAGCGCGATAAACAGCGTCACAACCTCTTCCTTGTCTGGGGCCTTGGTAAATAGCTCCTCAAAGCTGATCTGGCCCAGTTGTAGGCGGCTTTCGATCACTTCAATACAGCCTTCCACCGTATAGCTGTCTCTACGAATATCCCGTAGGCGGTAATCCACCTCCCGTGGCTCCCGGGGGGCCCTCTCCGCTAAGCGCTGCAAGGCTTCCCACAGGGTGTCCAGGGACAGGCCATCAATCTCCATGGTGGGCGGCGGCAGCGGGTATTCCTCCGGCAGCTTTCCGAACACCAACCGGGCGCTGGCCTCAAACTCGGCCATGTTCTGTGCGCCTTCCTTAAACTGTTTATATGCGATGAGCCTGTTGATGAGCTGCTGCTCCGGGTCCAGTTCTTCCTCATCTTTGGGTTTTTTGGGCAAGATGGATCGGCTCTTGATCTCCACCAACAAGGCCGCCATCGCAATGAACTCGCTGGCTTCCTCCATGTTGAAGTCCGGCGCATTGCGCACCACGTCAATATACTGCTCCGTAATTTCACTCACGAAGATCTCCTTCAAATCGATCTTCGCTTTTCCAATCAGGTGCAGCAGCAGATCCAGCGGGCCGTCAAATTGTTTTAAACGAACATGAACGGACATGGCCAGCCCTTACCCGCGGCCCGCGATGAGTAAGAACACGTTGAGCACCGCATTTTCAATAGCGTTCGTTATGGCGAACAAAATGTTTCCCAGGATCCCGGTAAAGCACAGCGCCAACAAAGCAATACGGGCAATTTGGAAAATTTGTGGGTTCAGGTTGAGCCTGCCCTTAAAAATGGTATCATTCAGCACATGCCACCCATCCAGCGGCGGAATCGGCAATAGGTTAAACACGCCCACACCCAGGTTCATAGCATAAAACAGCAACAAGAAGCGCTGTACATGCATCAGCCAAGGAGTCTGCATCCACTGACTCACCTGCGCCCCTTGGCCGCTAAGAAGGATGCTTGCTCCATCCCCGATAATTAACGCCTTGGCTCCAAACGCCGCAATGGCTTCCGGCTTCCACAAAAGACCGTTGATCCCCACCGCCAGCGCCATGGAAAGCAAAAACAGCGAGAAATTTACCGTTACCCCGGCGATGCTCACCAAAAAATCATCCCGGCGATAGTTGCGAAAGTTGCGGGGATTGACTGGCACAGGTTTGGCCCAACCAAATCCAAACAGCACGAGACAGACCGTGCCGATCGGGTCTAGATGTTTTGCAGGATGAAGGGAAAGCCTGCCCAGCATCTTGGCCGTGGGGTCTCCACAGCGATAGGCCACGTAGCCGTGGGCGATTTCGTGCAAAATCAACGTTAATAGAATGGCAACCGCAAAATAAAGCAGATAAATCACAAAGCCAACCGGATCGCTAGTGATCCACGCGCCCCACATTTGAAACCGACTTGCTATATTCAAACCAATCCTCTTTTCCTTCGTTTCCTTGCAAACCACCAAGCCACATCAAAGGGTGCAACGTTTGTATTATAGCGCGAGCGGAAGAAAAAAACAAGGCGGAAGGTTGCGGCCCCCACCTTGTTTTGATCCCCAAAAACTTTATTTCCAGTTTTCCCACACCCGCAGCAAGCCCTCCAGCAGCCCGGGCATGCGCACGTCTGTAGCCGCCACCGCCGGCAAACGGGCAATAACCTTGCCCCCCAGCAGCACCCGCACCATGCCCAGTGTATCCCCAGCTGCAACGGGAGCGTTGACTTCTTCCGGCAATTCCATCTCCAAGCTCAGTTGTTTCTCCTGTCCGGTTTTAAGCAACATGCTCAGCCCAGTGCCCACCGCAGTTTCTACCAGGTCCGCACCGCCCAGCTTCACCCGCACTTGCCTGCCCAACAGTTCCCCCTTGCGCAGGATCTGCACCCGCTTGTAGGTAGCAAAGCCATAATCCATCATGGCTCTGGCTTCGTCAAAGCGCTTTTGGCTACTGGCACTGCCCAGTACCACGGCAATCAGCCGCATGCCGTCCTTGTCCGCCGTGGCGCTCAAGCAGTATTTGGAAACGTCCGCACTGCCGGTTTTCAGGCCGTCACAACCTTCATAAAAGCGCACCAGGCGGTTGGTATTGGTCAATTCCGTCACCCGTCCGCTTGGGTGTTTCAGCGTATCCACCCAAATGGCGGCATATTCAAAATAGGCGGGGTATCGGCTTACCTCACAGGACAGCCGGGCCACATCCCGGGCCGTGGTGTAGGCCCCCTCCGCGGGAAGACCCGTACAGTTTTTGTACAGCGTGTTTTCCATCCCCAGCTCCGCGGCCCGTTGGTTCATCATCTCCACAAAGGCTTCCTCCGTACCCGCGATATGCTCCGCCAACGCGCAGGCGGAATCGTTGCCGCTGGCAATCACTGTGGCCTTGAGCAGGTCACCCAACCGGTAGGTAGCCCCCGCGTCCAGCAGCGCCTGGCTGCCAATTTGCGCTGCGGCAGCCTTGCTCACCGTAATCTGATCGTCCAAAGTGATACGCCCTGCTTGGATTTCCTCCAGGGTAATCAGCAGCGTCATCAGCTTGGTTAGGCTGGCCACCTGCCGCCGGCTGTCCGCGTCCTTCTCAAACACCGCCGTACCCGTTTCCGCTTCCACCAGCATGGCAGCGGGCGATGCAATCGGTACTGGCGTCCCTTCCTCTAAAGGAGCCGACGCTCCCGCGGCGGCACAGCCGCAGACCAACATTCCCAGGGTCGCTAGCAGGGCCATCCCCTTTTGAATCGCATTTTTTCGCATGATAAAACTCCTTCCAAATGGCGGTATCCTTGGTGGATAGCATGCCCCTGGAAGAAGTTTTGTTTGTGCCTGTTTGATTGGAAAATTCCGGTAATTACATCTGCTGAATAATGCCATCCAATAACTTGCGGAAGGTGTCCTTTACGCGCGCCCCGGTCTCCAGCACTTCTTCATGGTTGAGGGGTTGGTCCAAAATGCCCGCCGCCATATTGGTAATGCAGCTGAAGCCCAGTACCCGCAGCCCGCCATGGCGCGCCACGATGGTCTCCGGCACGGTGGACATGCCCACTGCATCCGCGCCCAGCGTCCGCACCATACGGATCTCGGAGGGGGTCTCGAAGGCTGGGCCATTCAGCCAGGCATATACGCCGCTTTGCAGCTTGATGCCAAGCTCCTCAGCGGTCTTTTTTGCCAACGCTTTCAGCTGCCGGTCATAGGCATACGTCATGTCTGGAAAGCGAGGACCCAACTCCTTAAAATTGGGGCCGCTTAGCGGGTTTTTGCCTGACAAATTGATGAAATCCTCAATCAGCATCAGGTCTCCCGGTTGGAAGGCGGTGTTGACGCCCCCTGCCGCATTGGTCAGCATCAGGGTTTTGACGCCCAGCCACTGCATCACCCGCACTGGCAGGCACACATCCAAGAGGTCGTAGCCCTCATAGCCATGAAAGCGGCCCTGCATCATGCATACCTTTTTGCCATGCAGCGTGCCTGTATGCCACTGCCCCGCGTGTCCCTCCACCGTTGAGGTGGGAAAGCCTGGCACCTCTTTGTACGCAATGCTCTTGGCGTTTTCGAGCGCCTGCGCATAGTCCCCCAGGCCGCTGCCCAAGATGATCCCGATGTCCGCTTTGCCACAGGACTTCTCAATGACGGCGGAAGCTTTTTCGATTTGTTGCACATACGTTTGGCTCATGGCGCTTCTCCTATCTATTGTTTACATTGGGGATTTTCTTTATTCTACTTTGTCCGCAAAGGATTGCGCATGGAACCTTTCCGGTAGGCCAAACAACTGAGCGATGGTGGCGGCCACATCCGAAAAGCTCTCCCGGGTGCCCAAATCAACCAAGCTTTTCATGCCGGGATGCCAGGCCAAAATGGGGATATATTCTCGGGTGTGGTCGGTGCCGGTATGGGCGGGATCGCAGCCATGATCGGCGGTGATCATCAACAGATCTCCTTCCCGCATGCATTCTTTGATCTGTGCAAGCCGCACGTCAAAATACTCCAGGGCTTTGGCATAGCCCGGCACATCCCGGCGATGGCCATAAACCATGTCAAAGTCCACCAAATTCACAAATACCAATCCGGAGAAATCTCTGTCCATTACGTCCATCAGTACATCCAGGCAAGCTTCGTTCCCCGCCGCGTGTTCGCTTTCCTGGAGGCCCTGCATGCAAAAGATATCCTCAATCTTGCCAATACCCATGGTAAACAGTCCCTGATTTTTCATCACATCCAGCAAGGTTTTGCCAATGGGCAGCAGGGAAAAATCCTTGCGCCGCGCCGTACGGCTGAAAGCGCCCTTACCCTTTCCAACAAAGGGCCTGGCGATAACCCGGCCCACCCCATGCTCCCCTTGCAGGATATCCCGGGCAATCTGGCACCATTGGTACTGGGTTTCCACCGGTACCACATCCTCGTGGCAAGCAATCTGAAACACGCTGTCCGCCGATGTGTACACAATGGGAAACCCTGTTTTTATATGTTCTTCGCCAAGTTCATCCAAAATCGTGGTGCCACTGGCGGCGCAATTGCCCAGAGTTTTGCGGCCAATGGCCTTTTCAAAAGTATTCATTATCTCCGGCGGAAACCCATGAGGGTACGTGGGGAACGGCTTTGCCAGCTGCAAGCCCATCAGCTCCCAATGGCCCGTGGTGGTATCCTTCCCCGGAGAAACCTCAATGGCACGTCCATAGGCCCCGGCGGCGTCCGCCGGCACCTCATAATTTACCCCTGGAATCTTCCCTAGGCCCAAAGAGGCCAAATGAGGCAGCTTGGGCTGCTGTTGCTCCACAATATGCCCGATGGTATGGGCTCCTGTGTCGCCATATTTTTCCGCATCCGGCAAGGCGCCTACACCCACACTGTCCAATACGATTAAAAACACCCGTTTCAAAAGAAATTTCCTCCCTTGCGTACATCAAAACACCCTCGGACATTGCCCCCGCTGTTACACTTTCATTGTACACGAACTATATGTAAATGAAAAGAGAATTTGTTTCCGCTTCCTTTTTCGCGTATAATGGATTTGGTATGGGAGTGAAACAGATGCAGGAGAAACAAACCTATGTTGCCGCGGCCGCTTTTGGGCTGGAAGGCGTGGCGGCAGGCGAACTGAAGCGCATGGGTCTCGACGCCAAGGCGGAGCAGGGCGGCGCGCGCTTTGTGGCCACCTATGCTCAGGCTTTCCAAGCCAACCTATGGCTGCGCACCGCCGACCGGGTGCTGATGGTGTTGGCTGAAAAACAGGTTTACAGCTTTGAGGACTTGTACCAACTGGTTTTTTCCATCCCCTGGGAGCGCCTGCTGCCCAAAGAGGCGGCATTCCCCGTCAGCGGGAAATGCGTGCGCAGCCAGCTCATGAGCGTGCGAGATTGCCAGGCCATCAGCAAAAAGGCCATTTGCAACCGCCTGGAAAAACACTATGCCATCACCCGTTTCCCCGAGACCGGGGCCGCATATCCCATCGATGTGGCCATCCATAAAGATTTGGCACGCATTACCTTGGACATGAGCGGCGAGGCGTTAAACCGCAGAGGCTATCGAACCTGGAACGGGGAAGCCCCCCTGCGTGAAACCCTGGCGGCGGCTCTGGTGGATCTATGCCCATGGCGCGTGGGCATGCCGTTTTATGATCCATGCTGTGGCACGGGCACACTGCTCATTGAGGCCGCTATGAAAGCCACCCAGCGCGCCCCGGGACTTGCCCGCTCTTTTGCCTGTGAGGGCTTTGGCTTCATGCCAGCCCCGGCGCTCGCAGCCCTTCGGCAGGAGGCCCAGGCGACCTATCAGCCCGACGCGGCTTTTGTCATTTCCGGTAGCGATATCGACCCTGTGGCCCTTGAGCTGTGCCAAAAACATGTGCGGCAGGCGGGCTTTGAGGGAAAAATCGACCCTCGTCTGCATGACCTTCGTCAGGTGCAGCTGGACTTGCCGCAAGGTGTATTTATATCCAACCCGCCCTATGGGCAGCG
>JAVBSI010000068.1:0-13912 GCA_031556815.1 Eubacteriales bacterium | reverse complement strand
TTTCCGCCGCCGTCGTGGTCATACGGATCGCGGAGTCGGCCGGTTGGGCGGGCAGTCTCAGCAGCCTGGTAAGCGAGGGAATCCTCACCCAAGAGCAAGCGGACGCCATCAATGCCGCGACGCCGCAAAAACCAATGGCTTGCCCTTCGGGCAAGAGGGTCGCGGCGGCGGCCAACCCGGCATGCAACATGGAGGCCCCGGCCGCAAGCAATAGGGACGGCAAGAAGAGCCATGAATTTGGCAAGCAAAGAAGAGCCATCAACATGGCTCTTCTTTGCGCTTTGTTGTCACAACCGAAGCAGTCGAAACTGCCTTGCTGGCAAATCCTTGCCTATTTCTTCACCACCGGCTGGATGCGCTTTTCAAAGCTTTCCGGATCAAACTGGAAATAGCCAATCCTGCCTGCCGATTCATCCGGCGCATATCCGGTCCCAGAAAAATCAAAAGCATCAATGGCCGCTTGCAATGTTTCGCCTACAGATTCCGCCTCCTGCTCGTAATCGAACGGGCCGTGCTCAAAAACGATGTACTGGGCCTCCGGCACGTCCATCATCAACATGTTTGGAGGAACCGGGCCACGGTAATCGGCAGGAAGCCTTACCCCGTATGCTTCCGCGCGTTTTCCGCCCGCCTCATGCAGATACGCCATCACTTGTCCGCTGTACTGGCCAATCACGCCATCCTTGCCGTCCAGCTTGCCCTTGATGCTGTCCAGTAAACCACAGATGGTATCGCAGTCCTGCCCGGGCACAGCCTGCTGTTTTTCCCAGAAGTCGAAATACCCGTTGCTTTCGTAGTTTTTGATGTGTAAAAACCGATGCGCCGGAATGGATACGAAGTACGTTTTGATCTCCTTGGTGGACTGAATCATGCCAATCTCCCCTATCCCTAAACTATAACGGTCAAAGGTGTTAATCTTTGTGCGAAGCACCACAGGCAATGGATCGCGCCGATAGGCTGTGGGCGTTACCCCATACAGTGCCTTGAAAGCGCGTGTAAAGGCCTCATGGGAGGAGAACCCAAAATCCACCGCGATGTCCAGGAAGGTCTTGCGGGTATCCCGCACATCGATCAGCGCAAACGCCAGCCTGCGTAAGCGCAGATATTCCCGAAACGACACGCCCGAAAGCTCATGAAACTTCCGCGTCGTGTGGAACTGCGAATACCCCAGTTTTCTGGATAAGAAGCGAAGGGTCAGCGGCGCGTCGTCCCGATGCCGGATGCTCTCATCAATCTCATCCACCACAGCCTGGATCTGCCTATGCCATTCATACATGCTTATCACCTCCCGTTCGGTTTCCATCATAGCAAAGCGTTGACCATGCCTCTTGATTTGACTTGCTCATATAACAGCGCCTGCCCATTCCTCACGCTTTCTCCTGCCTAGCATACCGCCAGTGCCCGGCCAAAGCAACCCACTTGCACGATTGACCCCTTGCTTTTTGCTCGCTTGGTGTGTACAGTAAGCATATCAGCACCTCATGCTGCATGGTAACCGCCTGAAACCCTCTCAGTCCTGCTCTGGGCCATTCACCCAAAACGATCGCCCTGCCGTGATCATATCCGCCGTTAGGAGCTTCACTATGCCGGATATCATTCATCCGATTATTGAATACGCATTGACCTTTCCTGGCGTCTATTTGGATTATCCTTTTCACAATGACATCGCCACGCTTCGCCACCGCCAGAATCAAAAAATTTTTTTGTTCATCATACCGCGAAGCGGTGAGGTCTGGCTTAATCTGAAATGCGAGCCTATGAAGGCGGATTTTTGGCGTGGCATCTACCCCTGTATTACCAGGGGGTACCATATGAATGATAAAGCCAGCTGGAACACCATCCACATGGATGGGAGCGTACCCTTGGAAGTTGTCCGCGAAATGATTGGCGACAGCTATGATCTGCTCAAGGCGAAAGTCAAGAAACGAAGCGTAAAGGTGGAATGAAGCATGCTATCAAAAGAAGCGCAAGCCCTGGAGGATTGGATCGACCAACGGAGCGTTTCCTATCTCGGTTCGGTTGACTGGGATGGGTTTCCCAACATGAAGGCCATGCTGCCACCCAGGGCACGCCTGGGCCTCCGCACCTTCTATTTTACCACCAATACGCCCTCCATGCGGGTGGCGCAATACCGCAGCAACCCCAAAGCTTGTATCTATTTCTGTGATCCAGGGCTCTTTCGCGGGGTGATGCTCATCGGCACCATGGAGGTGCTGGAGGACGCGGCCAGCAAAGAATGGATCTGGCGGATCGGTGATGAAATGTATTATCCCGGCGGCGTCACCGACCCGGACTATTGCGTGCTGAAGTTCACGGCGATGAAAGGGCGGCATTATGAGGGTTTGCATTCGGAAAGCTTTGAAGCGCCATGATGTTTTCGCCCATGTCCTGTCCATGTTTGGGGAATGACACAGGGCTTGCGCCCTGACGAAACGTACATATGAGGTGAACCCATGAATGATCTGCTGTTGAATCTTGGCAAACTCCATACAACGGCGTTGGGTGCGGAGCGCATCCGCAACAATGTGGGCCTGGCCACCGACGATGTTGTGGCATGGTGTGCAGAGAAAATCAAAAATGCGGACAGCATCCTCCGCCAAGGCAAAAATTTCTATGTGCGCACGGGCGTGATCTCGATCACCGTCAACGCCCACAGCTATACCCTCATCACCGCCCATCGGGAAAAGCCCCGCAAAGGCGAAACCATGGACGGCGTTGGCATCATTAGGAAGATGGATGACATTCCTGCGCTCAAAGCGAAGCTGATTGCCGCATTTGAGGAAAAAAGCCATAAGCAGATTTCGAGGTACGGCTTATGGCTGGCTGAGCATATCCTCACCCTGACCCATACCCTAAGAGATCCTGCCATCGATGCGTGCTTTGAAGTCAACCAGCGGTGGCAAGCGGGCCAAGCCAAGTTTCAGGAGGCCAGGGACGTTGCCGACGTGTTGCTCCGGCTAGCCGCGGCCGAAAAAGACCCTGTCAGGGTCAAAGTTCTTCGGGTCATCGCTCAGGTTGCCGCCATCCCTCACGTGAAACGGCATGCCTTGATCGCCTCGGATTATGCCGTCACCCTCATCAACCTGCTGTATCCCCAAGACATGGATGCGGTGCGCCAGGAACGGGAAGCCCAAATCCAGGGAATGGCAGTCGAGGAACGGCCTCCGGTGGCAACGAAGGGAAACGCCTCCCCCCGGTGGGCAGCGCCGCAAGGCGCCAAGTGACCCGAGCCTAGGGGATGAGGCGAGTGCGGCGCCTGGCAAGGCTTCCCACGACACCCAATGACCAAAGCACAGGTGAAGCCCCCGCATAGAGGCTCTTTGACACCAAGGGCCGAGGCAATTGCCTCGGCCCTTGGTGTCATAGGCTTCTCTGCTTGGCCCTGATCTATGCCATATAGCCGGGGAATGGCGGCGAAAACACTCTGCCGCCAAGTTCCCGATCCAGCATCAGCATCGCGGAAGGGGCGTCCTTTGCCAGTTTCATTTGGCGGCAGATCTCGGTGGCGTTGGCTTCCTCCTCCACCTGCTCCTTCACATACATCTGGATAAACTGATAAAAAGCGTGGTTTCCCTCGCTCAGGGCGACGGTGGCCAAGTTGTGAATCATCCCCGAAATCTTTTTCTCATGCTCCAGGGCGTTTTCAAACATAGCCAGCGGGGTTGTCCAGCTTTGCGTGGGCGTATCGATTTGCTCCAACGTGGAACGCTCGCCCATCATCAGCAGTTGGTCGTGCAGGGTCAGGGCGTGCGCCTGCTCCTCCTGAGCTTGCACGCGCATCCAGTTGGCCATGCCTTTCCAGCCCTCGGTATCGCACCAGGATGACATGGATAGGTACAGATACGCGCTAAAAAACTCCGCGTTGACCTGCTTTTGAATGAGGCTTAATAGTTGAGCGGTCATTGGGTTCCCTCCTTTTGATGTTGCGCTGCACGGTGTTAACAAACCGGTTGCTTTTTGTATACAACGATCGATGAAAAGTGAAACCGGTTTTACCCTATGGCCCATTCCATGCCGTCATGCTGGCATCCAAAAACCCACCCATTCGCATTGACGTCTGGGCGGGCACACAAACCGGGAGATGAATCTTAAAACTCTGCGCTTCCCGTGGTTCTGGGGTAGGGCAGCACATCACGAATGTTTTGCATGCCGGTCATGTACATCACCAGCCGCTCAAAGCCCAAGCCAAAGCCAGCATGAGGCGCGCCACCAAAACGACGGCTATCCAGATACCAGCCGTAATCCGCCAGATCCATCCCCATTTCTTCGATCCGCTTCGCCAGCCTTTCCAGCCGCTCTTCCCGCTGGCTGCCGCCCACCAACTCGCCCACGCCGGGCACCAGCAAATCCGTGGCGGCAACGGTCTTCCCGTCATCGTTCAGGCGCATATAAAAGGCCTTGATATCCTTGGGGTAGTTGTACACAAACACCGGGCTGCCAAAGTGCTTCTCGCTCAAATACCGCTCATGCTCCGTCTGCAGGTCCATGCCCCACTGCACAGGATACTCAAAGCTCTGCCCGCAAGCCTGCAAAATATCGATGGCCTCGGTGTAGGTGCAACGGGCAAACTCGCTGCTCACAAGGGCACTGAGCCGATCCAGCAGTCCTTTTTCCACAAAGCTATCCAGAAACCGCATTTCCTCCGGCGCCTGGGCCAAAACGCCCTTGATGACGTATTTCAGCATGTCTTCGGCCAACACCATGTCGTCAAACAGATCGGCAAAAGCCATCTCAGGCTCTAACATCCAAAACTCCGCCGCATGTCGGGGGGTGTTGCTTTTTTCCGCACGAAAGGTGGGGCCAAAGGTATATACGTTGCGAAAGGCAAGGCAAAAGCTTTCCACGTTCAACTGGCCGCTGACGGTGAGGCTGGCCTTGCGGCCAAAAAACTCCTGACCGTAGTCCACCGCGCCCTCCTCTGTGCGGGGCGGGTTGTCCAGTCCCAGGGTGGTGACCTCAAACATCTCGCCGGCGCCCTCGGCGTCGCTGGTGGTGATGATGGGGGTGTGCACATACACAAAGCCGCGCTCCGCAAAAAACGCGTGCAGGATCTGCGCCGCCAGGGAACGAATGCGAAACACCGCGTAGAAGGTATTGGTACGGGGGCGCAAATGGGCAATGGTACGCAAAAACTCAAAAGAATGGCGCTTTTTTTGCAGGGGATAGTCCGCCTGGCAATCTCCCACCAGCTCTACTGCATGAGCCTTCAGTTCGAAGGGCTGCTGCATCGTTGGGGTGAGCACCAACTCGCCCACAACGCGCACCGCGCTGCCCTGGCTGATCTTCATCGCCAGGGCAAAGTTTTCCGTTTTGCCATCCTCCAGCACGATTTGCAGATTCTTAAAATAGGTTCCATCATTCAACTCCATAAATCCAAAGGCCTTGCTGTCCCGCAAGGTGCGCACCCAGCCCGATACGCTCACCTGGGGCAGACCCTGGGTCAGGTTGGCTTCGTAAAACCCTTTGATGGTTTGATCGCTCATGCTTCCGCCTCCTTATTGGTGCTGCTTGCCCAGCAATGCCGCGCCGATCATCCCCGCGTCCGCGCCCAATTTGGCCATTTCTATGCGGGCATAGGGCATGGTCTTATACAATAAATAGCGGGGCACCCGCTGCCGGATCGCATCCAGCAGAAAATCGCCCGCCTTGCTGACGCCGCCCCCCAGCACGATCATCTCCGGATCCAGAAACGCAATGATGGTGTCCATGGCCATGGCCATGTATTCCACATAGCGGTCAAACACCTGCATCGCCGTCTCATCGCCCGCTTTGGCCGCATCGATAACCATCTTTGCGTTCAGCTTCGCTTCATCCCCGCCGCAAAACGCCTTGATTTTGCTCTCCGGATGCTCCTTCATGGCCTGCCGCCCCATGCGAATCACCGCTGTGGCGCTGCAATACCGCTCCAGGCAGCCGCGGTTGCCGCAGGAGCAAAGCTCGCCGTCGATATTCATGGGGATATGCCCAATCTCACTGCCCACACCGTGAAAGCCGCTCCAGGGCCGCCCATTCAGGATGATGCCTCCCCCTACGCCGGTGCCCAGTGTCATAAACACGCTGCTGTGGCTACCCGCGCTAACGCCGCATACGCTTTCCGCTAGGCCCGCCGCCGTGGCGTCATTGTCGATATACACGGGCTTGTCAAGGTAGTTGCGCAGTTCGTCTCGCAGGGGCACGCCTTGCCAGCCCAGATTGGTGCAAAAGATCACCGTGCCAGTGGCATTGTCCGCAATGCCGGGGATTCCCACTCCAATGGAGGCCACGTCCGCCTCCCCTAGGCCGCCCTCCCGCAAAATTCGCAGCATACAGCGACCCATGTCACCGATGATTTCCTGATAGGGTCTGCCCACCAAAGTGAGCGTCTCCCCTTGCTTCAAGATCACGCCGCTTTCGTCCACCACAGCCACCTTTATGCCTGTGCCGCCAACGTCCACGCCAATGTAGTTCATCCCTGTATCCCCCTGCGGTTCATTCGCTTTTGCTTTGCGCGATCATTTCATTCAAGCGACGGTCCAGCTCGTGGGCAGCGCTGTACCCCAGCCGCTTCAGGCTCAGGTTGCGGGCCGCCACCTCAATGATGATCGCTAAATTTCGCCCCGGACGCACCGGCATGATTTGGTAGGGAATGCTCACATCCAAAATGGTGACGGTCTCCTCCGTCAGGCCCAGCCGGTCGTACTCCTTGGCGGAATCCCACTTTTCCATGTGGATGACAATGTCGATGCTCTTGCTGATCACCACCGAGCCCACGCCATACATGGCACGGATGTCGATGATGCCGATGCCGCGGATCTCCATGAAATGCCGCACCATCTCCGGCGCTTCGCCAATGAGCCGGTCGTCCGCCACCCGGCAGATATCCACCACATCATCCGCCACCAGCTGGTGTCCCCGCTTCACCAGTTCCAGAGCCGCCTCGCTTTTGCCCACACCGCTTTCCCCGGTGAGCAGCACGCCCACGCCGTACACGTCCACCAACACGCCGTGCTGGGTCACATGGGGCGCCAAACAGCGGTTCAGATACATGATGGCTTGGTTGGTAAACTTGGTGGTTTTGGACTTGCTTTGGAATACGGGAATCCCATGGGCCTTGGCTTTCTCCAGCAATTCTCGGGGCGGGTGCATCTCCCAGCAGATGATGATGCAGGGCAAATCATAGCTCATGTATTGCTCCAGCAGTTCGGCGCGGGCCGCCGGATCCACGGATTCCAGATAAGTCATCTCCACCTTGCCGATCACCTGCGGGCGTTCGTAAGCAAAGTATTCATAAAAACCACAAAACTGCATGCCCGGCCGGTTCAAATCTGCGGTGGTGAGATTCATTTCTTCTTTGCCGGCATCATAGAGCACTTTCAGCTCCAGCTTGCTCACAAAATCATCGGTCCGTATCAACGCCGCTCCTCCTTACAGGGTCAGGACATGTTCTTCCACAAAACGGGCCAGCCCGTCCTGGCTGTTGGGCCGGCAGGCATAGCGGGCCACCCGCTTCACCTCGTCCCTACCGTTGCCCATGGCCACGCTGTTGGTCGTAAACTCCAGCATGCTCAAATCGTTAAGGCTGTCGCCAAAGACCAACGTATGCTCCGGCTTGATGTTCATGCGCTCCGCCAGCCGCCGCAGCGCCTCCCCCTTGGTGGCTCCCACGCATGTGGCCTCACAAAAAAAGGGTTTGCTGATGGTGAATACCACGCCCTGGGCAAACTTTTCCACAGAGCTTTCGTAAAGCTTTGCCACCAGTTCAGGATCGCCTATGCCCAGCAGCTTTGGGGTATCAAAGGTGATGAAGTCCACCAGGTTGCCCACCGCCACCCCCGGCATGCCGGAGGACTTTTTGTACCCGCGGCTGGGTTCGCATTCCTGCGCATAGTAGAAAGAATCTCCCCGGTAAACCTGCATATAGCAGCCCGCGCTTTGCCAAAAGGCGCAGATCTCACGGGCTGTCTTTGCCGGCATCACCATCTCGTCCAAAATGGAATGATCCGCATTAACCAACTGGGCTCCATTACAGGCGATGTAGGGCAGGTGCGTATCCAACTGCCGCATGAAGGGCTCCATGCTGGGCTGGGCCCGGCCGCTGGAAGGAATCACCCGGATGCCACGGCGCAGGCACTGCCGCATCACATCCAAAGTATATGGGCTGATGCGTCCTTCCTCGTCCAGCAACGTATCATCCAAGTCCGTAATAATGGTATCAATCGTCACGAGCATTCTCCCGTCGTTTTCTGTCAAAAAAGCCTTTGAGCATCGCCTGGGCCTCTGCCTCCAGCACACCGCCCACGCAGGGCAGCCGATGGAAAAAGGCCGGGTCCTGCGTCATCGCGTATACGCTTTCCCCGCAGCCCTGCCGCTCATCCCTGGCCGCAAAGTAGCAGGCTCCCAGCAA
The DNA here is from genome assembly GCA_031556815.1 of Eubacteriales bacterium. Lineage (GTDB taxonomy): Bacteria > Bacillota > Clostridia > Christensenellales > Aristaeellaceae > Limiplasma. Next base: position 5,529 of record JAVBSI010000068.1, on the reverse strand, counting down.
AGCCATCACCATGGCTCCCGCACACATGGGGCATGGCTCCAGCGTCACGTACAGCGTGCAATCTTGCAGGCGGCGATTTCCAATGGCCTGCGCCGCCGCGCGCAAGGCCCCTATCTCTGCGTGGGCCGTGGGGTCGTTGTCCCGTTCCCGCCGATTGCAAGCCTTGGCAATCACCTGTCCATTGCGCACCACCACCGCGCCCACGGGGATGTCTCCCTGCCGCTCCGCTTCCTTGGCCATGTCCATCGCCATGCGCATGAAAGCTTTATGATCCGCCATGGCTACGCCCCCGCCGCCGAGGGTGCGGCCGGATCCAACCGGTGCTCCTCCTCCGCTTTGCGGTTGACGTCATCGGGTTCCAAAAAGGTAGGCAGCACCGCATGCAAACAGGCCCTAACGTCTTGTCCCGTTTCCAGGCAGGTCTCCAGCGTGTCCAGCATTTGCTGCATGCTTTCCTGGGTAATCAGCTCCGGGCGGGCAATGAAAATCTTTTCCCGGTCGGTTTTGGTGATGCCTTCATCCTCCATCAGCAGCGCTTCATACAGCTTTTCCCCAGGGCGCAGGCCGGTGTATTCGATGTCAATCTTCTGCCCGCTTTGCGGCGCATACAGCTGGATCATCCTTTCAGCCAGTTCCCGAATCTTCACCGGCTGCCCCATGTCCAGCACAAACAGCTCGCCGCCCTTGGCAATGGAGGCGGCCTGCAGCACCAACGCCGCAGCCTCCGGGATGGTCATAAAATAGCGGATGATGTCCGGATGGGTCAAGGTCACAGGTCCACCGGCCAGAATCTGCCGTTCAAACAACGGCACCACACTGCCATGGGAGCCCAGCACATTGCCAAAGCGCACCGCAGTAAACTCGGTCTTGCCTTGCTGGTTCAGGGCCTCGATGATCATTTCCGCCAAGCGCTTGGTGGCGCCCATCACATTGGTTGGGTTCACTGCCTTATCGGTGGAGATCAGCACAAAGCGCTTCACGCCATGCTCCATTGCCGTTTTCGCCGTAATATACGTGCCAAACACGTTGTTTTTCACCGCCTGGGAAGGGCAATCCTCCATCAGGGGCACGTGTTTATGGGCCGCCGCATGCAGCACGATCTCCGGCTGAAACTCCGCAAACACTTCGCCCAGGCGCGCCTCATCCTGGATGGAGCCCACCCGAAGCACCAGCTTGCCGCGCAGCGCTCGCTGGTGCTGCTCTTGCAGATGAAAAAACAAGTCATACATATAGTTTTCGCTGATGTCGTACAGCACGATTTTTGCCGGTTCAAACGCCAAAATCTGACTGCACAGCTCTCCGCCGATGGAGCCGCCGCCGCCGGTAATCAGTATGGTTTTACCTCGAAACACAGCTGCCACCTGCACCATGTCCATCTGTTCCTCCGGACGGCCCAGCAAATCACCGATGTTCACATCCCGTACCGTAGCCGTCGCGCCCGAGCCGGAGTTCACCTCCTGCAGAGAGGTTGCCCGCCGGACCCGGCACCCGGTGGCCAGGCATTTTTCAATGAGGGGCTTCATCTCCCCGTTGGGGGTGGCAATGGCGATGATGATCTCATCGATTTGATAATCTGAAGCCAGGCGCAGGATGTTCCCCGTCCCGCCGACCACGGGCACGCCTTTCATCTTGGCGCCTGTACGGTTTTGATCGTCATCCACCACCACAATCGGCTTGCAGTTGCCATAGCGGCCGCTTTGCATCTCCCGCACCACATTGGCCCCGGCCCAACCCGCGCCGATAATCATCGCCCGTCGGCCCGTCCCCAAGCTTTCCCCTCGCCGCAAACCCTTCCGGCTGGTGGCCATGACCCGGTATGCCAGCCTTGCGCCGCCGACGATCACGGTGAGCAAAATCCAAAAAATTAGATAGACGGTCCGGTGCAACAGATGATGGTTCTCCGGCTGGGTGATGGAGTACATTATCAAGGAATAGCCATAGGTGGCCAAGGCGCCCACCAACGTGGCCGTGCCAATTTGAATTACCGAGTCTGCCGAGGCGTACTGCCACATATTGCGGTACAGGCCAAAGGCCCAAAAAGAGACCAAACAAAGCACCGTAAGAACCGGGATCAAATTCACATACCGCTGAAAAAACTCCTGGGGAATCACAGCATCAAAACGAAGCTGTTGGGCCATCAGCATAGCAAGATTGATGAGCGCCGCATCCAGCAGCACCCACAGCCATGTACGCAAAGTTTGATTCATTTTGGGTTTCCAAGAGGTCACAGGGAGTCCCCCAATCCATTGGATAAAACACGCTTCTTGATTATAGCACAGTTGCGCCCTTGTGCAAACAGCCAGTTTCAACCGATCCCGCTACAAAACCATGGCACCGACGCCTTATTCTTCCTCTGCCAAAAACGCATCAATGGATGCGCAAGCTTGGGCAAAGGGGTCTTCCCCCATGTCCAGCCATCGGATTCCCGCGTCTTTGCGAAACCAAGTCATCTGTCGCTTGGCAAACTGGCGAATCCCGATCAACAGCAGCCGCTCCATTTCCTCCCGGCTGGCGATTTCCCCTGTGAGGTACTGGGTAATGAACCGATACTCCAACCCCAGCTTGCATAGAAACGCCCGGCTGACGCCCCTGTCCAGCAAACCCTGCACTTCCTGTATCATGCCATCCTCCAGGCGGCGGGCCAACCGCTCCTGGATGCGCTGCTGCAAAATGCTGCGTTCCCAGGTGACGCCCAGCCGCAAGCTTTGGTATCGGGGCTGTTTCCCCTGAACAGCATACCCATCGTCATGGAGACGCTCCAGCACCCGCATCACCCGGTTGCGATTGTGTGGGTCGATCTGGACGCCCGGCAGTTTTTCCAGAAGCTGGACGGACAATTCCTCCGTGGACAACTGTTCCAGCCGCTCCCGATAGGCTAAATCCGGCATATGGCCGGACAGCTGGTACCCATCAACCACAGAGGCGATGTACAGCCCCGTGCCCCCCACCAAAAGCGGAAGCTTACCTCGCTGCAAAATGTCGTCGATGACCCCATAGGTCAGCTGTTGAAAATCTGCCATCGAAAAAAACGCCCCGGGCTTACAAACATCCAACAGGTGATGAGGTACGCCCTGCATTTCCTCGTGGGTGATTTTTCCGCTTCCCAGATCTAAGCCTTCAAACACCTGCCTGGAATCTGCGGAGACGATTTCTCCATCGTAATGCCGGGCCAGCCGCACCCCCAGGCTACTCTTGCCGGAAGCATTGGTGCCTGCCACAACCACAATTTTGGGCATAGAGGGCATGCCGGCACTCCTCTCCCCTTGGAATCAGCAGCAGCCACCCCGTTGGGAGACGCCCTGCCATCCTGCTATTTTAGCAGAGACGGAGAAAAAATGCCATACCCGCAAGGTATGGCATGCGCCTTTTATGACTCCCCTACGTCCGTAGCCCTTCCAGTATCTGATACAACAACCGATACAGCGTAGCTGCATCCTGCATGGACAGCTTCACACAACTGCTGATTTTTGCCGGGATATCCAGGGCCTGTTTTTTGAGCGTTTCAGCTTTTGCAGTTAGGGCAATCTGTACGTTGCGTTCATCTTTTGCCATGCGGTCGCGGGTAATGAACCCCTCCGCCTCCAACTTTTTCAGCAGCGGCGTTAACGTGCCCGAATCCAGGTAGAGACGCTCGCCCAGAGCCTTCACATTCATGGCTTTTTGCTCCCACAGTACCAGCATCACAATGTACTGGGTATAGGTGAGCCCGATCTCTTTCAGAAAGGGCCCGTACTGCTTTACGATTTCCTTGGCACAGGCATACAGTGGAAAGCACAGTTGGTTTTGCAGCAACAAAGCCTCGTCCTTCATGCTCTCATTCCCGATGATTGACTTTGTCCATAGGCTTGGCGTACCGCTTTGGACAGTTGATCGGCGCAAGAAGTGGGCCTGTTGCCACAAGGGATGCCGCTGAGCTTGCTCTCAATCTCATCTACGGTATACCCATCGACCAGCCTACCCAACGCCATCAGATTTCCTTGGCAACCGTTGGAAAAAACAACATTATGCACCACATCGCCCTCCAAATCAAAGCTGATCTGGGTGGAACAGGTGTCTTTGGTTTGATACTGATGACGCATGGTTTACGCCTCCAATTGTTTCTGAATTTCTTTTGCGATGGCTTCCGGCCTTTTGGCGGAGCCATAGCGCGCCACTACCTGACCCTCCCGGTTTACCAGAAACTTTGTGAAGTTCCACTTGATGCTGGGGCTGCCAACTCCCCCTTTTTGCGCTTTTAAGTAGGTGTACAATGGGCTCTCCTCAGGGCCGTTGACATTGATTTTGGCAAACTGCGGAAAGGTGATCCCATACCGCATCTGGCAAAAGGACGCGATTTCATCCTCCGAGCCAGGCGCCTGATTGGCAAACTGGTTACAGGGAAAATCCAGCACCTCAAAACCCTGCTCTTGATATTTGGCATACAGCTCTTGGAGACCGTCATACTGAGGCGTGAACCCACATTCAGTGGCCGTATTCACAATCAGCAACACTTTTCCCCGATAGATTGACATAGATACGGCGCTTCCCTGCCGATCCGAAACAGTGATGTCATAAAGATTCATTGGAGCACCCACTTCCCTAAGAATGATGGATTTTTTCATATCTCGCCGCATTGTTGCCTGCCATTTGCATTGCGCACAGGTTGTTAAAAATACAAGACGTCCTATTTAATTATATGCAATTTAATTTGATTGTCAAGCATTTTCCCTAAACCTTTTGCATTGGAAAAGCAGACTACTCTCTTTGCATTTGCCAGCCACACCCCTTGATATTTCCCGGCCAAAGGGCTAGACAAACCTTAGGGGGTTTGCTATAATACCCCTTGCTGACGCGCCAATATAGCTCAGTTGGTAGAGCAGCGGTTTCGTAAACCGCAGGTCAAGGGTTCGAGTCCCTTTATTGGCTCCAGTTTTTTCTATGGAGTGCTATGCTCCATCATGTCGAGGTGTAGCGCAGTTTGGTAGCGCGTTTGGTTCGGGAGCAGGAGGTCGCAGGTTCAAATCCTGTCATCTCGACCAAAAATCCTTTGAAAAACCCGCCGAAATGGCGGGTTTTTTGTATGAATTGCACAAAACGGCCATAGATGCGACAAATCGTGGCAACTATTTGGCAACTATCGGTGAAAACTGCTCCACAACATCTTGTGTCGATTTGCAAGATTAACTACTAGATATTGCATTTCGCTTATTGTTGCACTTTACAGTCAACATAATTGTTGGCCAAACGAAGGCCGCTCCTCCGTCAAGTGGTTAAGATGTCTGCTATATCAGTCATAGAACGTTCGTCAGAGCAGATGCGCAAAAACAGGTATCATTATTTAGATAGGGAATGGCAGAATCTCGCTACCTTCACAGTTGTCAATCATTTTCATCCTATACAGCTGGATTGATTTCTCGATACAAATATCGCGGAGAATTGCTGAATCTTTTTTTGATATATTTACTCCAAGATATAGTGCCTTGGGCTTGATAAAAGGAAGGGGTGCATGATCCTTTTCCATACCCAATCTGTTTGGAACATCAATAAATC
>JAVBSI010000021.1:0-12411 GCA_031556815.1 Eubacteriales bacterium | reverse complement strand
TCTATGATGAGCTGGCCAGCGCCACGCAGCCGCTTTCCATTACGCTGCGCTACCCGGCCAACCCCCAGGGCAAAATGGTGGACTATTTGCCACGGCTGCTGATCGTTTTTGAGGACGCCGCCCGGGAAAATTACAACCTGTCTGTGTCCTTTGAAGTGGCGCAGTAAATGCGGCATGAAAGCAAGGCCGGAGGGAAACCTCTCCGGCCTTGCTTTTTTCTGTTATCAACCTCTTTGCAGGGTTGACTCCCCGCAATGCTTTGGCGGTATGGAGGGGCCGCCGCCCTTCCAGTGGCACAGGCGCTTTTTCAACAATCCCTATGCCGTCCTCTCAAACTGAGCGCTGTATAGCTCCGCGTAGAAGCCGCCCTTTTGCAGCAGCTCGTCATGCTTGCCTTGCTCCACGATGTCGCCGTCCCGCATCACCAAAATCAGATCCGCGTCCCGGATGGTGGACAGCCGGTGGGCGATCACAAAGCTGGTGCGACCCTCCATCAACTCGGCCATTCCCTTCTGGATGCGCACCTCGGTGCGGGTATCCACGGAGCTGGTGGCCTCGTCCAAAATCATGATCTTGGGATCGGCCAGCACCGCCCGGGCGATGGTCAGCAGCTGCTTCTGCCCTTGGGAGATGTTGCTGCTCTCCTCATTCAGCTCCATTTGATAGCTGCCCGGCAAGGTTTTGATAAAGTGGTTAGCATGGGCGGTTTTGGCGGCTTGCACCACCTCATCATCCGAGGCGGAAAGCCGTCCATAGCGGATGTTCTCCTGGATGCTGCCGCCAAAGAGCCAGGTATCCTGCAGCACCATGCCAAACAGCAGGCGCAGCTGGTTTCGGTCAAACTGGCGGATGTCATGGCCGTCCACCTGGATGCTTCCGCCATTTACATCATAAAAGCGCATCAGGAGCTTCACCATGGTGGTCTTGCCCGCGCCGGTGGGCCCTACGATGGCCACCTTCTGACCGGGCTGGATGACGGCGCTAAAGTCCTTGATGATGATGTGCTCGGGATCGTAGCCAAAGCGCACATGGTCGAAGGTGACCTGCCCGCGAAGCCCTTCGATGGACACGGGATGCTCCACCGTGGGCTCCTCTTCCGGCTCGGCCAGGAAGGAAAACACGCGCTCACTGGCAGCCATGGTGCTTTGCAGGATACTGGCGATCTGCGCCAGCTGCGCGATGGGCTGGTTAAAGGAGCGCACATACTGATTGAAAGACTGGATATCGCCCACGGTAATCACGCCGTTGGCCGCGTAATAGCCGCCCACCACCACCACCGCCACATACCCCAGATTGCCGATGAAGTTCATGATAGGGTGCATCAGCCCGGAGAAGAACTGAGATTTGCGGGCGGAGTCGTACAGCTCCCGGTTGGTCTTGTCAAAGGTCTGAGTCACATCGTCCTGGGCGTTAAAGGCTTTCACCACCACATGTCCGCTGTACACCTCTTCCACCTGCCCGTTCACCTGGCCCAAAAACTTTTGTTGCCCCACAAAATATTTCTGGCTGCGGCTCACCACGAAGCTCATCAGGAAGAAGGAGATGGGCAAAATGATCATGGAGATCAGCGTCATCTGCCAGCTGATGGACAGCATCATAATAACCACGCCGATGGCGGTGGCCGCGGAGGAAATGATCTGAGACAAGCTTTGGTTGAGGGTCTGGCTCAGGGTGTCCACATCGTTGGTGACGCGGCTTAGGATCTCGCCGGTGGTGGTATGGTCAAAATAGCTCATGGGGAGGCGGTGCACCTTGGCAGCCAGCTGTTTGCGCAGATTGTAGCTCACCTTTTGCGCCACGCCCGTCATGATGTAGCCTTGCAGGAAGCTGAGCAAAGCGCTAAGAAGATACAGCCCCAGCAGCCACAGCAGCAGCGCGCCGATCTTCCCAAAATCGATGCCCGGACCGCCGCTGAGCTTACCCACCAAGCCGTTGAAGATCTCCGTGGTGATCTCGCCCATGCGCTTGGGGCCGATTACGCCAAAGATGGAGCTGCCCGCCGCAAGCACGGCCACGATGGCCAGGCGGCCCTTGTATTGGCCCAGATAATGCATCAGTTTGCGGAAGGTTCCCTTGAAATCCTTAGGTTTTTCCGCGCCATGCATGCCGTGAGGGCCGCCCATAGGCCCGCCGCCCATGGGGCCGCGGCGTAGAGACTGTCTTTGCCGGTTATTTTGCATGGCTCAGTTCCTCCTTTGACAGCTGGCTGGTGGCAAGTTGCTGGTAGGCCTCGCAGGTGAGCATCAGTTCATCATGGGTACCCTTACCCACCAGCCTGCCCTCATCCAGCATCAAAATTTGCTCCGCGTACATCACTGTGGAGATGCGCTGGGCCACCACCATCTGGGTGGCGCCGCGGGCCTCCTTGGCCAGCGCGCCGCGTACCGCCGCGTCCGTCTTAAAATCCAGAGCGGAAAAACTGTCGTCAAAAATATAGATCTCCGGGTCCTTGGCAATTGCCCTGGCGATGGACAGTCGCTGCTTTTGCCCGCCGGACACATTGCTGCCCCCCTGGGCAATATCGCCGTCATAGCCGCCCTCCCGCTCCAGCACAAAACCCTCCGCCTGTGCCACGCGAGCCGACGCCTTGGCCCGTTCCTCGGGAATCTGGGTGGCGCCAAAGGTGAGGTTTTCCATCACGGTGCCCGTAAACAAGACGCCTTTTTGCGGCACATAGCCGATCCGGTCCCGCAAGCCCTTCAGAGAGGCCTCGCGCACGTCCACGCCGTCCACCAGCACGCTGCCCTCGGTCACGTCGTAAAAGCGCGGCACCAGGTTGATCAGCGTGCTTTTGCCCGATCCCGTGCCACCCAAAATGGCGGTGGTTTGCCCCGGCCTGGCCGTGAAGCTGATGTGGCTGAGCATATCCTCCTCGGCGCCGGGGTAGCGGAAGCTGACATCGCGAAACTCCACCACGCCGCGCCGCCCCTCGTCAAAGGCCTGAGGCTGGGCCGGGTCTTGGATGCTCATGTTGGTGTCCAAAATCTCCTGGATGCGCTTGGCGGACACCGAAGCCCTGGGCAGCATGATGCTCATCATGGAAACCATCAGGAAGGCCATGATAATCTGGATGGTGTACTGGATGAAGGCCATCATATCGCCCACCTGCATAGCGCCCGCCTCGATGCTGTGGGAGCCCGCCCACATGATGAGAATCACCACACCGTTCATCACAATCATCATCAGGGGCATCATGCCGCTCATCAGCCGGTTCACAAACAGCTGGGTTTTCATCAGCCGGGTGCTGGCCTGGTCAAAGCGCTCTTCGTCCCGCTTTTGGGTGCAGAACGCGCGGATCACCGGCAGGCCGGTGAGGGTTTCCCTCATCACCTGGTTCACCTTGTCGATGAGGGTTTGCATGCTCTTGAACCGGGGCATGGCGATGCTGGTTAAAACCACCACGATGGCGACCACCGTTAGCACTGCCAGAAAAATGATCCAGCCCATGGACTGATTGGTCTGCAACGCCCGAAGCGCACCCCCAACGCCGATGATGGGCGCGTAGATCACCATGCGCAGCAGCATCACCATCACCTGCTGTACCTGCTGCACATCGTTGGTGGAGCGGGTGATCAGCGAAGCTGTGGAAAAATTTTCCATTTCTTGCTGGCCGAAATTGACGACCTGATGAAAAACCTTTTGGCGCAAATCCATGCCTAGCTTGGCCGCCAAGATGGAACCCAAATACCCCACCAACACGGCTGCGCCGGTGCCCAGCAGCGCCACCAGCAACATCATCAAGCCTCTGCCCCAGATGCTTTGGCTCTGGGTGGCGCTCAAATCGATGCCCAGGGAGGTGTACTCCGCCCGTACAGCCTGGTTGGCCGCCTGGTCCAGCATGTTCTGGGGCAGGAGGGCAAACAGCTTCTCATCCAACTGTTTCAGCAGCGCGTCCCGCTGCTGGGCAGGCATGGACTGAATCATCCCCTGGATCTGCTGGGGGGAAAGCTGCTGCGGGTTCAACCGGGAAGCGTCCGCGCCGCCGATGCTGAGCATCGCGCCCATATCCACAATGCCCTGGCCGCTCATCACGCTTTGGATCGTCAGCGCCTTGCTAAAAAGGGCGTCTAGCTGTTCCTGCAAATCGCCGTCCACCTTGCCCAGCGCAAGGATGGGTTCCGACAGGTTGGTAATGCCAGCTTTGGCCGCTTCCTCCGCAGAAAGGGGCTGGTAATGAGGGGTCACATAGGCCTCTACCTCCTGGGTGGTCATCCACTGGGTTAGCTGCTGCAAAGTAGACGCCCTTAAAACGGTGGGCGTTACATGTTCAATACCCTGCTGCTGAATGCCCACGTCCACAATGGCTGCGGTATAGGTGGGCAACGCCAGATCGCAGACGGCTTGAATCCCCAGCATCGCCACGATCAGCAGAAGCATCCACCAGTATTTTTTGATGTGTTTACCCATTCGAAGCATGGTGTCCCTCACACTCCTTGATCTTGTAATGTATGCGCAGATTCTCCTCCATGCGCTGGCAAAGGGCGCGCAGCACTTCCTTCTCCTCGTCGGTAAAGTCTCGCAGAGCGTTTAGGCCGATGTCATGCATCAGCTTGTGCATGCTTTCGGCTTTCCGCCTTCCCTCCGGGGTTAATGTCAGCACATTGGCCCGCTGGTTTTGCTGGTTGCGCTCCCGGGCCACATAGCCCAGCTTTTCCAGCCGCGCCAGCGATACCGCCACCGTGGCGGCGCTCACTTTCATCTCCCGCATCAAATCCGCTTGGCTCACCGCGTGGCGGTGCAGCAACAGATTCAGAATGGGACCTTGCCGGGGATGCACATCCGCGTCCTCCATCTGGGAGCGCACCGCTTCAAAAAACATGCGCTGGAGCCCAAAGACACTTTTAAAAATCCCAAATTCATCTTCCATACGCCTTCACCCCCCCCGATAATTAGTCGGCTAACATTGACCTAGGCATTGTATTCCAAAGCTTAGGGATTGTCAATGCCAACGGGGAAGTTTACAGTTCATTCACAAAACGGTATAATAGGCTGGAAAAAAGCCAATCAGGAGGGCCAATGGCAACAGCAACTTTGATCAAGGGCAAAGAGCAGCGGGTGTACGGCGGGCATCCCTGGGTGTTTCGCAGCGATATTGCCCGGGTGACGGGCGACTGCCGGGACGGCGATGTGGTACGGGTGCAAAGCGACCGGGGTGTGTTTTTGGCCATGGCGGTGTACAACCCCCGCTCCCAGATTGCCCTGCGCGTCCTCAGCCGCCAGGAGGAGCCCGTTGATCGGGCGTTTATCTTCCGCCGGGTACGGCGGGCCATCGCATACCGTCGGCGCTTTGCGGATCTGCGCAGCTGCCGCCTGCTGTTCGCGGAGAGCGACGGCCTTCCCGCCGTAATCGCCGACGCCTTTGGGGATGTGATTGTGCTGCAAAACCTCAGCCTGGGCATGGCTGCCTTCCAGCAGGACATTGTGGACGCGTTGGTGGCGGAACTTCATCCCCAATGCGTGTACGAGCGCAACGACGTGCCCGTGCGCGGCCTGGAGGGCATGGCGCAAAGTACAGGCACGCTGTATGGCGATGCCCCAGACCGGGTGGAGATGGTGGAAAACGGCGTGCGCTTTTGGGTGGACGTGAAGCAGGGACAAAAGACCGGCTACTTTCTGGACCAGAAGGAGAACCGCGCCGCCATCGCTCCTTTTGCAAAGGACGCCACCGTGCTGGACTGTTTCACCCACACCGGCAGCTTTGCCCTGCACGCCGCCCGCTTCGGCGCCAAGGAGGCACTCGGCGTGGACATCAGCCAGGCCGCCTGCGACTGCGCCACGGAAAACGCCAGGCTGAACGGCCTGGAGGGAAGGGTGCGCTTTGAGTGCGCCAACGCTTTTGATTTTTTGAAGCACGCCCAGGACAGCCACCAGCAGTACGATATGGTGATCCTGGACCCGCCCGCCTTTACCAAGACCCGCGCCGCCGTGGCCGGGGCCCTGCGCGGTTACAAGGAGATCAACCTGCGGGGCATGAAGCTGGTGAAAGACGGCGGTTTCTTGGTGACCTGCTCCTGCAGCCACCATGTATTGCCCCCCATGTTCCTGAACATGCTGTTGGACGCCCAAAAAGACGCCCGGATACAGCTGCGCCAGGTGGAGTGGCGCGCCCAGGGCCGGGATCACCCCATCTTGCCCGCCTCCCCGGAGACGCAATACTTGAAGTGTGGAATTTTTCAGGTGGGAAAATGATGATCAAAAAATGGATCGCCGGCCTGGCCCTATGCCTGCTTGGATGCGCCTTCTGCCTTTGCGGGGCGGCGGATACGCGGATTGTCCTTACCCTGGGCGGGGATTGCGTGTTGGGCACCCGGGAGGAATGGAAGCAACACCCGGACACCTACGATACCATGATCGGTAAAGAAGGGTTTGGCTGGAGCTTTGCCAATATCGCGGCGGTTTTTCAGCAGGACGACATCAGTCTGGTGAACCTGGAAGGCGTGCTGCAAGACAATGGCCGGGGCGAGGACAGGGAGAAGCAATACCGCTTCCGCGGTCCAGTGGCGTACACGCGGATCCTTACAGAAGCGGGCATTGAGCAGGTGAACATCGCCAACAATCATTTTATCGACTATGGCGCCTACGGCCGCCAATCCACCCGCACGGCCCTGCGAGATGCGGGTATTGCTTACAGCGGCTACGGCGATATTCATGTGTTCGAAAAAAACGGGGTGAAGATCGGCTTTGGCGGCTGCCGGGAAACCGTGTATCGCCAACAAAAAAGCGCCATCTCTAGGGATATTCAGGCGCTTCAAGAAATGGGCTGCGCGGCCATCGTCTATTCCGTCCATTGGGGGCGAGAGTACAGCCCGGGCCACAACCTGTTGCAGCAAACCATGGCCCAATACGCCATTGACTGTGGCGCCAACCTGGTGGTGGGCACCCACCCTCACTGCGTGCAGGGCATCCAGCACCAGGACGGGGCCGTGATCCTCTATAGCCTAGGCAACCTGGTGTTTGGCGGCACCCATGAGATGACCACCTTTGACGCGCTGGTGGTGCAGGCCATCCTGCGCTTTGGGGATACGGGCCGCTATCACGGGGTGGAGCTAAAGCTGCTGCCCGTGCTTACCTCCAGCGCGATCCCCCAAAACAACTTTCAGCCCCAATGGGCTGAGGGGCAGGACAAAGAACGCATTTTGCAGCTGGTGCAAAATGACAGCTCCTTTCCCATTGAGGAAAACATGTGGTTTGTTGGCCAAGAGGCCATGACCAAGAGCGTGCGGTAGGTTCGCATCCAAAAGAGCGGTCAGGATCTGCGTTCCTAACCGCTCAGGGCTGTGTGGCCCGGCAGGGCCCTACAACCCATCTCTACCATGCCCATTTGATGGGCATGGAAAGCCTCAACGCGCTGTGCGGGGGTTGGATGAAGCGGTGGCTTTCAGCCAGTGGACCGTGTCCACGATGGTCTGTCGCAAATCTCTGGGCTGATACCGCAGCTCGGCCGTAGCCTTGTCGTGGGAGAAGCGGTCGTTGGCGTTTAAGGCATGCAGCGAATAGCGGGTGTACAGGGGCCGCTGGTTTTTCAGCTTTGCCCAGGCAACTAACAAGGGCGCGGCCATTTCAGCCATCCACAAGGGCAGTACCGGCAGCTTACGCCCGCCGCTCACCTTGCGCACCATGGCCAGCACCTCCGTGGCATCGTAATGCCGGTTGGAAAGGATGTAGCAGTTGCCCGCCTTGCCGTTTTCCGCCGCCAGCAGGCATCCCTCCGCCACGTCCCGTACATCCACAAAGTCGTAGCCGCCCCGCACGCAGGCCGGCAGCCTGCCGGTCAGGTAGTCCCAAACCATCTGCACGATATGGTTGCCCGCCCGGTCATAGGGCCCCACAATGCCAGAGGGATGCACCACCACCACGTCCTGGCCCGCCTTCGCCGCGTCCATCACGGCTTGGGTGGCCTCCGCCTTGGTTTTGGCGTACCCGCCCACCACGGTCTCCGGGGAAAAATGGTCCACCTCGGTGATGACCTCCATCCCCTCCCCCTCGGGGATGGCATGCACCGAGCTGACATGCACCATCCGCCGCACAGCCTTGGCTTTGCACAGCGCCAACATATTTTTGGTGCCGTTCACGTTCACATCATACATCAGCGGAAACACATCCTGGGAGATATCCACAATGCCCGCCGTATGGATCACAATGGTATCCTTGGGAGAAATATCCGCAAAGAGCGGCTCCAGCGTGTCCGGCTGGGTGACGTCCCCGCGAAAATAACGGATGTTGGCTTCATCTTTGCCGGGCTCGCCGGGCAGCAGCAGGCCCCTCACCTGGCAGTCTTTCCCCTTGAGCCTGCGGATCAACGTGCCGCCCAAATGGCCCGCCGCGCCGGTGATAATATATAGCCGCTGCATCGTATCGCCGCCTTTTCATGATTTACAAGAAGCCTGCGGAAATAACCAACATGGTGTCGTTTTATTTCCACGATTGTATTATATGCAACAACGTGCCTAAGCACAATCGGCAGCTTTTGGGAAACTGCACGAATAATCAACACATCTTGGCTTTCTGTTGATGGGAATTGTAACAAAACAAAAAGGCCGCAGAAGTCGGCTTTGGGTTTTTTGCCCATGCTGCTTTTGGGGAAACGTCACAACAAAATTTGTCGGGGCATTGAAAAAACACCTATGATCTGTGTCTAATAGGGTGAAGGAGGTGGACGGCGGATGGAGGTTGTTATGGGCCCTGACAACGTCCGAGAGGACAGGCTGCGCCGAATGATGACGCAGTACAAAAATGACCTGATGCGCATGTGCGTCGCGTATTTAGAAGATCAAGCTTTGGCCGAGGACGCCGTTCAAGAAACGTTTGTCAAAGCATACAAGGCGATGGCGACATTTCGTGGGGACAGTGGTGAAAAAACATGGCTGATGCGAATTGCCATTAACACCGGCAAAAACATACGGCGAGACAGGTGGTTTCGCTTTGTGGACCGCAGTGTTACGCCGGACGCCCTACCATTGCGAGCAGCCAGCAGGAAAGATCATGCGCTGTTAGAGGCAGTGATGAGCCTTCCCGGCAGGCATAAGGAAGCCGTGTTGCTCTACTACTATCAGGGACTAAGCATCCAAGAAATGTCTGATGCTTTGGGTGCTTCCGTTTCCACAATATCCACAAGGTTAAAAAAAGCGCGGGAAAAGCTGCGCCGTGAAATTGAAGGGAGGGCATGATGATGCTTGACAGAGCGCCGCAGAACAATGACATTCGCCGGTCAATAGACGCCTGCCTTCCCGGGCTGGAAAACCATCCCGCTTTTGAGAGCAATGTTTTCAAGCGGGTGAGAGGAGAAGTCATATTGAAAAAAAAGCTATCCGTTGGCTTTGTGCTGGTCATCGCGCTGGTGCTTATTGCTGTGACAGCCTTGGCTGCGGTGCTATTATGGCAGCAACAGGTGGTTCCCATGAAGGAGATTGAGCGGACAGAGGGGGACTACGTGCATTGGCCCCTCAGCCAGAAGCAGGTATTGATCCGCGCGTTGATGGATTTAGGCAACATTTTGGAAAGCGGCCACACGGCCCGACTTTTTGACCATTCCACGGACGACGCCGAAAAACAGGCCATTGCCGATCAACTTGTGCTGACGCTCACAGGTCAAACCGACACGCGAGAAATCACCGTAGATATCATCACCTACGCCATCATGGGGCCTACGGACACATGGACGCCGGAGCAGCGCGTATGGTGGCAACAAGTCACAGACCAATTCTATGGAAAACAGGGGGCTTCCGACACGCTGGTAACGCCCAACGCGGATGTAATCACCCAAGCTGAAGCCATTGCCATCGCAAAAGCGGCAATCATGGCAGCTTACGGACTTCCGTCGGACACCCTTGACAAAACGCTCCCCGTGGCCAACCTGTATGTGACAGAGCAGCGGCCCGACTACCGCAGGTGGGATGTGCAGTTCAAAGTACTTCGGGAAGGCAGCGATTCGTATGTGGAGCGGGTTTATGCCGCCATCGTGGATGAAAACGGAGAGGTGATCGCCGATCCCGATGTGGGCATGCCTTCCGTGGCGGAAGCGGCCGCGAATCGCAAACATAGGGAAAGCACCGGGCCGCTTTCCCCCATGGATTTGTACATGAAATATATGGAACAAGCGGGCAACGTTATATTTCAGAGGTGGCCGCTGAAGATGAAAGCGGAATACTCACAGGTGGTCGCCCCACAGGTACGCGCAGCGGTTGACAGCGGCGATTTGTCGCTGCTAAGCAGTGAAGGGAAACCAGATCTTGCCGTTATCGCATGTTCTTCTTATACGTATGGTGTGCCTCAGGCGCAAGATATCACAGAAGAGAATGCCTACGCCCTGGCCAAACAGGCCGTGATGGACACCTACCGGCTGGATAGCCAAACCATTGCGTTGTATGATGATTCTTATTTCTACTTTGATATCACCCATCCTGATGCGCCGCTGTGGAAAATCGTTTTTTGGCCCAGCTATGCCTCCGCGGAAAAATTCCCCGACGGATTTGCCAGCGGCCAGGGACATCTGCGCTATAAGGTAGCGCTCCATGCGCGCACAGGAGAAGTGCTCACAGCGGAAGAATTCGAGTGTGAACCATTAGGCGGTGATCTGGAATACCAGTTGAAGTTATATTAAGATAGCGCCGCGCCATCGCGCACGCCGTCCCCGCGGATCTTCGGTCCATTTGTCTGGCTGGTTGGATTCAGGTCAAGCCGGCTTAGCCCATCTCCTTGGTGGCGATCACATCCACGCCGGTGCCGCACACATCCGGGCAGATCACCTGGCCCATGGCGATGGGCGGCTGGGGCTTGCTTTCAGCAATGGCCCGCATGCAGGCAAAGATCTTCCCCTTGGGGATGGGCTGGGCGGTCTTGACGCTCAGGGGCGTCTGCCGGCCTTCCACGGCCACCACGGCGGTGACCATGCGGGTAGGGGCCGCGCACTCCTGCCGGGCATAGGCAACGCCCCGGTTACAGCTTTGGCCGGTCACGTTTGTCACTTCTCCGTTTTCCACGACGACCCGCAGGCGGCAGCCTACGGGACAGTTGATGCAGGTGATGGTTTGCTCCATGGCCTCCTCCTTAGGGGTCGATGCGCACCGTGATATCCTGGCCGGACAAGGCGGCCAGCTGCTCCGGCTTGAGCAGCACATCCGCCATCTCTCCAGGGGATAGGATGCGCTTTTTTTGTTTTAGCATTTCCCTGTCCCCGTCCAACACACGGACGGTGGCGTTCTCCACCACCCCGGCGGGGCGAAACATCAGCTGGACGGGCTGCGCTTCTTCCTCCGGCTGGGGCAGGCGCAGCTGTTGCGGTACCACGCCCCGCACGCCGCTGCCGTCCAACACGGCCACTCGCTTCCCTGTTCGCGCCTTGCCCTGCACAAAGGCCGCCGCTGCCTTCCCGGCCTTCAGGCTCTCCTGGCTGACAAAGTCCACCAGGTCATGCACATGCAGCACATTGCCGCAGGCGAAAATGCCCGGGCGGCTGGTTTGCAGGCTGTCGTCCACGATGGGCCCCTGGGTAAGGGGAGACAGCTCCACCCCGGCCTGCTGGCTCAGCTCGTTCTCCGGGATAAGCCCCACACTGAGCAGCAGCGTATCGCATGCCATGTGTTGCTCCGTGCCAGGGATGGGGGCGCGGTTTTCGTTCACCTGGGCAATGGTGATGCCGGTGAGCCGCTCCCGCCCCTGGATGTCCACCACGGTATGGCTCAGCAGCAACGGAATCTGGTAATCGTGCAGGCATTGCACGATGTTGCGGTTCAAGCCGCTGGAATAGGGCATCAGCTCTACGCAGGCCAGCACCTTGGCCCCTTGCAGCGTCATGCGCCGGGCCATGATCAACCCGATGTCCCCGCTGCCCAGGATCACCACCCGTCTGCCGGGCATATATCCTTCCAGATTCACAAACTTCTGGGCCGTACCGGCGGAAAAAATGCCCGCGGGCCGGGTGCCCGGCGTGCCCAGCGCGCCCCGGGGCCGCTCCCGGCAGCCCATGGCCAGCACCACCGCCCCTGCCTGAAAAAGCTGCAAGCCCCTGTCCCGGCTGACGGCGGTCACGAAGCGCTCCCCGTCCACGGACAGCACCGTGGCGCCACAGCGCACTTCAATATCCAGCTCCTTCACCCGGTCTATGTCCCGCTGGGCATACTCCGGCCCAGTAAGCTCCTGCTGGAAGCGGTGCAGGCCAAAGCCGTTGTGGATACATTGGCGCAGAATGCCGCCCATTTCCGCCTCCCGCTCCAACACCAGCAAATTCTGGACGCCCGCCTCCCGGGCCGCGATGGCCGCCGCCAGGCCCGCAGGCTTGGCGGCGGCCAGCGCCGCCCGGGAGGCGGGCGTCCAGAATCTGCTGGTGCTGGAGCGGGAGGCGGAAATGGGCGGTATTCTGCGCCAATGTATCCACAACGGCTTTGGCCTGCACCGCTTCCAGCAGGAGCTTAC
>JAVBSI010000010.1:0-46184 GCA_031556815.1 Eubacteriales bacterium | reverse complement strand
TTTCCGGTGTGGAAGCCAACAGCGAGTACACGGATTTGCGATTCATGCCTTTGAGATGAGAAGCGATGAAAGCCATGCTGTCACCCCATTTCGGATTACATTGGCGCCTATTAATTAACTAACTAACTTTAATATATAGAGAATATACATCAAACAATGAAAGATGTCAACCCCTTTTGTAAGGATTGCCAGAGAGCGGGACAGCGCCTTGCTTGCGAAGAGCGAGAGGGAGGCAAACCTCAAAGTTTTTGCAATCAAATGATAGCTTATTGAATATGCTTTTGGTATAATAGGCAAAAGCGGCGCGTGGATGACGCGCTTCTCAGGCGCCACGGCGTGTGGCAAACGCAAACAAGCAGCCTATGCAGGATGGTTTCTGACATCGCATCCCATTGTTTTGGTATCGCGCTTTGGAGACTTGTATTTTGGGTTCTCCCCCGGGGCCGACACAGCTCCATTTGTGCAAGTGCGTTGCAGTTTCAGTTGTGGGCGCAATCGTCCGATCCAGTGAAGGGGGTTCTTCCCATGAAAGAAGTGCTTGTTTTTTTGATGATCCTATGCCTTTTGCCGATGGCCCAGGGCCTGGGGGAAAGCCCTGGCGCCTTGGAGACTACAATGCCCACAGCAATGCCGGGTGTGGCAACCGTACCCGACGCCTTTGATGAGGGCATCCGGAAATGGACCTGCGCGCCCTACGGGAACCGGGTGGACTTTGCGCAAATCAGCGAAGAGGCCCTGCGCAGAGGGTTTGCGGGCGGTCACGGGTATGCTTGCCTTGTGGGCCAGAGGGCGGATCATCTCGACCAAGTGCTCACCGATGATTTGCCCCAAGAGATCATACCGGCGGGTGACGCTTTCATTTACTATGGAAAGGATCCCAAAGGTGAGTTTGGCTGGGTGATCCGCAAGCCGGGAGAAGAACCAAAGCGGCTGAACCTGGGGATCACGGACGAGGTATTTTACGCCGATGCCGAACGTATCTGGTATTCCACCGTCATGGGTGAGGAGATCGCCATTCGCTGCTTGATACGCAAGGGGTATGAAAAAAAGGGCTTTGGCAAAACCCGAGGTTGGGTTGTTTCTATGATGGAAGACGGCGGTTTGCTGATTTTCAACCGCTTTACAAATCTAGTCCAGCATTGGCAAAACCGAAAAAGCACCCCGCTGTACCAGCCGGAGGAACCCATCACTGGCGTGGTAACAGTGGGTAAAAGCATCTTTGTGAGCCATGAGCAAGAATTTGGGTTGCTGGAGGATGGGCGGCTGGCGTGGCGGCTTGCGGGCCGTATCCAAGACATGGTGGCCACGTCGGATCAGTCAATCCTTCTGGTTGCCCACCCCAACTCGCCGGATTTGGAAATGCTGTTGTTTAACGATACCTACCAGGCCTATGCGTGGCTGGGCGCTGTGAAAGCTTCCGATCAGTTGTTTGTGGAATTGCTGCCGGGGAACCGCGTCAGCGTATGGATGGAGGGCGAAAGCTATCTTTTTGAGATGCCGTTGGTGGACCAATGGCGGCCCTATGGAGAGCCCCTGGGTGATTCAAGGCAAGAGACACCTTCCGTTACCGCCACACCCGAGCCGGACTGGGATAGCGTCGTGGGCATTATTGTACCAAACCGATGGTGGCAAAACGACGTGATATTGCACCGAATACTGGATCATCACAAGGATCTTTATGTCTATTCTACGGAGAACCGAGACGATTCTTGTTCCTTCATGTTTACCCCGGTGCAGCAACAGGAGTGGCTTGCCCTGCTGGACGCTGCGCTGCGCAATGAGATTGGGCAGGCCATGGCGGGGGAGCTATCCCGGGCCATCAAAGGGTATACATGCAGCGACAATTTTGATGAGCTTTCTTTGGAGATTAGCGAGTCTGCCCTTCAGGACGAGGCGTTTCTGCGGTTTGTGGGGTTTATCGGTCGGGCCGCGCCGTTGGTCCAGTTGTTTGAAGGCGAGGTGGAAGAGCCTGTATCCACCATCCGGCTGTTGGAGCATGGAACGGGAAGGGTTCTTGCGACCTATCGCGCGCCAGAGGATCTGTGGAATGCCGGCGATGTGGAGGGTGAGGAAGGAACGACCTCAATGCCCGACGCTGATTCGCTGGTCGAGGAAGGGTGTTGAGCTAGGTGACATGGCATAGAAAGCGTAAGCTGGGATTCGCCCCAAAGCGACTAAAGCGCGGGGGATGATCCGGGAAACGATTGCCCCATGTACCAGCCATCAAAAGGATGGTGCGTGGGAAAAACAGGAGGGAATGGACAATGAAAAGGAACGGAATGAAACGTGGCTTCTTGGTGGTTCTGGCAGTGATTTTGGTATGCGCCTGTGGCGGGGCAATGGCGGAGGGAACGGCCCCGACGGAAAGCGGCCTCAGCTTTCAAAGTGACCAGTTGAAACTGAGCTTTACATTGCCCGCCGGCTGGATGCAGGATGAATCCCCGGACCAGTATACGTTCCAGTCCCCGGACGAAAATGGGGTCATTCGGGTGGTGCCAACGGATTCGAAGGTGACAGAGTCGGTGGTCAGCGGATTTTCGGAAGAGCTTTTGAGGGAAGGGCTGGAGGAAGAGGGCCAAGGAGAATTTACGGATATCCAAACGCTGTTTTTTGCCAAGACAGCCGATGCGGATGGAAACCTGTATGCCATTTGCGCCCATGGTTTCACAATGAATGAGGCGCAGTTCATTTATTTGTGGTATTACTTTACCGCCACCGATGGTACATTGGGCGCTGTGGTTGGCATTTCCACCAACGATGGGGCTGGAGAGGCGATGCTTACCTGGTTTGATGAGATGACAAGGACCAATATCCCGGCGGATGTATATGCCCGGCTGCTCGAGCAACTGGGCATGTAACAGTGCGGGCGAAAGGGGAGAAGGAACGTGAAGCGACTGGCGCGGATGCTATTGGCGCTGCTGTTGTGCGGCATGTGTCTTGTTATGCCTGCCCATGCTGAGGACGACTATATCACCGGTGAGGAATGGCTGGAACAGATGGAAATTGCCCCGGCCTGCCTGGGGGATGCCATTCCCACGATGTTCGCCGCGACGGGCAGACGCTGGATACAGGAGATGAGAGATAGTGTAAGCCCCGATGGAGACCCGTATACACAGTTTCTGTATCATAGCGACACGGTGCAAGAGGATCTGAAAGCCTATACAGAGTTTGTTTTGGCCAATGGATGGGAGGTGCTGCAAACGCCGGGCGAGGCTGCGGTTGGCACGGCGGCGTATACAAAGCCGGCTGCCGATGGACAGGCGTTGACGGTGATGATCTTCTTTGACGCGCAGAGCTACACGTTTATTGCCACCCAGCAAGCGCGCGTGGCCTGGCGGGCCTCTGGCTGGAGCCCCCCTCTGGTACGTTTTGAAAAGCCGCAAGGGCTTGGCAAGCCACGTGCCTTGATGGGGCAGGGCATTGCGGCATCCTATGTTAGGGCGTCCGCGCTGTCGATGCGAGAAGGCACATATGCCTATGTGCCCTTTGACAACATAGAGATTGTGCGAGAGACTTCCCTGGACGCACCCTATGATGTTGTGGAATATGACCAGATCATGCAGCCGGTGTCTAGGCTTTTGAGGTTGGAAGACAAGATCATTTGCCTATCCGCTTATGATGAGGAATACGGGCTGCATGCCGGCCTGGCTTGGATTGATGAGGATGGGAGCGTAACGGCGCAAATGCCTGACCCCTATGCCAGTGAATGGGCAAAGGAGCATGAAGCGAGCGAGCTGACCGATACGGTGGGCGGCGGTTCCTTATTGCAGCTGGCGGATGGCACGCTGCTGTTTATGGATCAATTCGGCGTGATGTATGTGTGCGCCGCCGACGGAACATCGCTTCATGCGATACCGGGCGCGCGCGCGCAGGAGTTTGTGTACCATGATGGGTTTGTATACTTCGCCAACCTGGACGACCGCATGACGCACCATGATGTGTACGACATGGTAAACTATACGTACGAAGATGTCTCCTACCCACGTCTGTACCGCGTGGCGCTGGATGGAACCGGCTTGGAAAAGGTGACCGACTGCGGTGTGAGGGGGCTGGCCTCCCAGGGGGCATACATTCTGTATCAGAACTTGGATGAGCCCTACGCGCTGGCGGATGCGGAGTTTATGGAGACCAGCGACCTTTATGGCCCGCTGTATCGCTTTGACGCCGCAACCCAGACCCATCGCAAGCTGGGCATTCGCTCCGACGCGTACATACCCACCCCCTGGGGGCTGGCGGTATGGTATCACACCTTTTCCATTGAGCCGTATGACATCCAGGGCGATCTGGTGTTATACGATTACGAGGGCGCGCCGCTCTACGCGCTGGATGCCGGAGGCAAAGAGCTCATTGGCGATAGCTGCCTTGATGGCGGTACCCTTTGTTTCTATTCGTTCAACTGGGCGCATGAGCTCCCGTGGAGCGAGGGGGACGCACAGGACGACTGGCCGTATCTGCTGTCCGCGGTGCCCCTGGATGGCAGCCCGGCGCAAGATCTTTTGGGGCAGGCCGCAGATGAGCACGACCAATGGGCGGATGATGTTTGGGATGACGATCAGCAGGAGGATGTGATACGGATCGGCGAGGATGATATTTCGATCAATGAAACCTCTGTTTATCTTACGTCTACCAAACTGCAAAGCGAAGATATCGTGTCGTTGACGAAGCTGACCAATATGCAATCGCTGGAGCTGGACGGCATTGATCTTCAGCGGTGCGACATAACACCGCTGGGTAAGCTGGCAAGTTTGCGGTGGCTGTCATTGCGTGGCTGCGGCATCACCGACCTGTCGCCGCTGAAAAGCCTGACCGACTTGCAACAGCTGGATCTATCGGCAAACCCAGCCATCAAAGATTTTACGCCCCTTTCCGGGTTGAAGCGCTTGGAGGAGCTGACCTTATATGATATGGAGGGCTGGTCGCAAGAGCGAGTGGCACAGCTGTGGGAGGACTTGCCGGGGAAGCGCATCTATAGTGACTTTGGCAATTTCCCCCGGAGAATAGACGGGCTCCCGCCGGAGGATCTGGGGAAAGGTAGTCCATGGACGGCGGAGGGAATTAAGCCGCTAGCCACAAAAGGCGCGGACGTGGCTGTGGACGGCGATCGCATCGCCTATGCGACATGGGGGAATGACGGTCAAACCCTTCGCGTGCTGCGCAGGCAAGGAGACGGCTTTGCGGTGGAAGCGGAGTATGCCGCGCAGGAGGAGATCTCCAATATCGTATTGTCCGGCGAGACCGTAGCCTATCTGACGGGGCCTACCGATTACGCATCGCCGGATGCGGTTTGTACCATGCAGATCGTCAGGGGCGGCCAGGAGGTCTATCAGATGGTGCTTGGGCCTTCCGCTGCCACACGCGCGCCATTCGTGGGCCCATTGGTATTGCTGGAGGACGGCAGGCTGCTGCTGGCTGACAATATCAGAGCGCTGTACATCTGTGCGCTGGACGGCACCGGGCTGGATAAAGTAACACAGGCGCTGGTGGGAGACTTTGTGTTTACAGACGCTGTGTATTTTGAGGCGCTAGAGGATCCCATTGCCTATGATCAAACCTATTGCTGGGAATGGAGTGAAATGCAGGAGCTGGCGTACTGCGGGGTTAGGAAGGTTTTTTTAGATGAGGATGCGCCCATTTGGGTCCATGGGAACGGGGTACAAGGGCTTTCGGCCTGGGGCTTAAAAATCGTGTACCAGGATATGGATGACGCCTTTGTGTTGCCCTATGGCGAGCTGCCGCAGCAGTGGCTGAAAGGTATGTTATATTTGGAGGATGGTGTGGAGGAGGAGCCTATACCGCTGGGCATAGCGGCAGATCGGTATTGTGCCACTGCCCGGGGGGTAGCCGTATGGTACGGAACGCAGGAAGGGGAGGAGCACGCAGATGCGCAAAAGACGAAGCTGGTGCTGCACGATTACAAGGGCGCGCCTATGCATGCCCTGGACGCCGACGGGGAGTTGGCCTTTGCGCCTTGCGTGCCAAAAGACGATGACCTTTGGTTTGTAGTGGAGGAAGGGGAAGAGGGGAAACCGGGCAAGGTAGTTCGCGTGCCCCTGGACGGTGGAAAGGCGGAAACCTTCACCATAAAAGACAAGAAATGAATGCTTTGGGCTGGATTACCGCTGCGCGGCGCGTCACGCGCGACGTGGAAAGCCAGTGCGAACAGAACGGAGGCCGGGGCGGATCGCAGACAAGGACCACTCACTTCGTTGACCCCGTTCTGTTTCTGTTCTTCTCTTTGATTACATTGCGAGCGTTTTTCATACCGCCCACACCGCTGAACATTCTGTTCAGCTTTTGGGTTTCAATTTGCTTGGCGTTGAGCCCATCATAGCTCGCCTCGGTTTGTAGTTTTCGGTAGCTGGCTAAGCGCTCCGCGGAAAGGGCGCCGCTTTGGAGGGCGTTTTGCACAGCGCACCCAGGCTCGCTGGTATGGGTGCAGTCGTGAAATTTGCAGCTGTTTGCCCAGCCGTCAATATCCGCGAAAGTCTTGGATAGATCGGCGCTTTCGATCCCGATTTCCCTCATCCCCGGCGTATCAATCACCATGCCACCTTGGATGAGCATCACCAGCTCCCGTCTGGTGGTGGCGTGGCGGCCCTTATCATCGCTGCGTAGCCCCTTGGTATCTTGCCTGTTCTCGCCCAACAAACGGTTGATTAAGGTTGATTTGCCCACGCCTGATGAGCCAATCAAAGCGATGGTTTGTCCCGGCGCAAGGTATTTCATCACGCTAAACCAGCCCGCCTCATTCAGGGAAGAGGTAACAATCACGTCCACCCCGATGGCAACGGATGCGACTTCGGCTAGCCTTTGATCCAAGGCATCACATAGGTCCGATTTGGTAAGCACAACGACCGGGGTCGCTCTGCTGTCCCAAGCGATGGACAGATAGCGCTCCAACCGGCGTAGATTAAAATCATTGTTCAACGACATACAAATCAAAACACAATCAATATTGGTCGCCACAATTTGGTTGTCGCCTGACGTTCCGGCAGCTTTTCTCACAAAAGCGCTTTTTCGAGAAAGGATGTTGTGGATGATGGCGTTGCCGTTTGTGTCCACATTTCGATCAAGCATCACAAAGTCACCGACCGCAGGGTAGTCGGATAAAAGGTTGGCGTCAAAGCGGAATTTGCCAGAAACTTCCGCCATGACTTCGCCGTTTTCGCATAGAACTTTGTATAGATCCTTGGATTGTGATACAACCCGCCCAACGAATCGCTGAGGATAAAGCGACGATTCCGCACGGAGCCGATCGGTAAGCCCCAGCTGTTTCATGTCAATCTTATCCACTTCTTTTCCCTCCGCAAACACGTATCGTGATGGTTTGGCCCATGGCTAGCTTATCGCACATCATGGGATGATGTCAATCAGCAATGCCGTCAATGAAAAACCACCGCGGAGCCGGTGGTTTTTCATATGCGGGCATAGCCTTAGGTTATCAGCCACGCCTCACGCGGCGTAAAGCGGCCTGACTACATAAAAAGGGATGCCTGCAACCCGGTAACGGGTTATCCTTGTTATCCGTTCTCCCGCCTGATCCTTTTCAGATCAGGCCATGGGGATGTATCCCTTGTGGCGGTTATGTTTCGTCGTGATTCAGGGTCGGGTTAACGGCCTCCAAATCCTGAAGGGCCTGTTCAGGGTCGCAGGAAGCGGCGAAAGCAGCGCGTCCCAGGATAATATCTGTGGCGCCGGCGTCGATCACGGAGCGGATGTTGCGGGCATGGATCCCGCCATCCACCCAGAGGCCCTGGCGGTCCGATAGCAGGGTCCGAGCACGGCGCAGCTTTGGCAGAATGGCCGCAGAGAACAACTGCCCAGCACCGTCCGGCTCGGCGGTCATGAGAAGCAGGTAATCCACCTGGCTGAGGAAGGGCTCCAGGCTCTCGGGCATGGTCTTAAAGTTCAGCGCCAGCCCGGCGGCCATGCCGGCCTTGTGGATCGCCGCCAAAGCCTCCAGGGGATACTCCATGGCTTCCACGTGGACACACAGGCTTTTTACGCCCATGTCCGCCAGCGCGGAAACATAATCCATGGGATTGTGCACCAGCAGGTGGGCGTCCAGCTCCTGTTTGGCATAGGCGGCAATGGCCCCGGCAATTTTCATGCCGAAGGTGATGTTGGGGACAAAGGAGCCGTCCTCGATGTCGATATGAAGATAGGGCCAGGAGCCCAACGAGTCGATGGCGTCGGCAATGCGCAGGGGATCCGCCGACGCGATGGAGGGCCTTAGACGGATTTTTCTTTGATCCATGTGTCCACTTTCTTTGCTTGCATGGCAAAAGCATCTTTGAGTGCCGGATAGAGCGCGCGATAGGTCTGATAATAGTCGGCATACTGCTGGACAGATTCAGGGTTGGGCTTGGTGACGGATTGGACGCGTACCAGCTTGTCCGCAGCCTCCGCAACGGTGGCAAAGGCTCCGGCGCTCACGGATGCCAGGATGGCTGCCCCCGCTGATGAGGTCTCCACGATGTTGGTGGTGCAGATGTCCACGCCGAAGATATCGGCCTGGGTCTGCAGCCACAGCGGACTTCGCGCGCCGCCGCCCGCCGACCGTACCTGGGTCACCGGAACATCGTGCTCCTGAAGAATGCCGATCAGATCCTTCAAGCTAAACAGGACGCCCTCCATCACGGCGCGGCAGAGCTCGTTCAGCCCATGCCGGGCGGATAGGCCGAAGAAGACGCCCCGGGCGAAGGGGTCGGGATAGGGGGTGCGCTCGCCATTAATATAGGGAAGGAACACCAAACCCTCGCAGCCGGGCACGGCCTTGGCGGCGCGGCTGTTCATATAATCATAGGGATTCATGCCGCCCAAGTCCCACTGGGCGTCGCTGTCCCCCAGGAGGGTATTGCGCAGCCACTGATAGGAGCCGCCTGCGCCCAACGTGCAACCATAGACGCACCAGGCCCCCGGAACGCTATGGCAATAGGAAAGAGCGGCGCGGGGTTGACGATCGGTGATGCACTTCTCATTGTAGGAGAACACCACCCCCGATGTGCCGATGGTGGAGGAAACCACCCCTGGCCGCACCACGCCCAGGGCCACGGCGCTGCACATCTGATCCCCCGCGCCGATCACCGGGATGCCGGGGCTGAGCCCCAGCGCCGCCGCCGCACTGGGGGTGAGGGTGCCCGCCGCGTGGGTGGATTCCGAGGCACGGGGGGGCACAATGGTGCGTGGAATGCCCAACTGGTCAAACAGGGACCATTCCCATTCCCGCTTGGCGGTGTTGAAGAGCATGGTGCCGGTGGCATCCGATACGTCAATATCCAGCACGCCGGTGAGCCGGTATTTTAAATAATCTTTGGGGAAGAGCACGGTATGCATCCGGCTGTACACCTCAGGGCGGTGCTTGCGCAGCCACAGGAGCTTCGGAGCCCAATAACTAACCAGGGGATAATTGGCGGTGTCATCCAAGATCCGGTCCATCCCCAGCTGAGCAACGATCTCCTCCACCTCTTGGGAGGCCCGCTGATCCATCCAGATGATGCACTCATCCACCACCTTGCCCTGCGCATCCAGAATGACGGAACCCAGCATTTGACCCGATATGCCCAGCCCCTGTACGCGAAGGCCTGCCGGACAGGCCGCCAATGCTTGATGAGTCGCGGTCACGGAGGCCTCCCACCATTCTTCGGGGTTTTGCTCGGCAAATCCGGGCCTGGGCGTGCTTAGCGTCACATCGCCGCGCCCCTCGCCAAGAATCTGTCCATCTTTGCCCAAGATCAGCGCTTTGACGGCGCTGGTTCCAAGGTCAATGCCAAGATATGCTTCCATGGACGCTCCCCTCCCGTTTTGTTAGTCAATTTTCAGGTTTCGGATCCATTCATCGATTTTGACGACAACGCCCGATAGGCGGGATTCCTCCGCGGCAAAGGCGATCAAGTGGCTCTCCAGGGAGCTGGCCATGCTGGTGCGTCCGCCTGCCTGCGCTTTGGCCACACCGCCAATGAAGTACTCCATGATTCCATGGTCGCCGCCGCCGTACTTGTATTTGGACGGCCGTAGCTGGTAGGTTTGTTTTTGGCCCAGCCGGATGTCCGTCACCTGGATCTCGTTGGTGGCCAAGTTGGCGCGGATCTCGCCTTTTGTGCCCAGGATCTTCAGCGTGCGGGCGGCCGCGCTGGCAAAAGGCTCCAAAGAGAAATTTGCCGTCACGCCGTTTTCAAACTCCATGATTACGGTCTGATTGTCGCACACATTGTTGTCGCAGTGGTATACGCAGCGGCCATAGGGGCCTTCCTGAAGGGCCTTCATGCGGCCTTCAAAGCTCATGTCGGTGCCGATGGTGGAGGTGGGCCAGCCTGTGTCCGCCGTCAGATAGTAGCTTGGCGCATAGTAGGGGCAGGTTTCCGCGTGAGGGCAACCGTCCAAGCATCGTTGCGGCGCGCCTTCGGGGGCGTTCTTTTCGCAAAAGTGCGTCAGTCCGCCAAAGGAGGCCACCTTGGTACATTTTGCCCCGGCAAACCAGCTGATCAGATCCAGATCGTGGCAGCAATGGGACAACACGATGGGCCCGGCTACCTCCGTGTTGCGGAAGATGCCACGGGTGAACGCGTGCACCTGGTCGATGAGGGGGATATTCTCCATGTGGATGATGCTGTTCACCCGGCCGATATCACCCCGGTCAATGAGGTTGCGGATGGTGAGGAAAAACTCGGTATAGCGCAGCACATAACACAGGATGAACACGCGGCCATACGCTTGGGCGGCTTTCTCCAGCGCGACGCATTGGGCCGGGGTGGTGGCCATGGGTTTTTCCAGCAAAATGTGGTATCCCTTGGCAATGGCTTGCATGGCCGGCTCAAAGTGCAGCCGGTCACTGGTGCAGACGAGCAGCGCGTCAGCCACCCTTTGCCCTTGCAGCAGGTCGTTCATATCCTTAAAGCGCATGTTTTGGGGGATATCAAAGTCATCCCCGCAGGCGTTCCGCTTGGCGTCGTCCATCTCCGCAACGGCCACCAGCTTGCATTGCCACGGATTGTCCCGAATGTAAGGCGCGTAACAATGATACCCTCGGTCCCCAGCGCCAATCAGCGCGACGGTTACCTGTTTCATTTTCCATACCTCCCCATTTTAAGCCTTTCGGAACGTTTTGACAATATCCATAAATGCTTTCACCCGGTTACGGTCTACCAGGTTCTCAAATTTCCCATCTACCTTGAAGGTGGTACCCACCACCGCGCCATCCGCTACGGAGAGTTGGCGCTGGATGTTTTCCGCGCGGCAGCCGGTGTTGCAAAAAACCGCCGTGTCGGGCACGGTCTTCTTGACCCGGGTGAGCACCTGGGTATCGGTTTCGCTGCCGGCGGTCATGCCGGAAACACACAGGACATCGGGAAGATGGTTGAACACGGTGGTTTTGGCGATCTCCTCAATGGGGCGATCCACCAGATACTTGGCGGCTTCGGGAACGATGTTGTACATGAGGCGGACCTGTCCCCCGCTCATCCGCACCCTGTGGCGCGCCACCTGGCCGGGATCGGTATTCCAGATGCCAAAGTCGCTGGCGTACACGCCGCTCATAATCTCCCGGATGAACCCGCCGCCCACCGCCACTGCCACATCAATGGACGCGATGGGGTCCCAAAGCATGTTTACGCCATAAGGAACCTTGATATCGCTTTTCAGCTCACCAATAATGCGGGCCACACAGGCTTGGGTCAAAGGCTCTACCTTCAGCAGGTACGGCAGGCTGAACTCGTTGGAAAACATAATGGCATCTACGCCGCCTTCTTGAAGGTTGGTCAGGTCCTGCCGCGCCAGCTCTACCACGCGTTCCATGCCACCATGGGCGTCGTAGCCTGGATCTCCGGGCAAGGCGCGCAGATGGCACATCGCAACGATGGGTTTTTTGCTTCCAAATGTGTCACGGATCCATGTCGTATCCATAGGGGACTCCTCCTCATCAATATGCAATTCTTTGTCTTGGCCGGCGCGTTGCAAGCCGGCCAAGGGGGGAAAGCGGCGGGGGCCTTTCATCGCTCTTGCCGCCGCATGGCAAATGGTTTCCCTCGTCAAGGAAACCATTTTGTCTGCCTGACCGGACGGCCCGACATCCGCACCAGCTAGCAGAGGGAATCGACCTCTGCCTGCGTTGGATAAGCGTGCCGACGGCGTTTACATCAACACAATCGCCTTCATGAAGCCCTCGGGTTGCGTTTCGATCATATGGATGCCCATTTCGTAGTCCTTTAGCGCCAGACAATGGGTGATCAGGTGATCCACACTGACCGTGCCGCTGGAGAGCATCGCCAAGGCACGGGGATAGGTATAGGGGTTGATCCAGGAGCCGGTGATGGTGATCTCCCTTTGCAGGATCGCGAAAGGCTCCAATTGGGCCTTGGCCCCCTGGGCCGGGAAGCCGAACTGAACGATTCGTCCGCCCCGCGCTACCAGCAACATCGCCATCTCCAATACAGAGGGATGGCCCACAGCCTCGATCACCACATCGGCGCCCTTTCCACCGGTGATCGCCATCACCCGGGCGAACGGGTCCTCGGTGGCGGTGTTGATCACGTCTGTTGCGCCATACTCTTTGGAGACCTTTAATTTCCAGTCGATGCGGTCCATGTGGATCAGGTGGGCTGCCCCCGTGTTGCGAGCCATTTGCAGCAAAAGCTGGCCCATGGTACCGGCACCGATGATCACCACATTGTCCCCCTGGCGAATGCTGGCCTGGTCAATGCCGTGCACCGCGCAGGAGATGGGCTCCACAAACGCCGCAACTTTTGGCTGCAGGTTGCCGGGCACATGGTAGAGGCCCTTTTCGTGGGCTTTCGCGTACTCCGCCAAGCCACCGTCGGTGTATACGCCATACGCCGCCATGTTGTCACAGAAGGTGGAATGTGCCTCGCGGCACTGATCGCAGGCCCCGCAGCTTTCATTGGGATCCACCGTTACCCGATCCCCGATTTTGAACTGCGTCACCTTTGGGCCAATTTGCACCACTTCTCCCGTAAATTCGTGGCCGGGGGTTACCGGCAGACAGCCGCTATACTCGCCCCGATACATTTTCAGGTCGGTGGCGCAAATGCCGCAGGCCTGTACCTTAACGATTACATCATCGGGGTCTACGATGACAGGCATTGGCTTGTCGGTCACAAAACTACTTTTCCGGGTGTCACTTAATATGATGGCTTGCATGTGCTTTCTCCCCTTATTCTATAGAATATCAACCCATCCGTCGCGGGCACAGATCGCCATTAAGGATTTGAGAAAATCAACCGTTTGACCTACGTTTACGATCATAGTAACACACAATGAAATGAATTACAAGAGTGAAATATGACAAACTTGAACAGCAATAGAAAAAGAAATTTGGTTGTTTTCGAAAAAACCCATTGACAAACCTTTTTTGACATGCTACCATGAGGTAGATCAAACGGTTTATCAATTTTTTTAGTCTAGCTTTTAGCCCATGGGCAGGAAATCAGCGGGCCTCTGGTGAAAGTGTGTAGGCATCACATCAGCAAGGAAGCGGACATATGGCTAAGATCACACTAAGCTTTTTGGCGGAGGAACTGCGGGTCTCCAAATCGTTGGTGTCTAAGGTACTGAACGGGCGTAGGGTTGGCGTATCCGATGCTACGCGGGAGAGAATCCTTGCTGTGGCGGAGAAATACAATTACCGACCCAACCGCATGGCAGTTAGCCTTTCGGACAAAAAGTCCCAGATTATTGGTTGTATCATCCCCAACGTGTATTTTGGTTATTTTAGTGAACTATCCTATTGGATTGAGCGCATTGCCCGGGAGCATGGGTATAACGTACTCATGTGCAACGCGGATGAGGATATCAATCTGGAGCAGGAGTATCTGCGCCTGTACCAGACCAGTGTGGTGGATGGGATGGTGGTGGTCACCTGTGACGACCATTCCAGCGCCAACCTTTACCAGGCAATGGTGCGAGATGGATTCCCGTTTGTATTGATGGATCGGTATGTGAACGGCGTAAACGCAAGTCTGGTGTGCACCAACCATAACGAAGCCTTCTACTATTTAACGAAACTCCTCATTTCCAAGGGCCACCGCCGCATTTTGTATATCGGACATAGCCTCTCCACGGACTCTTCCGTTCAAACGGAACGCTATCGGGGATATGCCCGGGCCATGATCGAGGCGGGCTGCGATGAGCAGACCATCAACATCATGGAGGACATCGACATCGAAAACCACCTGTTGGCGTCGGTCATGTCCCTGCCGCCCGGCAAGCGCCCCACTGCCCTGGTGATGGTATCCAGCCAGGACATCAGACCGATTCTGATGATTTGCAGAAAGAATGGGTTTACGATTCCCAAGGATTTGGAGATTGCTTCCATTGATGAGATGAGGATTCCCTTTACCACAAAGGAGGACTTGGAACTTTCCAGAGTGGTTCAAGAACCGATGATCATCATCAAACAACAGCCGGAGCTTCTGGCCAGAGCTGCGGTGGAATTGTTGCTCAGCCAGATCGATGGCGAGGATATGCGGCCTGTAACAAAGTTAATCCATGCGGTTCATGATGGCAAAATCATATAACGCATGCGAATTGCATAGGATGGGGAAAGGAGGGAGGTTTATTTTAGGGAGATCAACCGGTTGATCTACGTTTGGAGAGATTAAAGGCCGCGAGTGCCTTTAACATTAAAAAACAAGGAGGCTTCCACGATGAAAAAACTGCTTGCACTGTTGCTCCTTTTGGTGATGACCCTGTCTCTATTCGGTGTCGCCAGCGCTGAGGCCGATGTGGCTGGGAAAAACGTCGGTCTGGCAATGCACTTCCTGATGGATGATTACGCGAAGTTCTTTGTACAATCCTTTGGCGAAGTCCTGGACAAGGCAGGCGTCAAGTATGAAGTGACGGACGCCAAGGCCGATGCCGCCAAACAACTGGACGATGTGACCAGTTTCCGTACCAAAGAAGTGGATGGATTGGTGATTGTGCCCTTTGATGAGAATGCAGTGCGCGACATCTGCAACCAGATTACGGCTGATGGTACCCCGGTGGTTGCCGTGACGTACATGCCCGCTACCGATGTGGTTGGCACTGTGCCCGGCGGCGACTACGAGAATGGCTTCCTGGCCGGAGAATACATGCGCAAGACCATGGGTGAGAAGGGCAAAGTCTATATCTTTGATACCCCCATCGTGGCCTTCCGTATGAGTGAGCGTATCCGCGGCTTCCGTAAGGCGCTGGAAGGCTCCGAAATCGTGATCGATTCCGTGAAGAACGCCACCACTTCCGAAGCCTACATGAACATCACCATCGACCTGCTCAACTCCGATGCCGATGTAACGGGCTTCTTCTGCAACTATGGCGTGCCGGCCATCGGCTGCGGCCAAGCCCTTGAGCAACTGCAGCGGACCGATATCACCGTCGTCGCCATCGATGCGGACTATGCGGTGATGCAGCTCATCAAGAGCGGCTTGATCCAAGGCGCTGCCGCCCAGTTCCCGGCCGTTCATGGCCAGAAGGCCGCCGAGATGATCCTGCAGGCCCTGCGCGGTGAGCCCGTGGATCAGAATGTGGAGATCCCCCATGAGCTGGTCACCGCTGAGAATGCGGCTGAAATGTGCCAGACCCTGTGGGGAAAGACGCTGGAGTAGTCCGTCCCAGGATAAGCCAAACGAAAATTTGACAACACATGATACTGGGTAAGCAATCTGTGTGCATGGCCGCAGGGCGGCCATGCACACAGACAAAATGGGGGGATCCACTGATGGAGAGCAGGAGACGGATGAATTTCCGAAAGGTGATTGCCACCTATCCACAACTTGCTACCTTGGCGCTCTTTTTGTTGGTTGTTATCATCTTTGCCGTATTTTCTCCTGTAAACAAGGCCGGGGTCCCTGTCTTTGTTACAGGCAAAAACATCGAAAGTATTCTGGAGCAGACTGCCATCATTAGCGTGACGGCCTTCGGCATGACGCTGGTATTGCTGATCAACGGTATCGATCTTTCCGTGGGTGGAATCATCGCGTTGGTGGGCGTGGTCTCCTCTCACATGTTAGAGAATTTTGGCTGGACCACCATCCCAGTGATTCTGGTCTGCCTGGGCATCGGCGCGGTGCTAGGTTATATGAACGGGGCGTTGATTGTATATGGCCGTGTGGTTGCTTTCTTGATCACACTGGGAACGATGAATATCGCCCGCGGCCTAGGATATTTATTTAGCGAAGGCCAATCTACCTATGTAACGGACCAGCTCATCCGC
The DNA here is from genome assembly GCA_031556815.1 of Eubacteriales bacterium. Lineage (GTDB taxonomy): Bacteria > Bacillota > Clostridia > Christensenellales > Aristaeellaceae > Limiplasma. The sequence goes on along the minus strand of JAVBSI010000010.1, from coordinate 29,977 downwards.
AAGATTTTCGTGCGGGAAGAATTTTTGGGGGTTTCCACATTAATCTGGTGGACCTTTGCCTTCCTCCTGCTCATGTACACGGTGGTCAGCAAAACCAAATTCGGCCGCAGGGCGCAGGCCATCGGCGGCAATGAAGAGGCCGCGCTGAACTCCGGCGTGCGGGTCAAACGGGTTAAGATCATGGTGTATACCATCAACGGTATCATTGCCGCTTTTGCGGGACTCATCATGGTGGCACGGCTGGGGAACGGTTCAGCCTCGGTGGGTGAAGGCGCGGAGATGAACGCGATCACTGCGGCGGTACTGGGCGGCACCTTTGCAGGTGACGGCGGAAACATGCTGGGCACGCTGCTGGGCTCGCTGGTGCTGGGCACCATCGTCAACGGCTTGACGATTTTGGGCGTCAACTCCTACGTACAAACTGTGGTCAAAGGCGGTATCATCATCGCCACCGTTGTCGGGTCCATGGCGCTGTCCCGCAAAAAATAAGATTGGCTGCGGCATTTCCACAGGGAGGTCACTGCGATGGAGGAAAATGTGATCCTTGAAGTCAAGGGAGTGAAAAAGACCTTTCAGGCGATCCAGGCGCTGAAAGGCGTAGATTTTGACCTGAAGGCCGGGGAGATTCATGTGCTTTGCGGTGAGAACGGCGCTGGGAAATCCACGTTGATGAAGATTCTCGCCGGCAACTATAGCCCCGACGAGGGCACCATCTATATTGACGGTAAGAAAGTTACCATCACGGATCCGTTAAGCGCGGAAAAGTGCGGCATTGCCATCGTCTACCAGGAGACCAGCCTAAGCCCCACGGTGAGCGTTTACGAAAACATCTTTCTAAACAAAGAGATGACCGGTAAGTTGGGGCTTCTGGATAAGAAAAAGATGATTGCCCAGTGCAAGAAATACCTGGCCATGACCCAGGCCAATGTGGATCCCAAGGCGCTGGTGTCGCTGCTATCCGTGGCGGAAATGCAGCTGGTGCAAATTGCCAAGGCCCTATCGGTAAACGCCCGCATTATCATCATGGACGAACCCTGCTCCGCGCTTTCGCAAAAGGATTCCGATAACTTGTTTGAGATCCTTCGCGGCCTGCGGGCCAAAGGCATCGGGATCATTTACATCGACCATCGGATGGAAAATATTTTCAAAATTGGCGATCGCATCACGGTGTTCCGCGACGGGGAGAAAATCGGAACCCGCGGGATTGGGGAGATCACCCAAGATGAAGTGATCCAGATGATGGTGGGCCGCAGCATCAAGAATATCTACGTGAAGACCAGCACGCCGCAGGACCGGATGGTGCTGGATGTGAAAGGCCTGAGCAACCGGCGCATCCACAACGTGGATTTTCAGGTTCGCGCCGGTGAGGTACTTGGATTGGGCGGCCTGGTAGGCGCGGGCAGAAGCGAGATCATCCGCGCGCTTTTCGGACGTGACAAGGTGAAAAAGGGCGCGCAGGTCATGCTGAACGGGAAGCAAGTGACCATTCGCACGCCCATGGATGCCATCCGTAACGGGATCGGCTATGTGCCTGAGGACCGTAAGCTGCAAGGGCTGTTTCTTCGCCTGAGTGTATTTTTTAACGCCTCTGTGGTGTGCCTGGACGATGTAAGCCGGGGGGCGTTCGTACGCGCTAAGAGGGTTAAGGCCAATGTGGATCAATACATCACATCCCTGGGCATCAAGACCCGCTCCGGCGCGGCTCTGGTCAGCGAGTTATCCGGCGGCAACCAACAGAAGGTGGTGCTGGCCAAATGGCTGATGCTCCAAAACATCAACATACTATTGATGGACGAACCCACCCGCGGTGTGGATGTGGGCGCAAAGTATGAGATCTACAAGCTCATTAGTCAGCTGGCCGAAAGAGGCATCGCTATCATCCTGATCACGTCGGAGCTGCCGGAGCTCATCGGCCTTTGCGACCGGATCGCCGTTATCCGCCAAGGCGAGATCAGCGGCATTTTGGATCGGAGCGAGTTCTCCCAGGTCGGTATCATGAAATTATCGGTATAAGACGGGTAAGGGTTTTTTGCCCCATAGGCTGAACAGCACCCCAATGGTTAGGCAGCATGCAATGCTGAAAACGATTGGGGTGTTGCTTATGCCAGGGAGAACGAAATGGTATAGGAAATAGGGCCGGAGGGGGGAGAAGAAGCCCTGCCGGTTTTAAGTTTTGAACGAAAATGTTGACACCGTTCAAAATTAGGAATATACTGCGTGCAAAGGGAGGGGCCGCGTTGAACGGATATGACAAGCGTACTCGTGTCAAGATGGATGCCATCGAAGCGGCGGCGCGGTTCCTGTTTCGCACCCAGGGCTTTGACAGAACCACTGTGGAAGGCATCGCGAAAGCAGCGAAGGTGTCCAAGGTGAGTATCTATCATTACTACGGCGACAAGGCGGCCTTGGCGCGGAAGATGGTGATGGATGTGATGGAACAAAAGGTAGCGTCGTTTCGAGAGGAAATGCTTGCCGATCTGACTTTTCGCCAAAAGATCGCCAAACTACAGGAGGCCAAGCAATCCTCCATGGAGGAGCTGCGGGAAGGCGAGGGGGAAGGCGTGCTGACGGAAGCGCTGTTCCAGGACCCGCAAATGCAGCGATACCTGGAGGATTATCGGGTGAAGCAAGCCAACCCGGTTTTGATTCAGCTGATCCAGCAGGGCAAGCGGGAAGGCGAAGTGGACGTGAATATCCCCGATGAGACCATCCTGCTGTATGTGCAGACCTTGCAAAGCGTCCTTACATCCTCCCTAAGCCTACGGCAGCGAATGGACATGGGCAAGCTGTTTTATTATGGCTTTAAGGGCAAAGAAACGATTGGGGGCTAAGGGATATGGAAGCGAAACGGGTTTCGGAGCTGGTGGCGGCGATCCCGGTACGACATTCGGTACGTACATTCAAAAGTGAGCCGCTGTCCAAGCAGGTGTTGGTCGGGCTGGAGGCGTTTGGGAAGGAGCTGCTTGCTCCTTTTGCACATGATACACAGTTTCGGTTCTTTGTGGCGGAGCCGGGCAAAAAACTATACAACAATGGAGTCAATCCCCCGGATAACATGGCCGTTCTGGCGCAGACAGACTTGGTTTCCATCGCAAAGGCTGGATTTGTCGGGGAGTTGATGATGCTCTATGCGGTAAGCCAAGGGCTTTCCACCTGCTGGTTTGGCCACTACAAACTGGCGGAGCTAGGACGGTATATCGGCGGGCTGGCAAGCCCGCAGCAACTGAAACAGTCCACGTTGGGATATGGCTACGGCAGGGGGACGGATGTGGGCCTACGGGCCATTTGCTGCATGCCCGTGGGAATCCATGACGAGGTCAATAAGCGCTTTGTGGACATCGTGGCAGGCAAAAATGGCGCGGGGCGCAAGCCCCTGGAACGGCTGATGGAAGAGACACAGATGCTGGATTTTGCCACAACCCAGGTGCGAGCCGCGTTGGAGCTGGCGCGGTTGGCGCCTTCGGCGGCCAATAGCCAGTTCTGGCGTTTTGGCATCAGCGGGGACGGCAAGGTGGTGACGTTGGCAAAACCCGTGGGTTATAAGCATTTCAAGTGGGAGCACCCAGCTGTGGACGTTGGCATGTGCGCGGCACACCTCTGGCTGGGCTTGCTGGACAACGGCCTCCAGCCCGACGTGGCGGTGGCCATGAGTCAGGACAGGGCGATGTGGACTTTCACCCTGTGAAGGAGGGGCAAACCATGCGGTTTTGCATCATGACACTGGGAACCCGGGGCGATGTGCAACCCTATGTGGCGCTGGCGCAGGAGTTCATCGGGCGGGGCCATAGCGCGATTCTCTGTACCGGGGAAAGCTTTCGCGGTCTGGTGGAAGGGCATGGCGTGGCGTTTGCGCCGGCCCATTCCGATTTGATGGCCATGCTGCAAACACCGGAAGGTCAGGCGGTGGCGGAGGGTGGGCTAAGGAACATCGGCGGGGCGTTGAAGTATGCCAAAGAGGTGGTCAATCCGGCATTTCGCAAGAGCCTGGACGATTTTTTTGCGTGCGCCCAGGGTGCGGATGTGATTGTCTACCATCCCAAGGTCGTAGGCGCGCCGGATATTGCCTTAAAGCTTGGCGTCCCTTGCGTCAGCATGCCAACCGTGCCGATCACCTATCCCATTTCCGAGTTTCCCAATATGGCGCTTGCCCCTACGGGAAACTGGGGCAAAGCCTTGAACCGGCTGTCCTATGTCCCGGTGAAGAAGCCGGATATGGCCAGCATGAAGGAGATCAACGACTTTAGGGCAAAAGCCCTGGGCTTGTCGCCTCGCAAGGCAGGGGCGCTGACCTATGAAGTGGGCGGCAAAACCATCCCCATTGTATGCCCGGTGAGCCCATCGCTTTTTCGGGAGGTGCACAGTTGGGAGGGGCGGGTGTTCCTCACGGGCTTTTTGGCCTTGAACGACAGGGAGCAAAGCCTGGCTCCCAGCCTTGCGCGGTTTTTGGCGGAAGGCAGCGCGCCCATAGCTGTTTCTTTTTCCAGCATGCCGCTAAAGAATCCCCAGGCTTTCAAGGAGAAATTTTTGGCGGCGCTGGCGATGACCGGCGACCGAGCCGTGGTGCTGACCGGGGAAACCGGCCTGGAGTTTGTCAAAAATGGGCAGATTCTTGCAATCCCCGCAGCGCCTCACGGGCTGTTGTTTTCCAGGGTGAAGGGGGTGCTGCACCATGGTGGCGTGGGAACCATGGCTGCGGCACTGGCATCGGGCGTACCTCAATGCATGATGCCCTTTTCCGTGGACCAGCCCTTTTGGGCGAATCGCCTGTTGAGGTTGGGTTTGACCCCGCCTCCCCTTAGGGAAGCCACCCTCACCGCGCAGCGGCTGGCGCAGGCCTTGCGTGGTATGGCAGAGCCGGGCATTGTGGACAGGGTCAAGCGCATGGGCAAGGAGATCGCCCAAGAAAAGGGGAATCAACGCGCTGCGGACTTGATCATTGGGATTGTGGAAGGCTGGAAACAGACATAGACCCGGATCTTCCGATGAGACAGGGCTGAATGGCAGACGTAATCATGCCGGAGCAAGCTGTCGGCAAGTGGTTTTCCGGACAATGACGCAGCGGGTGGAGGTCTATGGCAAGGGCCAAGAGCTGGAGGGCAGTCACCTCGTGGCTATGGCGGTCAGCCCGGGTTGCTCGCCCCTGGATGAGGGAAGGAAAACGTGATGGTCGTTCCCTGACCTTCCTGGCTTTGGATGGAAACCGTGCCGCCGTGTAGCAGCGCGATGTGTTTCACGATGGCAAGGCCCAGCCCAGTGCCGCCACTTTTTTTGGAGCGGGATTTGTCCACCCGGTAGAAGCGCTCAAAGATATGATCCAGATGCTCTGGGGCAATGCCCATGCCCGTATCGGTAACCGTGACGGTGGCACCCCCCGGGCCCTTTGACAGCGCCACGCGCACCTCTCCGCCGGGCTTGTTGTATTTAATCCCGTTGTCTACAAGGTTATAGAGCATCTCATGCAGCATGGCAGGCTGAAAGGGTAAGGTCAGCGCGCCGGTACACACCACGGACACATTGCACTCCCGTGCCCGGGCGGACAGGGCCTCCAGCACTTCCTGAGCCGTATGGGCCACGTCGACAGCCGTACGCTCCGGTATGGCGGTGGCCTCATCCATCTCGGAAAGCTTCATCACATCCTCCACCAGGGCATAGAGCCGCTTGGCCTCCTCCTCAATCTTACCCGCGAAGCGCACCACGTCCTGCGGCGCGGAGAGGCCTTGATGCAGCATCTCCGCATAGCCCCGGATGCTGGTCAGCGGGGTCTTGAGCTCGTGGGAGACATTGGCGGAGAACTCCTGCCGCGTTTTTTCGGCTTGCAGCTGCCGGGTGATGTCCATCAGCAAAATCATGGCGCCGCCTTCCGGCATGGGGCTGAAAATGCCCCGCAACGACCGGCGCCCCAGAGAAAAGGTGGCCTCCCGCCGGTCTCCGGCAAGGGCGGCTTTTACATGCTCCAGCAGCTCTAGATGGCGTACCAGTTCGATGATGCTGCGGCCCTCCGCGCCTGGCGGAACGCCCAATAGGGCTAGTGCGCTGGGGCTCACCATCAGCGCCTTGCCCCGCGAATCCAGCAGGATGAAACCCTCCTGCATAGCGGAGACGATGGTGCGAAGGGTGTCGACCTGCCGCGCCAAAGAGTCATCCTGATCGCTCAGCCGCTGCTTTTGCTTGGCAATGGTGCGTATCAGGGGGGATAGCTCGTCATAGACGGGGTCGGCCCCGTCAAGGCCTTCCTGCTGCAAGGGTTGGATGATGCGCCGGGCCAGCCGCGTAGCCGCGATGTTGCTGAGCCCAAACACCGCCAGCAGAATCATCGCCAGCAGAGGCGCCATGCGCCAAAGGATGTCCACAATGCGAGCGATGGGCTTGGCCAGGCGCAACACGTTGCCATCCGGCAGGCGCAGGGCGTAATAGTACATGAGGGCTCCCAAGGTGCTGGAAAATCGCTGGCTTTCGCCTACCCCCAGGGCCATTGCTTCCTGGTATTCCTCTCGGCTCGCATGGTTTTCCAATGGGGCTGAGGTAGCATTGTCAAAGAGCACATCGCCAGAGGGTGACAGGAGCGTGACGCGCACGTCCACGGCGGGATCGCCCATGGGGGCGATGCGGGTCAGGCTGTCCTCTCCATCGTCCGTGACGGTACTAAGCAGCGAGGCTTTTTCCTGCACGTCATGGATGGCTGTTTGTGCGGTCACTTGGTAAAACAGCAACGACACCAGGATGCCAAAGATCAGCAGCCCAGCCAATGACAGCAGCGCCATGGACCGGTAGATGCGTTTTTTCATGAGGGCTCACCTGCTTTATAGCCCACACTGCGCACAGTTTGGATGAGCGCGGCGCTGTCGCCCAGTTTTTGACGCAGGGCCATGACATGCATGTCCACGGTGCGGGTTTCGCCCTGGTAATCATACCCCCAGACGTTTTCCAGAATTTGCTCTCTGGACAAGGCGATACCCTGGTTGCGCAGCAAATAGGCCAGCAGCTCAAACTCCTTAAAGGTCAGATCCACTTCTTGCCCCTGTGCCAGCACAATGCGGCGCGAGGGATCCAGGCTCAGCTCGCCTAGGCAGATGGCCTTGCCTTGGGGGCGGCTTCTGCGCAGCAGCGCCTTGACACGCGCCGTCAACTCCAGCACGGAAAAGGGTTTGGTGATGTAATCATCCGCGCCTTGGTTCAGCCCTTTCACCCGGTCCAGCTCCGAGCCCTTGGCTGTGAGCAGGATGACGGGCAGACCCTGCGTCCGTGCCGTTTGTTTGAGTCGCTTGAGGATGGTCAGCCCATCCTCTCCCGGCAGCATGATGTCCAGTAGAATCAAATCAGGCGTTTGCCGATCCAGGCGCTCAAAAAAGGAGCCGCCTTCCTCAAAAGTCGTCACTTCATAGCCGCTGCCCGTGAGCGCATAGCTTACCAACTCGCGGATGTTTTCATCATCCTCTACCAAAAAGAGAGTTTGCAAAGGCACTACCTCCTAGGCTTCGTCCACATGCTTGCCGGTGATCGAAAACACCACCCACTCGGCAATGTTGGTGGCATGATCGCCGATGCGTTCAAAATACTTGGCAATCATCATCAAATCAATGGCCTGCTCGCCGTTTGCCTCGTCCTCATGGATCAGGGAGATCAGATCACGCTTGATGGTGAGGAACAGATCGTCCACCACGTCGTCATAGGCGATGACCGCGTGAGCCAGCGCCAAATCTTTTTGCACATAGGCGTCGATGCTCTCAGTGACCATCTTGAGGGTGGCTGCGGCCATCTGCGGGATGTGCTCCAGCTTCTTGATGTACTCGGCATGGGACAGGTAGATGGTCAACTCCGAAATATCCGCCGCCTGGTCGCCGATGCGCTCCAGGTCGGTGATCATTTTCAGCGCTGAGGAGATCATGCGCAGATCCTTGGCCACCGGCTGCTGATGCAGCAGCAGCTTGAGGCACAAGCTTTCCACCTCTTTTTCCTTGGCATCTACCAGGGGATCCGCATCGATAATGCGCTGGGCCGCGGCGGCATCCTGATGTACCAGCGCGTCGGTGGCGCGGGTGATGGCGTCCTGTACCTGGGCGGCCATTTCCAAAAGGCTGGTGTTAAGCAGTTGTAGTTGATCGTCCAATAGGCTGCGCATCATCCAAACCTCCCTGTGATATAATCCTCGGTGCGCTTATCCCGCGGGGTGGAAAAGAGGGTGTCAGTGGGCGCGCATTCCACCATTTCCCCCAGCAGAAGAAAGGCGGTTTTGTCGCTAATACGCGCGGCCTGCTGCATGTTGTGGGTCACGATAATTATACTATATTTTGCTTTGAGCGTCAGCAATAGTTCTTCAATCCGCCCCGTAGAGATAGGGTCCAGGGCGCTGGTGGGTTCATCCATCAGCAGCACTTCCGGGTCCACCGCCAGCGCGCGGGCAATGCACAGCCGCTGTTGCTGCCCCCCGGACAGCCCCAGCGCGGACTTTCGCAGCCGATCCTTCACCTCGTCCCAGATGGCCGCGTCCCGTAGGGATTTTTCCACCACATCGTCCAGCTGCGCGCGCCGGGTGACGCCATGCGTCCTGGGGCCAAAGGCGATGTTGTCATACACGCTCATGGGAAAAGGATTGGGCTTTTGAAATACCATACCCACCCGCTTACGCAGTAGGCTGACGTCCATACCACCGTAGATGTCTTGCCCGTCCAGCAGCACCCTGCCGGTGATGCGGCAGCCCTCCACCAGATCGTTCATCCGGTTGAGGGTTTTGAGCAGCGTGCTTTTGCCGCAGCCGGAGGGGCCGATGAACGCGGTGATCTCACCGGCGCCAAGGCCCAAGTCGATGTGTTTCAGCGCCTGAAAGGTTCCATACCAAAGATCCAGATTTTCGATGGTGAATGTTTGCATGCTTAATCCCTGCCTACTTTCTTGGCAATGCGCGCGGAAAGGGTATTGATGACAAGCACCAGCAATAACAGCACCACCGCTGTGGCATAGGCTTCTTGGGTATGCTGGCCTTCACTGGAAAGAGCGTACATGTGTACCGACAATGTCCGTGCCGATTGCATGGGGGAGAGGGGAATCTGCGCTACGGTACCCGCAGTGTAGATCAGCGCGGCCGTTTCGCCCACGATGCGACCGATGCCCAAGATGACCCCCGCCAGAATACCCGGCGCTGCCGAGGGCAGCACCACCTTGAGCACCGTGCGCAGGCGGCCCGCGCCAAGCCCGAAGGAGCCTTCCCGGTACAAATCAGGCACGGATTTGATGGCTTCCTCACTGCTGCGGATGATCAGCGGCAGGATCATGATGGCCAGGGTACAGGCCCCCGCCAGCAATGAAAACCCCCAACCAAGTTGGGTGACGAAGAACAACAGCCCAAACAGCCCGTATAGAATGGAAGGAATGCCGGAGAGGGTCTCGGTGGCCATGCGCATGATGCTGACCGCCACATTGTCTCGCTTAGCATACTCCGTCAGATAGATGGCCGCACCGATGCCCAAGGGTACCGCCAGCAGCAGCGCCAGCATGGTCATCATCACCGTGGTGATCAGCGCGGGCAGCAAGGACACGTTTTCGCTATTGTAGGAAAGGGCAAACAGGGATGGCTTTAGCTGAGGGACCCCCTGAACAAAGATATAGACAACGATGTACACCAGAGCCAACGCGGTGAGCGCCGCTGCCAAATAGGTCAAGGCGGCCAGCAGAAGGTCGGAAAATTTCTTTCGTTTCATCGGCTCACACCCGTTTCTTGGCGGCGCTAAACGCCAAGTTGATCATCAGGATAAACACAAACAGCACCACGCCGGTAGCAATGAGCGCCTCCCGGTGCAGCTCGGTTGCATAGCCCATCTCCAGCACAATGTTGGCGGTAAGCGTGCGAATGCCTTTAAGGATCCCCTTGGGCATGCGCGCTTGGTTACCTGCCACCATCACCACCGCCATGGTCTCGCCAATGGCGCGGCCCAGACCTAAAATGACGCCGGCTAAGATGCCCGACTTGGCGGCGGGCAAAACCGCCCGGTACACGCTGCGGGTATGGCTTGCGCCCAGGGCCAGCGCGCCTTCGTAATAGGCGTCGGGCACGGCCCGCAGCGCGCTTTCTGCGATGCCGATCACCGTGGGCAGGATCATGATGCCCAGCAATAGGGATGCCGCTACAATACTGGTGCCCGTACCGCCCCACAAATCGCGGATCAGCGGAACGATCACCGTCAGGCCAAAAAACCCATAGATCACCGAAGGGATGCCCGCCAACAAATCGATGCCTGGCTTGAGCAGGCGGTACAGCCGCCGGGGGCAAAACCGCGCCATGAACACCGCTGTGAATACGCCGATGGGCACGCCCAGGGCCAGCGCGCCGCCAGTGATGTACAGGCTACCGATGATCATGGGCAGAATGCCGAAGGCGGGCGGGCTATCCGAGGGAGACCAGTCCGTTCCCAGCAAGAAGCTGCCAAGGCCAATCTTCTCAAAGGCAGGCCAGCCGCCTGCAAACAGAAACAAGCAGATCAGCAGCACCGCCGCCACAGAGGTGAGCGCCGCCACCAAAAAGCCAACATGGGCCAGGTTTTCTTTCATGCGTTGCATAGGCTACTCCTATATGCCAAAGGCCAAAGGGGAGGTGGATCCCCTTTGGCGAGTGAGCTGGCGTTGGTCATTGCAGCTGAGACCATCCTTCGAGTTCGCCGGTGAAGATCTGACGAACCTGATCGCTGGTGAGGGCTGTGGTGGGGTTGTCCGTGCTGACGATCACCGCGATGCCGTCCAAGGCGATGGGAGTGGCAGACAGCCGCTCTTTTTCGCTGCCCTTGAGCTCGCGGCTGGCCATGCCGATGTCACAGGTGCCATCCATGGCGGCGGTCATGCCCGCGGTGGAGTCGCTCATCTGGATCTCGATGGTTGCGCCAGGGTTGATGGTCAGGTAGGCTTCCTTCAGCTTCTCCATGATGGGCGTTACCGAGGAAGAACCCGCCACTACGATTTTGCCGCTGGGCTTGCTGCCCGCATAGGGAGCGGCGGCGGCATCCACGGTGATGTAGCTCTTGCCGACCACAGCCTGGCCCTCGGCGGAGAGCATGAAGGCGATGAAGTCCCGGGCCACATCGGAAAGCTCCGCTTTGGTGGCGATGTTGAAGGGGCGAACCACCGGGTACAGGCCGCTTTTGCCGTTTTCGGCGGTGGCAGGTATGCCGTCAATGTTCAGGGCACGGACGGTGTCATTGAGCGACCCCATGGACACATAACCGATTGCGTGGGCATCCTTGGCAACGCTGGTCAGCATGACATCGGTTTTGCTGGTGATCTGCGCCTCGTCGGTGGTCATGTCCTTTTTGGTACCATCGGCGTTCTTTACTTCTACCTTCAGAAGCTCGATGAACGCGCCGCGGGTACCGGATCCCTCTTCCCGAGAAATCACGTTGATGGGACATCCGGCGTCAAATGCCGAACTCGCCACGCAGGACAGGGGCAGGCAGAGCGCCAAAATGGCCAGGGCGACCAGGATGCTTTTGGACATCTTTTTCATGTTCAGTTCCCTCGCTTTCTTTCCTTGTTCTGTTCATTTTACAAGGCAAGCATACCAGTGGATTGTATGGAGCGTATGGATGCTTTGGTAAAGATTGTGTCAAGAAACAAAGCGGCGGATGGGTGCCCCCGCTAGGCAAGGTGGGCCATGTGGCCAACGGTGTATAGATCACTTCAATGTGTGATTTGCTTCTATGGCCTGGAAGAAGGAGGAGCCGTGAAGTCGCACAAGCGAAAAGACGCCGCGGTGGCGTCTTTTTGCTTGTGTGGCGGATTTTTGGGGGATGTAGCAGGAGGGGGAGCGCAGGGTCTGGAGATCAACCATACACCCTGCCGCTGAGCTCCAGAGCGGTGAGGATCATGTTGGAGAAGGTCTCCTCCCGCTCCTTGGGCGTGCATTTTTCGCCGGTGAACATCATATCCGCCACGGTGCATAGCGTCAGCGCTTGTTGACCCGCCAGGGCTGCGTTGGTATAGAGGGCGGCGGTTTCCATTTCAACGGCCAGCATCCCCATGCGCGCCATGGCCGTAAAGGTAGCGTCCGGGTAATAGAACGCCTCTCCGGTAAAAACAGGCCCAACGGAAAAGGGGAAGCCACGTTCTGTGCAAATCTGCGCAGCGTGGCTGAGCAGCGCAAAGCTGGCCGTAGGCGAATACGAGCCATAAAAGCCCACCAGGGACGGATAGCTGGAATCGGTGGAAGCGCTTTGGGCGATGACGATGTCTCCCAGTTTCAAGTTATTGGACAGCCCACCGGCGGAGCCCACCCGAATGATGGCTTCCACCCCATAAAAGTCATACAGCTCGCGAGAATAAATGCTCATGGAGGAGCAACCCATGCCGCTGGCCATGACTGAGACCTCAGTGCCCTGATAGGAACCCGTATAGGCGCCTATGCCTCGGATATCGCTCACCTGACGCGCATCCCGCAAAAAGTGCTTGGCGATATAGGCCGCCCGCACTGGGTCGCCGGGCATAAGCACGATTTTGGCAATGTCGCCCAAGCGGGCCGCGTTATGGATGGTGGGCGTTTGGTTCTCCTGCTTCATGTCACTTCACCTTCCTCCCAAAGCTTCCACAAACACTTGCTGGTACCGCGCCTGGTTCAGCGCGGAAACGGTGTGGATCTCCGGCAGGTGCTGCCAGCGAAAGTGTGCCCGGCGGTCCCAGAGGGTCATGCCCCGGGTGAGCTGGGAGCCCGTGTCCACCGCCACCTTGATGGGCGTCACCATCATCATGGAGGGATCAATAAAACAACACATGGCGGTGGTGTCAATGGGCCCGTTGATGAAAAGGCCATCTTCGGGGATGGAGTTGTTTTGATCGATATAATCGATGATCTCCAGGGCGTATTTGGCCTGTTTGTTGCCAATGCCCCGTAGCTTTTGCAGGGTTTCTTCGTTCAGGTTCACCATGTCGGGGTTAAAGGCGATGTCCAGCCCAATGGTGGTAAGCTTTGCCCCGGATTCATAGACAAACTTGGCGGCTTCTGGATCTACGTATACGTTCCACTCGCTCATGGGGTTGTCGCCCGTGGCGTTGATGAAAGTCTATCAGGGAGATTTCCATGTAGAATCCGGGAAGCAAGGAGCGAAAGCCCTTCTGGAAAAAGGCGTGACCGCTTTGTTTTGCTGCAATGATCTGATGGCGCAAGGCGCGATGCTGATGGCGGAACATTTGCATGTGGAGGTCCCCCATCGGCTGTCTGTGGTGGGGTATGATAACAATCCCATCGCGGAGATGTTGCGTGTTCCACTGACCACCGTGGCTCAGCCCGTCGGCTCAATGGGCAAAAACGCCTGCGAGATCTTGCTGCAGAAGATCCATACCAAGGGAACGGCGCATCGGGATTATTTCTTTTCTCCGTTTTTGGTGGGGAGAGAGTCCACTGCGGCGCCTGATCCTTGGCCATAAAAGCGGCTGGTTCATCTGGAGGGAAACGGATGGGGCCCTTGAAGGGTTCCCCCATCAAACACGGCCCGCCCTTTGACCGCAAGGTCGAAAAGCGGGCCGTAGGGTTGTTTTCAACTTGATCTATTTGATGGAGCCTTCCACCATACCCTTAATGATGTACTTTTGGGCAAACAGGTATAAGAGGATGATGGGCAGCATGGCCATCAATGTGGCTGTGAGGATCAGATCCCATTGCTTCACATAGGAACCCACAAAGCTTTGTACCGCCAGAGGCAGCGTCTTGATGGCGCCGTTTGAGCCCAGCAGCATCAAAGGCAGCAGATAGTCGTTCCAAATCCAGATGCCGTTGAGGATCAGCACTGTGACCACCACGGGCTGGAGGATGGGGAATACGATGCGGAAGAATGTGGCCGCGCGGGAGCAGCCATCGATGGTGGCGGCTTCTTCCAGCTCCAGGGGGACGCCCTTGATGAAGCCGTGAAAGATGAAGATGCTCATGGAAGCGCCAAAGCCCATGTAGGCAAAGACGATCCCCTGCACGTTGCGCAAAAGGGGAAAGTGAAGGAAATCGCCCACCATTTTAAACCAGGTGACCAACGGGAACATCACCACCTGGAAGGGAATGACCATGGAGGCCACAAAACCCATAAAAATGAGAGCGGACCAACGGGTTTTGGTACGCACCAGGATCCAGGCGGCCATGGAAGAGGTGAGCACAATCACCACCAGGGACACCACGGTGATGAGCGCCGAATTGCCAAAGGAGGACCAATAGGCAATATTGGGGCTGGCGAGGATGTGACCGATGTTGGTGGGCAGCTGTGCCCAGTCGGCAGGCCAGCCGATGGGACTGTTGATAATGTCTCTGGTCAGCTTGGCCGAGTTAAGCACCACGATCACAAAGGGGGCCATAAAGATCAAGAACAGCAGGATGGTGCAGAGTTCCAAAATGAGCTTTTTGCGCTTATTCATCTTACAACTCCACCTCCTTGCGCTTGGAAAACGCCACTTGGATCAGCGAAATCACAACCAGCACGACGAAGAAGATGACGGCCCTGGCCTGGCCTTGTGCCATTTGGTTCAGGTTAAAGGCGGTGGTATAGATATTCAACGCTAAGAATTGCGTTGCTTTAACGGCTTTTGTTCCCAAGATCATGGCCGGGCCGCCGTTGGTGAGCGATACGTTAACGTCAAACTGTTTGAACGAGTTCACCAATGTTAAAAACAAAGAAATGGTAAACGAACTGGCCATCATGGGCATTTGGATCCGCCGAAGGCGGGTGAGGTACGTGGCGCCGTCCACGCTGGCAGCCTCCATCAGCGAAGCGGGGATGCCCTGGATGGCGGCCACATAGATCATCATAATATAGCCCGCATATTGCCACGTGGATACGATGGACACCGCGAGCACCGCAAGACGGGGATCGGAAAGCATGGACTTTTGCATAAACACAAGCCCCAGATCCCTGCCCAGTTGCGGAATGACATTATAGAAAATGAACTGCCACACATACCCCAGCACAATACCGCCAATCAGGTTTGGCATAAAAAAGCCTGCGCGGTAAAAATTTCGTCCTTTGAGCTCGCTGGTGACCAACAATGACAAGCCAAACGCCACCAGGTTTACCAAGAGGACATTGATCAAGGTAAAAATGGCGGTCACCAAAAAGGAATATTGAAAATCGGTGGACGAAAAAGCGGCAATAAAATTGCCAAAGCCCTTAAAATGGACGTTTTCCGCAAACCCTTGCCAGTCGGTCATCGAATAATAAATGCCAAGAAAAAATGGGATGATGATTACCATAACAAAGGCAAAAACGGCTGGGAACAGGAATGCAAAATTCGTAAGCCGGGTTTTTTTCACAGGGTTCCCCCCTTTTTTACTGATTTGCAGAAAGAGCCTTTCCATTTCACGAAAAGCGACGCGGTCTGTGCGGCGTACGCGCAGACCGCGTCTGAACATGCTAGCTAAGCTTTAGGCTGTCATTACTGCCCAAGCAGAGAGGGAATGGTAGCCACGGCTTCCTTCATCATCTGGATGAAGGTGGCCTCATCAGCGGTGCCATTGGCAAACAGCTCATAGATCGGGCCCAGGGTATTCATACCGAAACCGTCGGGCATTTTGTACTGTTGCCAGTTATAGATCTTGCCGGAGGCCGCCCACGGGAGCATGGCCTTGGACAAGGGACCGGAGGGCTGGAGGGTAACAGTCTTGAACGCGGGCACCATGCCAGCCTGGTTCACCATATAGTCCTGGCCGTCAGGCGTGCCGGGCATGGAAGCGAGGAAAGCCTTGGCGGCATCTGCATTGGGGCCGTTGGAAACCGCGTACCAGGAGGGAGGCGCAATCAGGATGCCATCCGTGTCAGTCTTGGAGAAGGCATGAGGCGCATAGCCAATATCAAAGGTTACGCCCAGGGTGTTCAGGGTAGGATCCAGCCAGTTGCCCTGGTGGATAAACGCCGTTTTGCCATTGGCAAAGGCGGCGGCTTGCGCGTCATAGTTGCCTTCCAACAGCACGGTTTGGTCGGAATACTGGAACAGCAGGGACACATAATCTGCATATTCTTGGAACCGGGCTTCGTCAACCTTACCTTCCAGCATCAGATCAATGATAGAGGTGTCATCGTATGCAAGGCCGCAGGTCAGGTATATGTTGATGTTGTGCAAACCGGTCACCCAGGTCATGCCATTGGTGACGCTGGCAGCCATGGAAACCACCGCATCAATGCCCAGATCAGCCTTCATGCCATCCAGCTTTTCAAAGGCAGCCTTGTACGCATCAATGTTGGTCAGCGTGGTGGGATCAATGCCGGCTTTTTCCAGCAATCCCGCGTTATAGCCCAGGCCATAGCCTTCAATGGCTACCGGGAAACCGACCACTTTGCCTTCGGGGCTTTTGTAGGCCACGTCGGTATCGCCGACCCAGGGTTGATCGCTCAGATCAGAGATGCTATCCTTGTACACTTCATAGGTGGCAGGGCCTTCAAACACAAAGATGTCAGGCATCTTGCCAGAAGCTTTTTCTGCTTTGATTTGACCCTGATAGTCCGCGCCGCCGCCGACGCTGTTGATGATGACCTTCACGCCGGTCGCCGCTTCGTACTTGGCTGCATATGCCTTGAGCGCCTCGTCGATTTCGACCTTGTTGTTCATCAGCGTGATGGTCGTGCCCTCCGCATGGGCCACCAACGTCAAGGATAGCACCATGGCAAGGACCAGCGCGATTGACAGAACCTTCTTCATTGGAAAACCTCCTTTTGATTTTTGTTTTCGTGTACTGTTAGTATAGGACCGAATGCCCCATTTGTCAAGAAAAAGCTGTGTGCATTGCACGAAAATGGGCCTTATTTTATATCAAACTCAACCAAAGGGTAACCGAAATCCTCCTTTTTTGCTCCTGGCAAGAATAAGGAGAAAAGCCCTGGTTTCGTTAACGTGAGCCCGCCTTGCGCAAACGCTTGCACAACTCTATATATTTATTATAGCCATATTCTTTCATTTGTCAATCGCTACTTTTGCCGAAAGAACAAGATGGTTTACATGCGGTCCATTAGGGCAAGGGAAGACATACCGGCGTTCCTTTGACCAGGGTGACCTCTTGCTCCCAAACCGTAACGGACAAAGAGGCTCCTTCCAGTAGCTCTATTTGTATGTTTTGCGGATCGATGTACACAGCCAGCTTCCGCCCCTGAAAAAGGACACGGAATGCATAGGATGTCCAGTGGGGCGAAATGGCAGGGCGCATGCTCAGCCGTCCATTCCATTGACGTATGCCGGCAAATCCCCAGAGCAAGCACATGGCCGTCCCCGCCATGTTGGCAATATGCAATCCGTCCTGGGTGTTGCCCTTCCAATCATCCAAGTCGGCGCGAGCCGTGCGCATAAAATACGCATACGCTTTTTCCAAATCGCCGATACGGCAGGCAACCATGCTGTGCGTGCATGCGGAAAGTGAAGAATCGTGGGTGGTCAGGGGTTCATAGTAGTCAAAATCGCGCTGGATTTGCGCTGCGTCGATATACTGGTCAAACAGCAGATCCGCAAGGACCACATCCGCCTGTTTGAGAACCTTATGCCGATAAATCACCAGCGGATGAAAATGCAAAAGCAACGGGTATTGATCCTTGGGTGTTCCGGCAAAATCCCAATCAGCCTTATGGGCGAAGGTATCATCCTGCAGATGGACGCCCAAATGGGCGTCATAAGGGAAGTACATCCGATCCCCCGCGTCCTTCCAAGCGGCAGGCTCGTCGCAGGAAAGCGAGAGTTTCGCGCAGAGCCCATGCAGCCATTCCGATTTTGTCTTGGCAAGCTTTTCATAGATTGCATGGGCATACCACAGGCTTTCGCGGGCGATGCGATTGGTGTAGAAATTGTTATCCACAATAGCGGTGTACTCATCTGGGCCTGTCACACAGTCTATGCAAAATTGCCCGCCCTTTTGCGGGGAAAAGTGCCCCAAGCTCATCCACAGCCGGGCGATCTCAAAAAGGAGCTCGGCCCCCATCTCTTCCAAGAACCCTTCATCCCCGCTGGCCTGCACATAGTTTTGGATGGCCAGCGCAATGTCTCCATCAATGTGATATTGAGCGGTCCCGGCTGGGAAAAATGTGGAGCATTCCCCTCCGGCGATGGTTCGCCAAGGAAACAGCGCTCCTTTGGGATGCCCCATTTCCTTGGCCCGGGCCCGGGCAGCGGGTAGGCCGTGATAGCGGTATGCCAGCAAACTGCGGCAAATGGCCGGGTTGGAGTACAGGAGGGAAGGTAGCACGAACATTTCCGTATCCCAAAAGACATGTCCCTCGTATCCCTCGCCGGAAAGGCCCTTGGCACCGATGCTCCGCCATCCGTCACGGCCCACCGATTGCAGGATGTGAAAGCTGTTGAAGCGAAGCCCCTGCTGAAGTGTATCGTCCCCTTGAATGACCACATCGGAAGCATCCCAGTAGGCTTTGAGAAAATCGACGTTTTCCTGTAGCAGTGCATCAAAGGATAGCGTGGCAGCCTGCCTGACTTGGTTGCGAGCCAGTTCAAGCACGTCCTGCTCCTGGGGCATTGTTTGGGCGGCATAAGCCACGTATTTGGCGAGCCCTGCGCTCTCCCCCGGCTGGAGGGAAAACAGAAAGGTATGCGCCAAAGCATCGTCCTGGGTGAACATGGTTTGGGCCGCATTGGCGCAGGCCACATGACGGACGGCGCAGGCCACGTCCAGCCGACTACGGAGGGTACGCTGCTTGGCATAGGTTTCATCCAGTTCATTTTTGGTTTCCATCAGCGAAAAGCACTGCTGCGGCAGGTGGGCGCCCACCCTCGGGTCCTGTGCGGCTGATTGGTTCTGGGAATGGGTATGAAGCGTCGAAACCAACCGGACCTCCCCTTGAAAACCCACAGAGGCGACATGGCAATCCACACAGCCCACATGTTGCCGAGGAAAGCTGATAAAGCGGCGAAAACGGATATTCACAAGCTGGCCCGCCTTGGTTTCCACAGCAAAGCTTCGGGTGAGAAGGCCGGTGCGAAAATCCAGTTCCCGATGGTATTGGCTGATGTGTGAAGAGGACATGTTCACTTCTTCATCATCGATGAGAATGCGTATCTCCTTGGCGTTCATCAGGTTGAGCATGGTTTGCCCTTCGGCGGGATACCCATAGGCCGTTTCAGGGTAGTGGATGGGGTAGGTCTCATAAAGGCCATTGATATAGGTGCCTTCCAAGGAATCCGGCATCCCTCCCTCTTCCAGGGTTCCCCGCCAACCAAGATAGCCGTTGCCTTGAGCAAACAGTGATTCTTGCTTGCGCATTTGCAGCGGGTCAATCTGGGTTTCCTCCAGCTTCCATGTGTTCATCGGTTATTCTCCTGCAATGCAATTGGTTTTACGGTGTCGGCAATGGTGGAACATGAGGAAGAAATACCCATTTGTCTCGCGGTAAAAGAGCATTCTTCCCTATTATACCTGCGGTGAGGGCCAAAGTCTATGATGGATCGTCAAAACAGGCTGTCCATCAGCGCCGCCAACCCCAATAGCCCGTCCATTCGCCTGCGGGACAGCATAGCGGCATGGACAGGCTATTGGGCAGGGGTTCGTCTCTCGATCAATCCATCACGGGCTTGGTGCGTGGACGCAGGCTTCGATCTGCTTGCGGATCGCGCCTTTGCCCTCGGCCATGGCCGCAAAAAGCCGTTCGCACACCTCGCCCAGGCCATGAGCATAGAGATCGACGCCGCAAATGGACGCGTCGGAAAAGAGAGGCCTCAGCCGCCGGGTATCGAAGGGCTGACCCAGCACAAAGCCTGATACATATACCCTTAGCGCGTCTAGGCTGGGGTCGGGGGAGGGCGTAAAGGCAACCCCTTCGTCATTGACGCCGGTCAAATAGCGGGCATATCCGGCAAATACCAACGGAATCGCTTTGAGGAACGACAAATCGGTCTTGCCCGCCGCCACATACGCCTTGAGC
The DNA here is from genome assembly GCA_031556815.1 of Eubacteriales bacterium. Lineage (GTDB taxonomy): Bacteria > Bacillota > Clostridia > Christensenellales > Aristaeellaceae > Limiplasma. The sequence goes on along the minus strand of JAVBSI010000010.1, from coordinate 10,115 downwards.
GTCTCGCCGAAGCGAACGGGCAGCTTTTGGGAAGTATCGCAGGCAATGCGCTGCGGCGTGTCGGGTACAAAGGGGTTGGGCATGCGCAGGCCCACCACCTCATCGATGAACTTGCGCGCACTGATGATGCCCGGATCCACCACCACGGGCAATCCTTCTTGATAGCCGATCATTCGCACCAGCGCCACCAGCGCGTCGTCCTTCATCTCGTCCGAAATTTTGGTGAACCCAAGCAGGCAGCCAAAGATGGCCAGGCATGTGTGAAGCGGATTTAAGCAGGTACACACCTTCATTTTTTCAATTTGATCCACGGTTTCCCGGCTGGCGAAAATGACGCCCACCTGCTCCAGGGAAGGGCGGCCGCCCGGGAAGCGATCCTCAATGGCCAGGTATTCGCACTCCTCCGCATTTACCATACCGGATAGATAGGTATTCTTGGCGGTTACCACAATACGCGCGTCCTCAAAACCTTCCTTCTCAAGCAGCGCGACCACTTCTTCCGATGGGCGCGGCGTGATCTTGTCGATCATGCTCCAGGGAAAGGACACCTTGGCCGGGTCGGAGAGATACTGTACAAACCCCTGATCCACCAGGCCCTTGGCAGCCCAGGCATTGGCAATGGCCAGGATGCTGTTTTGCAGAACCGTTCCATTGTGGGAGCAATTGTCCAGCGAAACCAGCGCGATGGGCTTTTGGCCGGCCTGATAACGTGCGGCCATCAATTGGCACAGGATTGCGATGATGGACACGGGATGTTCCATGCTGTCAAAATCACCCGCGCAGTAGTCTAGCGGCTTGCCCGCCCCGTCCGTCACCGCGTAGCCTTTTTCAGTGATGGTCAGGGTCACCATCTGCAGGCTGTGGGCGCAGAAGAGATCTGCCACGCGCTGTTCATGTTTCTGGTAACTCAGGGACTCGCAAATGGACGCCACCACACGCTTTTCCACAGTGCCATCGCTTTTCAGCGACACTGCCAGCGTCAGGTTGTCAAAGGGCGTAAACGCCTGGCTGATAATCTCCGGGTCGTAGGTCTCCACAACGATCATGCCGGTATCCATCTGCCCGGCATCCAACAATCGTTGGCACAAAACCGCCGGAAAGGCGCGCATGATATTACCCGCGCCAAAATGGATCCATGCTGGGCGTTCCTTTGTATGCTGGCGCACAGCCTGGATGTCAAAGGCGGGCAGGATATAGCCGTTTTTGGGATAGGCGGGGTCTTGGATGCCTTGTAGCGTAAGCTTCATGAAACCTCCTTCAAAATACGGCGGCTGCATTGCCTTTTCAGCGCTGAAGGGAAGCGCCGCCAGCCTCTTTAGGAAGATGCCGGTAAATCAAAGGACTGGCCCGCCACATCTTCCGCAAAATAATCCGGATACCGCGCGCGTAGCGCTTGCTCATCAATGCGAAAGCGGGACAGATGCTTGTCCATCTGCGCCTGGGCGCCGGGGGCATCGCGCCGAACGATAGCGTCCAAGATCATCTGATGATCCTGAACGATCTTGGTGTTTTTGACGGCGGAGAGCGCCATCATACGCACCCGGTCAAAATGGATCTGGGCTGAGTGCATCAGTTGATATGCCATTTGTTTGTTGGCGATGTCAAACAGGCTGCGGTGAAACGCATCGTCCTGCTCCAGCAGCTTGTTGGATTCGTTGTTTTCCAGGTAGTAAGTCTGAAGCTTTACGTTTTTGCTCAAGCGAAGCAGATCCTCTTCCTGGGCCACGCGGCACACCTGTTCCACCACGCTCATCTCCAGCACATAACGGATAAAACGGCATTCCTCCACCGTGTCGTAATCCACCAGCGCAACGCGCCATCCCTTTTGAGGGTAGACGGTTACCACCTGCGTTTTGGACAGCTCAATCAACGCTTCGCGGATAGGCGTACGTGAAAGCCCCATTTCTTCCGATAATTCCGCCTCACTGATCAGGCTGCCCGGCGCAAGATCCAGGTTGATGATGCGGTTTTTGAATACACGCAAAGCATACTCACGCGCGGTTTCCCGCGCAAGGTGATTTCGAATGGCCATGATTGCCTCCTTACCCTGGACTTAGGGTTTTGACACCGTTTGGCCTAGCCCCTATACATCTTATCAACGGCCTCCCACAAGCCGTTCAGATAGGCGGCGCCCAGCGCGCGGTCATACAAGCCGTAACCGGGGCGGCCCTGTTCATCCCAAATCATGCGACCATGATCAGGGCGTACATAGACGTCAGGGCAGGTGTCATGCACCGCTTTGACGATGGCGAACATATCCAAATCTCCATCTGCGGACAGATGGCTGGACTCACGAAACCGGCGCGGCCCCAGATGCTTGATGTTGCGAATATGCATGCACGCGACGCGATCCATAGCGCCAAAGTGGCGGATAATCGCCGGGATATCGTTTTTCGGCTCACTGCCCAGGGATCCGGTGCATATGCACAGCGCATGGGCGGGCGAAGGATGAAGCGCCACTATGCGATCCAGGCCCTCTTGGTTGTGGGCAATGCGAGGCAAGCCAAAGATCGGCCAGGCCGGGTCATCCGGATGGCAAGCCAGCCTGATGCCGCATTCCTCACAGGTTGGGATCAATGCATTCAAGAAATAACGGTAATGTTCCAGCAGCTTTTCCGGGGAAATACTCTGGTATTGTTGGAGAGTGGCCTCCAGCTGTGCCAAGCGTTCCGGCTCCCAGCCCGGAAGGGAAAAGCCTTGAGAACCGTTCACCGTCTTGCGCACGATGTCCGTGGGCGTCATGGAACCCAGCTCCGCCTGGTCAAAGTAGAGGCTGCTGGAGCCGTCCTCCGGGATGCGCCGGGCCAGATCGGTGCGCAGCCAGTCAAACACAGGCATGAAGTTATAGATGATAACCTTTACGCCATACTGAGCCAGGTTGTGAATGGTTACACGGAAGTTTTCCAGGTAGGCGTCACGGCTGGGCAGGCCCATCTTGATATCCTCATGGACGTTGACGCTTTCGATGACCTCGCATGCCAACCCGGCGTCATGAACCTGCGCGATATAGGCAGAAATTTCGGCCTTGGTCCATTCCTCGCCCGCAGCTTTGGTATCCAGCACGCCCATGATACCCGTCATGCCGGGAATTTGTCGGATTTGTTGGAGGGTAACGGTATCACTATGTTCGCCAAACCAGCGGAAAGTCATTTTCATGGATGCAGTTCCTCCTTATTTACCCAGCAGTTGCGGTAACCACATGCTGATCTCGGGGATAAAGGTGATCAGCAGCAGCACGACAATCATACAAAGATAGAAGGGAATGGTGGCTTTGACAATGCGTTCCATGGGAACCTTGGAAACCGCAGAACCGATAAAAAGTACTGCGCCAACGGGCGGGGTCAACAGGCCAATGCCACAGTTGAGCACAATCATAATCCCAAATTGGATGGGGTGAATGCCAATGGAAGTGGCCAGCGGGAGCAAAATGGGCGTGGCAATTAAAATGATGGGCGCCATATCCATGATGCAACCCAAAACCAACAAAATCAAGTTGATAAGCAACGCCAGAACAATGGGGTTATCCGTGATGCTCTTAATCGCCGTGGCAGCCAGGGCGGGCACATGCAAGAGCGTCAAGCAGTAGCCAAAGGCACTGGATGTGGCAATCAGGATTAACACGATCCCAAGGGTGCCAACGCATTCACTCAAAACGCGCCAAACGCCCTTCCAGTTCAAGCCTTTGTAGACGAACACGCTGACAATAAGGCTGTAAATCACCGCGATGGCGGCGGATTCCGTGGCGGTGAACACACCGCCCACGACGCCCACCACAACAATGAGCACCGCAGCAATGGCCCAGAAGGAGCCGGCCATTTGCTTAAGCACGTTCTTGATGCTAAAGGGAGAGCCCTTGGGGTAGTTGCGCTTGATGGAGAGAATGAGCGAGCCAACCATCAGCGACAACGCCAACAGTGCCCCTGGCAAGTACCCTGCCAGAAACAGGCTGCCTACGGACACGCCCCCGGCCGTGGTGGCGTAAATAACCATGTTATGGCTAGGCGGAACCAGCAGGCCTTCACAGGAAGAGGTAATGGTAACAGCCGTTGAAAAATCATCATCATACCCCTGTTCCACCATCATGGGGATCAGGATGGAGCCCAGGGAAGCGGTATCCGCAGCGGCAGAGCCGGAAATGCCGCCGAAAAAGTACGACGCCACGATGTTCACCATCGCCATGCCCCCACGCATCCAGCCCACAAAGGCATCAGCCAACGCAATGAGCCGCTCGCTGATACCGCCCGAACCCATCAGGCAACCCATGGTAATAAAGAAGGGAACGGCCATCAGGCTAAAGGAACTGATGCCTTTGGTCATTTGCTGGGCAATGGCAAACAAGGGTTTGCCCATAAACAGAAGACAGAGCGTCGCAGAAATACCCACGGCATAGGCAATGGGAAAGCGCAGGAGGATCATGACAAAAAAGCTACCCAAGAGGATCAGAATGGCCCAAGATTCAGCAGTCATTTTGCGCCTTCCTCCTTAACGAAAAATGCCCGAATGTGTCGGTAGGTGCTCTCCACCTCGAATAAAAGCATAAAGATGCCGGCCAGGGGCACGGGGAAATACATCCAGAATAAAGATAGCGTTGGCATGGAGGTATAATAGCCCTTGCTGCCTAAACCCGAGGCAAACTTCCATCCCTGCTCCAGCATCACAATGGCAAAGAAGATCACCGCCACGTCGGCGAGCAGGTCCAGTATCTTGACCACATTTTTGGGTAAATAGTGGTCCAATGCCGTCATACGGATATGGGAACCGCGACGGATGCATAGCGCGGCGCTGAGCACTGTCATATAGACCATTAGCGTCAGAACGACTTCCTCACTCCATGCCGGGTCTGGAATAAAGGAAATATATCGTCCCATCACTGCCATGGTGGTAATGAGAACATCGGCAATGAGCAACAGCTTGCAGATGAGCATCGAAATCCTATCCACCACATCGAAAATCGGCTTGAGCCGATCCAGTTTCTGAAAAACCACCGGCATGAGAACGCCCCCCTTCTGCACATGACTGATTAGATGTACATAACCAAGTTTCCTGCATATGGCAAAGCGCAGGGCAGCACATTGTACTGCCCTGCGCCGCTAAGACAGGGAATACGGTGTGAGGATTACTTCGCCAAGTCCAAAATCTCTTGGTACTCGGTCTCCAGACCCGTGATGCAGCTGGCAATAACATCCTTGCAAGCATCCTGCCATTCCTGGAGATTGGTGACTTCCACAAAGGTCACGCCAGCGGCTTTCATTTCTTCCAAACACGCTTGCTCGTTTTCTTCGGACAGACCAGCGTTGAATTCGCTGGCAGCCTTGCCGGCCTCGATGATGGCAGCCTTCTGGCCGTCCGTCAGCTTCGCCAAGGCCTCTTCGGTGATGATAACCTCCGCGGCGCCCATGGTATGAGCGTCCAGAATCATGTAGGGGGCTACTTCGTAGAACTTATTGCTTTGATAGTTGGCAATGGGCTGCTCCGCGCCGTCCACCACGCCGGAGGACAGGGCCGCATACAGTTCACCAAAAGCCACAACGGTGGGAGAAGCGCCAAGGCCTTCCACCATGCCGGTCATGGTCGGGTCCGTGGAAACGCGGATTTTGGTGCCAGCCAGATCAGCCATGCTGGCAACTTCTTTGGCAAAGAAGAAGTGACGGAAGCCTTCCTCGGCATAGAACAGGCCGGTAACGCCCAGGCCGATCTCAGCAGGTTCGCTGAGGAAAGACGCGGCTTTGTCGCCATTGGCGAACTTCCAGAAGTGAGCGCGGTTGGCAAAGGTGTAAGGCACAGCCAGCAGAGCGCTCTTCTTGGTGCCGTAGGAGGTGAGGCTAAACGCGGAAATGCGGGCGATGTCGATGGTGCCAGCGCCACCGATCATGGTATCCAGCACGTCTTTTTCTGCGCCCAGCACGCCGCTGGCCTGCAGGTCGATGGTGACGGAGCCGCCGGTGAGCTCTTCCACTTTCTCTTTGAACACGTTGGCGGTTTTGCCCATCAGGGAATCTTCGGGGTTGACCTCGGCATACACCAGGGTTACTTTTGGATCGTTGGCAACTTCAGCCTTGCTGATCGAAACCACGCCCAAAACCATCACAAGAACAAGGGTCAAAACCAATAGCTTTTTCATGGAAATCCTCCTTTGATTGCGTAGTTTTATGTGGCAAAAGCATAAATAGAACAACAACAATCAATGAAACGACGAGAAGTTATGCCTTTCACATGGAAGCCTACGCATTTTGTATGCTTAGTATACTATGAGTACCGATCACTTGTCTACTAGCATACAAGTAGAAAATAATAGTGAAATTTTGTGCAAAGCATCCAATAATACTTGGACTTGCTAAAATGAACCCAATGCAGCATAATGCTACCATACGCAAAGCAAGGGCCGCAATGGATGGGAAAGAAGGGGTATGATGAGCGAAAAAAGCTTGACAATCAAGGTTTATATGGACGCCGCCACCTTCCGCAGTTTTGCTCTTTTTGAAGGCTTTACCAGGCAAAAGCGCTGGAGGCCTTTGGCTGTCTTTGCTGGCATTTTGCTGGCCAGCGCGGCGGTTTGCTTCTTCATGCTGGCGCAACAGCCGCAGGCCATGCTGCCCGCGGTGGTACTGACATTGGTTGCACTGGGACTTCCAATTGTATACTGGTTTAGCTTCCTTTCATCGGTGAAGCAGCAGAGCCAAAAAATGCGGCTGGACGTTCCCCGGTATGCGTACACCCTTGTGCTCAGCGCCGCGGAAGGCATCGATGTGGAATCGGGCCAAGAACGGTTGCACTGCCCATGGGAGGAAGTGCTTAGCGTCTATCATGGGAAGGGCTGCACCTACCTTTATTTGTCCCATACCAAAGCCTACTTGTTACCGGATGCACAAGTCCCGCAGGGAGCAGAGGCTTTATGGCAACTGCTGAGAAGCAAGGTTCCCGCCGAGCGGCTCCATCCGTGAATGGGCATCCTGACGGCACTTTTCGGCGCTGATCCTTACTTGCGGAAAGGAGCAGCGTGGGCTTGGCGGGATCGGCTGTGGCAAGCGGCCAATGCGAGCGAGTGCCGCAAAACGCATGAAAACGACAGAGCCTTCCTTGAGGGCGGCTGATGCGCATAGCGCGTGGGGATGACAAGATGATCTATTTGGACAGCATTACATTTCCAAACCAAGACGCGGAGTGGGCTTATCGCATGTCCGTCCAAAAAACCTGTTACAATACGATGTACCCTTTTGGGGTGCTGTCCCAAGCGGGTTTGGAGCGTCTGGATTTTGAACCCATCACCATTTTGCATGGAGGCAATGGATCGGGAAAAACAACAGCCCTGAATATCATTGCGGAAAAACTGGGGCTGCAGCGAAGCGCGCCCTTCAACCGTTCCAATTTTTTTGAAGATTATGGAAAACTATGCCGGATACAAGTGGAGGAAACCATTCCACCCCATAGCCGGATTGTAACCAGCGACGATGTATTTGACTACATGTTGAACATCCGCAGCCTCAACGAAGGGATTGACCGAAAAAAGGAAATGCTTTTTGAGGATCATTATGACGCAAGGAACTCCACATTTCAATTGAGATCCTTGGAGGATTATGAGACGCTGAAAAAGCGCAATAGCGCCAGGCGCAAAACCCAGTCGGCGTTTGTGCGTGAACAGGTGATGGATAATGTGCGAGAACAATCCAACGGGGAGAGCGCCGGCTTTTACTTTCAGCAGCAGATTCAACAGGACGCGCTCTACCTGTTGGATGAGCCGGAGAACAGCCTTTCTGCGGCAAAGCAGCTGGAACTGGCAACCTATTTGGAGGAATCCGCCAGGTACATGGGCTGCCAGCTCATTATTTCAACACATTCACCTTTTTTGCTGGCGATGAAGCGTGTGAAGATTTATGACCTGGATGCGCGCCCTGTGGATATCAAGACATGGACGCAGTTGGAGAATGTTCTCGCCTACCACGATTTCTTTTTGGCGCATCAAGAGGCGTTTGCATCCAAATAACGGGCAAAACAAATTCGCCCCCCAATTGGCTTAGTACCCTGCAACGAGTATCCATCATCGCGGCGTTTCCTATCGGCATTGCGTTGATCCTCATTTGGCCAGTTTTCCTAAGGCATGCGATCGTCCCTCCCCACGGGCTGCCTTTGCGGGGATTTTTGTGGTATAATGGAAACAGGGAAAAATTTCATAATCATCTTGGAGTGTGAAGAACGATGAAAAAGAATCGGACCGGTATCGCGGTTGTGCTGGCGCTCATGTTGACGGTTGTGTGCGCAAGCGTGGCCAACGCGCAAGAAATTGTGGAAGTGAAGGCCATCAAGTTGGACAAAACCAAGGAAACCCTGGTGCTGGGGCAGCAGCTGCAACTGAAAGCCACTGTTAGCCCGGAAAACGCCACCTACCAAGCATTGGTGTGGAGCAGCTCTAACGAGACAGTGGCCACGGTGTCCGGGGAGGGCTTGGTGATACCCAAGGCCAGCGGAACAACCACCATTACATGTTCCGCGCAGGATGGCAGCGAGAAAACGGCCACCTGTGCGGTGGTTGTGCCCACCATTTTGGTGAAGGATACGGAGGTAACGATCACCACGCCGCAAGCGGTGAAAATCCCCATTGAGTTTACGGGGGAGGATCTGCGCGCGAAGAGCAAGGGCAAAGGCTTCACATTTGATTCTTCCATCAAGGCGTTGTATATATGGCCCAAGGAGGTGGGGGAGGGGTCCGTTACGCTGACGGACACCAAGGACACCAAGAACAACACGGTGGTGATAAAAATTAAGGTGGAGCCCTCGGCGGTGTTTGATACCAAGCTGTATCCGCAGCGGGATACCGGAGGGATATTGCACTACATAGAGGATTATGTAGGGCAGAAAATTAGGATCAGTGGGCCGATTATTTGGACGGAAGATGTATGGAGAGAAGGAGACGGAGAGCTGGACTATGCCCACCGGCTGCTGTTTGTGGAAAGCAAGACCACTGCCAACGAGCATGGGTTGCGATTTCGCATGCGATACTTGGTTCGTGTTCCTGTTACGGAGCTGACCCCCCGGTTTGTGGAAGGGGAGCAAGTGGAAGTCTGCGGGATCATTGCCCAGGGCAAGGCCAACAGCGTCGAGGGTTACAGCGATTGGATGGCGGATGCCAATCTGTCGCTTTTACGGGGCTGGGGCTTTCTGCGGCAAAGCAGCGGCGATAACGCCGGTCAATCCACAGACCTGAACGATTCCTTCTACTATATTGACGCCGATTGGTGCGCGTATCAAAAGTAGAGCCGGATGCGATGGGAAAAAGGGGAGGTGAAAAGGAGGGACAGTGGCGAAAGCGTGTGTGAAAACCAAACGGCCTAACGTCTTAGTAAGACCACGGACAAATCGTTCACATTGGTTCCCGTGGGGCCTGTAATGAGTAAGCTGGAGACTGCCTTCAGCGCATGGTACGAATCATTGTTTTCCAAATAAACTTGCGGATCAATCCCAGCATCCCGCATCCGCTCGCATGTCGTCCCATCCACGTATCCGCCTGCCGCGTCCGTGGGGCCGTCCGTGCCGTCGGAGCCAAAGGAAAACACCGCCGCATTCTGTACCCCGTTAATCCCAATGGCAGCTGCCAGGGCAATCTCCTGGTTGCGCCCGCCCCTTCCTTTTCCAGCCACGTACACAACGGTTTCGCCGCCAGCCAGAAAAGCGACGGAGCGCTTCGTATCCTGATGATACCGGGCGATGGAGGCGAGGAAGCTTCCGGCGTCTCGCGCGGTACAGCAAAGGCTGTCCGTGAGAATGAAGGGCTCATATCCCAGTTGCCTGGCCTTTGCTTCCGCGGCATGGCATAGCTGGCGAACGCTTCCTGTGATGAAGGATATCACATGATCCAGTTGCTTTGGGGTCTCCCGGCTGAGCAGCTGCCGAGCCTCACTGCTCAGCGCAATGCCATGTCTGCGAATGATTGCTTGCGCCTGCTCGCTTGTGGAAGCATCGGGGTAAGCGGGGCCGGAGGCGAGGAGTTCCTTAAACAAGGTATGTTTGTATCTGCGAGAATATTCAAGAAGCGAACTGCCCTTGCCGATTATAGAAAAGAATGGCGAAATCTGGTTTGACCTTACTGACACCCAATGCGATATCATTGCATTTGAAGCGTT